>MHBL01000378.1 GCA_001803235.1 Lentisphaerae bacterium RIFOXYA12_64_32
CAGCATCGAGGGAGTCCCGTGGGAGTCTGGACGCCCCACTCACACCGCACTGCCAATGCCCCGGGATGGGTCCGGGAAGGGCCAATGGTCCTTCCCGGCGGGGGTGTGGGGGCAGCGCCCCCGCCTCCTCTTGGCGTTGAGCCTCGCCATACTGACCAGCATCCCCGCCTTTGCCGCAGCCGCGTCGGCACCGGACGAGACCTCCGTGCCCGTGCGCGAGTTGCGCGTGCCGTTCGAGGCGTTGCGGGTCGTGCTGGGTGCGGAGGCGGACCGCGTCTTGCTGCCGCGCACCGAGTATGAGGCGTTGCTGCAGAAGGCGAAGAAAGCGGCCGCGCACAAGGCGCCGATCGACGCATTGCTCGTGTCTGCCGACTACACCATCACGCTCGCACCGGACCGTGCGGACATCGCCGGAACGCTCGAAGTCACCGGGTTCGAGGACGGCCTCCACACCGTACCGCTCGACGTCAGTGGCGTTACGCTCAGCCGCGCCCAGCTCGACGGCAACGGCGCCGCCATCGGTCAGGCCGACGACGGACGCCTGCTCCTGTTCGTCGACGGCAAAGGCCGGCACGCGCTCACGCTCGCGGCCTTCGCGCCCGTCCAGACCACCGCCGCGCGGCAGGTCCTGCAGTTCCAGTTGCCGACCCCGGCCGCCACACGCCTGCACCTCACCGCACCCGGCGACGTCGAGATCAAGAGCGGCGCCGCAGTGATCAGCCGTGTCCTTGACGAGAAGACCGCTCAGACCCGGTTCGAGCTCCTGCCTCAGTCCGGCCCGGTCTCGCTCGTCATGACCCTGAACAGCCACCTCAAGCGCAAAGAGCGTGTCGTCGTCGCGCGCACCGTCCTGATCGACGAAGTCACGCAAGCCTGCGAGCGGTTGCACGCCACCGTATCGCTCGACATCCTGCACGGCGCGATTGCCGACCAGCGTTTCGCGGTGCCGGCCGGGTTCGAGGTCACGTCCGTCGAGTCGCCGGCGCTCGCGACCTGGGCGGTGCAGCGCGAGGCCGACCGCAGCGTGCTCGTCGTCAAGCTCCGCGACGATACCACGGGCAACATCGTGCTCAGCATGTGTGCGCAGCGGCTGCGGACTGCGCAACTCGCGGCCGTCCCTGGTGCTCCAGCAGCAACACCCGACTGGCATCTGCCGCGGTTCGAGCCGCTCGACGTCGCCGGGCATGTCGCCGTGCTCGGGCTCCTCGTCGAGGAGCGGTTGCGCGTCGATGCGATCACCGCAACCGGACTCATCCCGATCGACAACGCCGTGATCCTCAAGGCGTTGCCGCGCACCGTGCTCCTGGCCGAGCCGGGCGCGCCGCGGATCCGGCCGGTCGCGGCGTACTACGCACCGCAGAGCGTGTTCGACCTCACCGCGCGCTTCAGCGTCCCGCCCGCGAAGATCGCCGTCACCACCACGCTCTGGCTCACGCTCGGCGACAGTGGCGCGGACGTGCAGGGCACGTTCCGGATCGAGCCCGACGAGGAGAAATGCTTCGGCCTGAGCTTTGCCGTGCCCGCCGGCTGGGAAGTCCTGCAGGTGATCGATGTGAAGTCGAACCCGCTCGAGTTCGAGCGCTACGTGCAGCCGGACGGTTCGGCGCGGATCGACGTGCGCCTGCCCGAAGGCGTCCTGCCCGGCCACGAGGGCCGCGTCCTGTTCAGCGCCCGACACGTGCCCAAGGAATGGTTCGACGCGTGGCAGGCGCAGGCGTTGGCATTCCCCGTGTTCGCGGTGCAGGGCGCCGCGCGCGACACCGGCGTCCTGGCCGTGACCGCGCGCGACGACATCCGCGTCCGGCCCGACGAGATTGCCGGGCTCACCCCGCTCGACGAGAACGAGAAGGCCGCGAACGGCCTGGGCGACACCCCGACCAATCTTGCGTTCCGGTACGAGAGCCAGCCGTGGAAAGCGCAGCTCGCTCTGGAACGCGTCGCGCCGCGCGTGACCGCCGAGACGTACTCGTTCTTCCGCATCGAGACGGCCACCATCGACACACACTGCGAACTGATCTACACCATCGACCAGGCGCGGGCGCGCCGGCTCGCACTCGTCCTGCCCGCCACCACGCCGGCCGCGCTGACCATCCAGGGCCAGGACGGCGTAACCGTCAAGGAATACACCGCCGAGGAGACCCCGACCGGCCGCCGCTGGACCGCACTGCTCGACGAACCGCGCACGGGGCAAGTCCGGCTGAGCGTGGACTTTCAGGAGAGTGTCGAGGGGAAGGACGAGAAGATGGCCGTGGGGGGCGAAACCAATGCTGCCAGGGCTCAGTCTGGGGTGTCCCCGAAAAGTGGCGGGACCGGCTCGGTCCCGCAGACGCCGGAGCGAGACGCTCCGGCCACTCTGCGCGAAGACCGCAGCAGCACTGCGGTCGAGGTGGCGTTGCCGGTGGTGAAGGCGGACGGGGTCGCGTACCAGTCCGGGCTGGTGTCGATCGAGGGCAGTGCGGAGCTCGACGTGCGCATTGCGAACCCGCCGCGCCGGGTCGACATTGGCGAACTGGTCGACGCGCACTACCAGCCGGGCAAGCGCCTGCTCGGCGTGTACGGGTTTGTCGGCGACCCGCCCGCCGTGCGCGTCAGCATCGAGCGGCACCCGGTATCCGGCCTTCCGCCCGCGATCATCCAGAACGCGCAGTTGACGAGCGTGTTCTCGCTCAACGGCGTGTGCGAGTCCGCGGCGCGGTTCCTGATCCGCACCAAGTCGCTGTTCGTGCGCATCCAGCTCCCGTCCGACGCGACCCTGTGGTCCGTCACGCTCGACGGTGCGCCCGTGCGGCCGCAGCAGGACGCCGCGGGGATCCTGCTCGATCTGCCGGCTGGGCCGGACGGCGCGGTCCGCGACCTGCGTCTCACCTACGAAACGCCCGAGCACTGGTTCGGGTTCTGGCGCCGCCACCTGGCCGTGCCCGCCCCGCGCCTGTTCCTGCACGCCGGCGCCGAAGACCGGGTGGAGATGGAGGCGTCCGAGGCTCGTAGTTCCGCCTTCAGGCGGTCCGGGTCCGGAGAGCGCGCCGCCACGGGGGACCGCGTAAACGCGGAACTACAAGCCAATTCCGTCGCGCAGTTCATCGAAGTTCCGGTAACGGACCTGAAGTGGGACGTGCGCCTCCCGACCGGGTACCGCGTCATCCGCGCCGAAGGCAGCGTCACCCCCGTCGCGCTTCACACCGCCAAGCCCGCCGTGCAAGAACTCATGTCGTGGGCGGGCGGCGTCGGGTGGGAGAGGGGCATCTTCCACATCATGGGTAGTTCGCGACTCGACCAACTCGTGAATGCCATCGCGATCGTGATCGCCCTGGTCGGCGCGCTGGCGCTTGTCGTGCTGGTCGTCTGGGGGGTGATGGCCGGGAAGATCCGGCTGGTGACGGTTCTTGCCGGCGCTGCGGCGATTGCAGCCATTCTCGCTTTGTCTTTTGTGATCGCCTCTTTCACCGAGCGGAAGGCGGCATGTATTGCCATGCCACAGGCCCCAACCGACGTGGAATGCTCGATCCAGGAAATGGAGGTCAAGGAACTGGATCCCAAGGTGATCCAAGAACTCCAACGACTCGAGAACGAGGGGAAGGCCAAGGAGATGGCAAAATCCGACGAGAAGCCGGAACCACCCGAGCTCTTGGCCTCCAACACCAGCCCCGTGCCTCTCAGGATACCGGCTGAACGCGGCATCGATGCGTCTGCCTGGGCGGGCTTGAAGACTCCTGAAGCCTGCGACAGGATCATCGGAGACTGTCTCAAGATCGCCGAGAGAAAACCTTCGCAGCGCGAGGAGATGGACAAGATCGTCAAGATGCTTATGGAGCACAAGAGGCAGCTAGAAGCCCGTATCCAGACCGCCCCGGACCGCGTTGAGATGGAGAAGGTGCAATTGGCCGGCAAGGCCAAGCGTCGCGGTGCGGTCGAGGGTTTGCGCAGTCTGAAGATCGAGCTGGACAGCACGGGCGAGCCGGTGGCGTTCCGCGGGTTGGGCACGGTGCCGTGGCTGCGGGTCACGGTCCTGAACCAGCGCCGGTTCGGCGCACTGGCGTGGGCGCTCGGCCTGGCCGTGCTCGTGTGCGGCATGGCCATGACCGGACGCAACACGAAGGACAAGTCGGCGTGGGTCGGGACCGTGCTGGCGGTCAGTGCGCTGGTGCCGGCCATTCCGGGTCTTGCGAACCTCGCACTGGTCCTGAACGGCGCGTTCTATGCCGGGTGCGTGCTGATCGTGTACTACCTGCTCGCGGCACTGGTGCTGCGCGCCGTGCGTGAGGGCCGGGCGAAGCGCGGCGCGCCCGCCGGGCTCAAGCCGGCGACGATCGTCGTGCTGGTGCTGCTGGGCATCGGTATTGCGCAGCCTGCAGAGGGAACCGGCCCAACCGCGCGGGCAGGCTCGTGCGCGACGGATGGGGTCTTGGTCCGCCGTCCCGGACGGACCTGCGACCCCACTACGAACGCCGTCCTGCCAATCCAGCGCTACGGGACGACTCAGCCGGCCAGCGCCGTTTGTAGTGGCGTCGCAGCAGGAACGCAGAGCGGTCCTGCAAGACGCCATCCCAGCCACGCCGCCGCACCCGCGTCGACACCGCAACGTCTCGTGGCCCAGGCGTTTCTGCCGCAGGCTAAAGCCAGCGGCAGGCTTCCGGCTAAAGCCGCGACTCAGGCACCCATCCCCGCCCCCTCGAACGTCGAGGACCTGCTCCGCCAGGTCCTCGACGAGGTCAACGATCCGCCCGTGGCGGTGCCGGACGACGTGCTGGTCGTGCCGTACGACCCGGACGCGCCGGACGCCGGCGACCGCGCCACGGACGGACTGCTGATTCCGCACCGGCGCTATCTCGAACTCTGGAAACTGGCGAATCCCGACCTGACCCGCGAACAGACGCCGCCGCCCGCACCGTACGCACTGGCCGGCGCGAGCTACACGGGCACACTCGAAGGCGACGCCTTCCTGCTGGTCCAGGGCGCGCTCGATCTCGACGTCTACGCCGCCGACACAGTGACAATCCCCCTGCCGCTCGACGGCGGCGTGCTGGCGCGCGCGGACCTCGACGGCCAGCCGGCGCGCATCGGTTCGGCGCAACCCGGGGACCGCGTAAACGCGGAACTACAAACGGGCGCGCCCCAGGCTCGTAGTCCCGCCTTCAGGCGGTCCGGGGAGCGCGTCGCCACCCAGACAACCTCGGACCTGCAAACGAACATCGCCGCGCAACAGGCCGTGGAGCAGGCGGCCCCGCGCCCTGCAGGCCCCGCACCCATCGTGCTCTACGTGACCGGCAAAGGCCGGCACCGGCTCGACCTGGCGTTGCGTCTGAAGCTGGATCGGCGCGGCGGCTGGCGCGTGGCTGAAGGCCGGCTCCCGGCCGCAGCCGGCACGGCGGTCGACTGGCGCGTGCCCGCAGCCGGCATGGAAGTGCGGATAGGAACTCGCTACGCCGTGCGCGCCATTGAGAACACGCAGGCCGGCGAGGTGCTGCACACCGCGATTCCGGGCGACGGGCAGTTCAGCGTGCAGTGGCGGCCGAAGATCAGCGAGGGCCGGGTCGACCGGTCGCTGACCGTCGAGTCGAATGCGACGTTCGACGTGCAGGAGGACCGGCTGCAACTGAACTGGACCCTGAACCTGACCTTCCGCCACGTCGAGCGCGACTCGTTCACCGTCGAACTGCCGGCGCAATACCTGGTCGAGAAGGTCGAGGGCACGAACGTGCGCGGCTGGGAAGTGCGCGAGCCGCAGGGCGCGGCCGGCGCGGCGCGCACGCTCGAAGTCGTGCTGCTCAAGCGTGCCAAGGACAGCGAGCAGTTCACGGTCCAGCTCTGGCGACGGCGTGCGGACTCCGCAGGCGCGAGCGAGGAGTTCGCCGTGCCCGCGGTCGGCGTGCCCGAGGCGGTGCGGCACGTCGGGCGGATCGCTATCCGGCGCAGTCCGGTGCTCGACCTGCGCGTCACGGAAGCGACCGGCGTGAACCGGACCGAACTGGCCGGCGGCGAGAACGCTGCGCCGAGCGTTGCGGAGTGCGCAAGTCCGCTCGGGATCCGGCCGTTCCAGGCGTACGAGTTTGCAGCCATGCCGTTCAGCGTGCGCCTGGCGGTGTCCGAGATCGCGGCCAAGGCGACGGCGCGCGTGCAGACCATCCTGCGTCTGGCGGAGCGCGAGAACGGCCTCGAGAGCCGCGTGTTGTACAGCGTCCGCGACCGGGCGCTGTACCGGACGCGCGTAGCGCTGCCGGCCGGGATCGAGGTCACGGCGGTCTCCGCGCCGGGCGAGTTCGAGTGGGGCGCGGTGCCGGACACGGACGCGACCCGGCAGGTGGTGACGCTGCGGTTCGCCGCCGGCGTGCAGGGCGAGCTGGCCGTGCTGATCCAGGGCCGGTTCCGGAGCTTAGGCGAAGTGGCCATTCCGCGCCTCGAGGTGCTTGAGGTCGAGCGGCAGGAGGGCGAGATCGCCGTGCAGGCGGACCCGGCCTTCGAAGTGCAGACGCAAGACCTGAAGGGGCTCGAAACCTTGCTGCTCGGTCAGGTGCAGGGGTGGCTGCAGAAGAGCCAGCGCGCCCTGACCTGCCTCGCGTTCCGCACCCGCGACGCGAACTACGGCGGACGCCTGACGCTCGTGCCGCGCAAGCCGGACGTGGTCTGCACGACCGTGAGCAACGTGCGCGTCACCGACCGCGCCATCGAGGAAACGATCCTGCTC
This sequence comes from Lentisphaerae bacterium RIFOXYA12_64_32, assembly GCA_001803235.1. Taxonomy (GTDB): domain Bacteria; phylum Verrucomicrobiota; class Lentisphaeria; order Oligosphaerales; family YB12-FULL-65-16; genus YB12-FULL-65-16. The sequence continues at coordinate 6,683 of MHBL01000378.1, forward strand.
GAGTTCGGCATCCGCACGGCGGGCATTCGCGAGATCCGGTTCCAGCTCCCGGCGTGGCTCGAGGCCGCGCGCATCAGCGTGCCGCTGCTGCGCCAGAAGCGCGTCGAGCGCATCCAGGGCACCGACCAGGTCCGCGTCACGCTCGAGCTGCAGGACGACCTGACCGAGCAGGTCCGCGTGCTGGTCGAGAACGACCGGCTGCTCACCGCCGACGAGCAGGCGGTGCCGATCCCGGTGGTCGAGACCGGGCGCACCGAGCGGCGCTGCGTCGCCATCGAGAGTGCCGGTCGCGACGAGGTCGTGCTCGGCACGCCCGAGGGGCTCGAACCGCTGAGCCGGCAGCAGAAGGACTGGGCCGCGGTCGCCGAACTGCTGCGCGGCGGCTCGACGCAGGCGTTCGTGGCCAACCCGGACGCCGAGAAACTGCGCCTGACGTACCGCACCAAGCAGCGCACGGCGGTCGAGACGGCGGGCGCGCGCATCGGCCTGGCGCAGACCGTGCTGGTCATGGACCGGAACGGTTCGTACCGCGCCGAACAGACGTACCATGTCGACAATCGCACGGAACAGTTCCTGCTCGTCGACCTGCCGCCCAGCGCCGAGCTGTGGACCGCGCGCGTCGCCGGCGAGCCGGTCAAGCCGATCACGCCGGACGCGGCCAACCCGCGGCGGCTCGGCGTGCCGCTGGTCAAGACTGCGGCAGGCGACCTCGATTACACCGTGGTGCTGAAGTACGGCGGGCAGTTGGGCGACCTGGGCCGGGTCACGCGTTCGCGCCTGCCGCTGCTGCGCACGGTCAACCTGAACGTGGAGCAGAGCCAGGTCGAACTGCGCCTGCCGCGCTCGTACCAGTGGCTGCGCTTCGACGGCAACATGCAGGAAGCCGAGACCGCGGGCGAGTTCGAGGCCGGCATGCTCTCGTACCAGAGCAGCCTGGCCAAGCGCCTGATGCAGACGCTCGAGAGCGGCAACGTGTTCGCCAAGGCGCGCGCGTCGGCCAACCTGAGCCAAGTGCAGGCGGAGCTGCAGATGTCGCAGAGCACGCTCAGCAACTACCAGGTCAACGACCAGTACGCCGAGTCGCAGAAGGTGCTCGTCGATGTGCAGCGGCAGCTCGACAAGAACGCGGCGCAGGCGGAAGCGACTGTGACCGAGGACAACCGCTCCCGGTTCAACGAGGTGTTTGCGGAACAGAAGGTGGTACTCGGCCGCAACCGCGCGTTGCAGGGCGGCGCGAACTGGGCCGACGCGCCGGCGACCGCAGCGGACGAATCGAAAGCGCAGCCGCAGGGCCAGGTGTTCAACAACGAATGGCTGGCGCAGAACAAGCTCGAGGTCGCACCGGACCCGGCAGCGCCACAGGAGCGAGGAAAGAGCAAGGAGGCAGCCTTCAAGGGCGACGCACTCTACGGCAGCCGGGTCAGTTCAGGGAAGAAGGCGAAACTGGCGAAGGCGCGGGATGCGGACACCCTGCGCGACGACAAGAGCGGGAACCTGAAGAAAGTCGCGGAAGAGAACCGAAGGAAGGAAGAAGCGCAGGCTGAGGGCGCCGAGCAGGTGGACCGGGTCGCGAAGAACGAACCGATCGCGCGCAGTCGCAGTGCCGGCGAGAAGGACCTGGCGGCGCGCTACCAGGCGAAACTCGCGCAACAGCAGGCGCCGCAACAGCAGGCGGTGTTCGCCGTGCCGCAGGACGCAGAGGCCGCCAGGAAGGCGCCTGTGGGGCAAGTGGCGGAGTTCGGGGCTGGCATGTTGTTTCCGGGTGCTGCGGCAGGCGCGGACAAGTCGCGCCTGCCGGCGTCCCACGCGGCCGCCGCCCCGCAGGCACCGCCGCCGGCCACCACGGCGCCGCTGAACGGGCCGGCTGGTGCGGGTGGCGCTGTCGCGGGGCTGCCAATTGTGACCGCGACCACCGTCGTACAGCCGGCGACCGGGCTGGTGAGCCTGGATGTCGAGCTGCCGCCCATGGACGAGCAGCGCTGGCGCAGTTTCCGGTTCACCACGCCGCGCGGCGAGGTGAACCTCCGCGGCTGGGCGGTCTCGGCCGCGTTCCTGGATCGGATCGGGCACTTGGTCCTGGTGCTGGCTCTGATCGTGCTCGCGTTCGCGTTGCCGGCCGCGATCCGGCGCCGCCGCGACCTCGCCGGCGCGGACGCATTCGACCGCCGTGCGCGCTGGTTGCTGGCGCTGCTCGGCGCGGTCGCGATGCTGATCGGGTTCCTGCCCGGCCTGGGCCTGCTCGCACTGCTCGCCGCCCCAGCCTGGGCCGTCCTCGCCGCCGCCGCGCGCCGGCAGGCGGAGTGAGGGGCCGCACCTCGGGACTGTGGTGAGCGAGAGAGTCGAGAGAGTCGAGGAAATCGAGTTTCGATTCTCTCGACTCTCTCGATTTCCTCGATTTCCTCGACCAGAAGGAGGCTTCTCATGTTTGGCGGTACATGCGGGCATTTCAGGTTGGATTCGTGGATCCTGGCCAACATTGTGCAACTTGGCACGCAGCGGTTTTGCCGGCGGTTTCTGAACCGCACCAATGACCCGTGCGGGCGGCAATCTGACCAGATGACGCAGGCGGCCCGTTCGGGGTGCGCCAACAACGCCGAGGGTTCCGCCCGCCACAGGACCTCGAAAGAGACCGAAATGAAACTCACGGACGTCGCGCGGTCAAGTCTGGCGGAACTGGCTGGCGACTACATCAACTGGCTTCTCAGCAAGGACCTTGTACCGTGGGCGAAGAACTCGCCTGCAGCGCGGGCGGTATACGAGGCGCGTCTGGACACGCCCGAGTACGGCGAGGACGTGGTTCACGACGCCTGCGCCCATATCCTGGCGCAGAAGAAGAAGTTCACCGCCTGGCTGGACTCCCCGGACGACGTGGTGGTGGCGAACGTCCTGCTGATCCTGATTGCCCGGGTGATCAACATGCTCAACCACCAAATGGAAAGGCAGGGCGAGGTCTTTCAGGAAGAAGGCGGATTCCGCGAGAAGCTCACGGCGATCCGGCACGACGTGATGTCGAAGCAAGAGGCGGCCCCGGTCTGTCCCGATTGCGCAGTGCCCATGCGCCGGCGCAAGGCGAAGGCGGGCCGGAACGCAGGCCAGGAGTTCTGGGGCTGTTCGGCCTACCCGAAGTGCAATGGGACCCGGAAGGTCGAGGGAATCGAGTGAGTCGAGTGAATCGACCAGATCGAGGGAATCGACTGTCGATTTCCTCGACTCCCTCGACAAGCCACCTGCCCCTGCCTCCGCACGGCATTGACGCCTTGATGCCATCGTGCCGAGGGGTACTGTACGGCATAGTTCTGAACCCAGGGCCGGAATCCGGCACCCAGGCCAGCGTCCGTCAGCAGGGAGGAAGAGCCGTCATGCACTCACCGAAGTGGGCCATCTTCTACGATTTCCACACCATGCCGGCACAGCCGGACGTCGGCGAGCGGTTCGACGCGGACGCGTTCACCGACAAGCTCAAGTCGTGCCACGTCGACTACGTGGTGTTCCACGCCCGGTGCAACCTGGGCATGGCCTACTACGACACCAAGGTCGGGATCCGTCACCCGTCGCTGAAGTTCGACCTGTTCGGAAGACTCGCGGAAGCGTGTAAACGCAAAGACATTGCACTGACGGCGTACTTCAATGTCGGGCTCAGCCACGAGGAAGGCAGCCGCCGCCGCGACTGGTGCGTGCTGACGCCGGAAGGGTACACGTACCGGCCCAACCGCATGGACCATTTCATGCGCCTGATGTGCTACAACACCGGCTACTGCGACCACCTCCTGGCCATGATCCGTGAGGTGGTGACCGCCTACCCGGTCGCCGGCTTCTTCCTCGACTGCATGCACGCCGCGCCCTGCGTCGGCGTCGAGTGCATTCGCGAGATGAAGCAGCGCGGCATCGACTGGCAGGACAGTCAGCAGGCGGCGGACTTCGGGCGCTTCTCGCAGGTCCGGATCGCGAAGAAGATCCGCGACGCGGCGCTGGCGATCAAGCCGGACCTGCTGCTGTACTTCAACGGTGTGAACTTCGAGGACCAGCAGGATATCGGCACGTACCTGGAGTTCGAATGCCTGCCGACCGGCGGCTGGGGCTACGAGAGCCTGCCTGCCTACTCGCGCTACGCCCGCACGCTCGGCAAGCAAGTGCTGAACATGACCGGGCGCTTCCACCGCTCTTGGGGCGATTTCGGCGGCATCCGTACCGAGCCGAGCCTGGAATACGATTGTATCTATGGACTAGCCAATGGGTTGCGCGCTACGATCGGCGACCACTGGCACCCGCGCGGCGAGATCAATCACGCGGTGTTCGACCTGGTTAAGCGCATCTACGACCGGCTGCAGACACTCGAGCCTTACATCGATGGCGCCACCCCGGAATGTGACGTGGCGGTTGTCGCGGCGCGGCCGCCGCTCGGCCAGGAAGTGCTCGGTGCGGTGCGGTTGCTCGCGGAACTTAAGGTGCAGTTTGACGTGGTGACTGCCAAGTCGCAGTGGAAGGACTACCGGCTGCTGATCATTCCCGACACGATCGTGCTCGACGACACGCTCGCCGCCAAGGTGCGGGAGCACCTGGCCAACGGCGGTGCGGTGATCGCCAGCGCCTGGGCGGGCCTGGACGCGGCGCGGAAGAAGTTCGTGCTCGACGACTGGGGCGTGTCGTACCACGGCGAGGACGAAGACGTGAACAAGCGCTGGGAAGCGGGCGGCCCGAGTTCCTTCGGCCTGCCGGTTCCCGGCTACTTCAGCGTGGCGCGGCAGATCAGCACGGGGTTGCCCGATATGCCGCTGAACTGCTACGAGCGCGGCGCCAAGGTCGAGGCGGCCGCCGGCACGACGGTGCTCGGCCACGTGTGGTCGTCGTACTTCCCGCGGTACTGGGACGGCGAGCACCACCACCTGTACATACCGCCGGACCGCGAGACGGAGCGGCCGTTCGTGACCCGCCGCGGTGCGGTGGCGTACATCTCGCACCCTGTCTTCGGCTCCTACCACCGGTACGCGCCCGTGCCGCTGAAACAGTTGATCGGGAACCTGATCGGACTGCTGCATCCGAAGCCGCTGGTGCGCACCGGCAACCTGCCCTCGTTCGCGCGCGTCTCGGTCACGGCGCAGCCGAAGCGGCGCATGGTGTACGTCATGGGGTACGTCCCGGAACGGCGCGGCGCCATGGTCGACATGATCGAGGAACCGATCCACATGCCGGACGTCAGCGTCAGCCTGCGGCTCGACGGCGCCAAACCCGGCAAGGTCTACCTCGCCCCGAGTCGGACGGAACTCCCGGTGACGGTCCAGGACGGGTATGCGAGCGTGACTCTGCCGACCGTCAAAGGCTGGAGTGTCGTGGTCTTCGAGGAGTAAACCGGGGCGGGATACGGACCTGACAGAGGCGGCTGACGCCTGTCCCCTACGCGCTTTCCGGGACTGGAGTGATCGAGAGAGTCGAGTGAATCGAGGAAGTCGACCGTCGATTCTCTCGATCCAGTCGATTCACTCGATTCCCTCGACAAACCACCGGCCGCCTGTCCCCTACGCGCTCTGCCCGGTGCCGGCGTCATAGCCGCGCCAGAAGTCGGCGCCTTGGCCTGCCCGGTCGTCGCCCAGTTCGTCACGCCAGCGGCGCAGTTCCTTGCGCAACCGTTCCAGGTCCTGGTGATAGCCCGGGGCGGCGGCGAGGTTGCGGAGTTCGCACGGGTCTGCGACCAGGTCGAACAGTTGCGTGGTGCGCCGCCCGTCGACCACGTACTCGATGAGCTTGAACCTGCGGTCGCGCACGCCGCGGTGCAGGTGCCGGTAGGCGAGGTGCAGCGTCTCGCGCACCGTGGCTTGCGGACTGCGCAGCACCGGGACCAGGCTGCGGCCCTCGACGGAGTCCGGCACCGGCACGCCGGTCAGTTCGCAGAGCGTCGGGAAGATGTCAAGCAGGTAGGCGTAGGCGTCGCGCCGCTCGCCGCGCGGCACGCCGGGCCCGGCGAACACCAGCGGCACGCGCACGCTGTGGTCGTACAGGCTCTGCTTGCCCATCAGCCCGTGCTGGCCGAGCGCCAGCCCGTTGTCGCCGGAGAAGACGATGACGGTGTTGTCGAGCTGGCCCTTGGCGCGCAGCACGTCGAGGACGCGGCCCATGTTGGCGTCGGCGTGCGTGATCATGGCGTAGTACTCAGCCAGGTGCCGGCGGATCGCCTCGGGCGTGCGCGGCCACTTCTCGAGCTGCTCGTCGCGGATGTGCAGCTCGCCGTTGTCGAACGGATGCCCACCCATGACGTTGGCGGTCAGGGGGATGCGTTCCGGGTCGTACATCTCCAGGTACGGCTTCGGCATGGTGCGCGGGTCGTGCGGCGCCATGAACGCGACGTAACCGAAGAACGGCTGACGGAAGTCATGCCGGTTCAGGAACGCGATGGTCGCATCGCAGAACAGTTCACTCGAGTGCTTGCCCGCCGTGACATGGTCGCCCTCGCGTTGCTTCACGGTGTTGGACAACGCCCAGTTCTCGCAGAACGGCAGGCGTCCCTCATACTTGCCGGTCGGGTCGAAGTGGTAGGCGGGGACGTTCCAGTGGTCGTTCATGCCGCCGAAGAAGATTTCGTCGCCGTCGCTGAAGCTGCGCGCGTAGGCGCTGCGGCCGTTGTGCCACTTGCCGGTGCCGAACGTGGCGTAGCCGGTCTGGCGCAGCGCCTCGCCGAGCAGCACGTGCTCGCCCGGCACCTGCTGGCCGCAGTCCTGGATGCGATACAGCGTGCGGCCGGTGTTGAGCATGGCGCGGCTCGGCATGCAGACCGCGCCGCACGAGCCGCCCATGATGTGAGCGTGCGTGAACGCGGTGCCGTTCGCCGCGAGCCAGTCCATGGTCGGCGTCACGATGTGCGGGTTGCCGAGGGCGCGAAGCGTGTCGAACCGCTGGTCGTCGGTGAAGAAGAAAAGGATGTTCGGGCGCCTTGGGGTTGCCATGACCGGTGCTCCTCTGCGGGTGTCGCGCTCGAAGGCTGTGCACGCTGGCCACGGCTGGCGCAGCGGCATGAACAGGGCTGGCGCATACCCTACTTGGCCGTGTAGCCGCCGTCCACCGGAATGGTGGCGCCGGTAATGTAGGCAGCCGCGTCAGAGGCGAGGAACACCACGATACCCATCAGGTCTTCGTCGTTGGCCAGGCGGCCGAGGAACGTTCGGTCACTGTACTGGCGCACGAACGGCTCGGGGTGCTTTTCGGTGCGGAACCCGCCCGGCGCGACACAATTGCAGCGCACGTTGCGGGCGCCGTAGTAGCTGGCGGTGAACCGCGTGAAATTCACCATGCCGCCCTTGTGGAAGAAATAGTCCGGCGCCCAGCCGCTCATCTCGGTTCCCCGGTAGATAGTCGGGTCCGGCCCGATCAGGCCCTGGATCGAGCCGATGTTGACGATGGAGCCACTGCCGGACTCCGCCATGACATCCCCGAAAGCACGCGTGATGGCGAACAGCCCGGTGGCGTTCACATGCATGCTCGCGGCGAACGCCGCAACGTCGTCCTTGTAGCCCTTCTTCATCGGCCGGGACACGGAATTGTTCACCAGCGCGTCGAGCCGCCCGGCGCGCTTCACGATCGCGTCGCGCAGCTTCAGGATCGAGGGCTCATCGGCCTGGTCATACGACAGCGCCGTCACGTCCAGGCCCTGGCGGCGCAATCCGGCCGCCACCGTCTCCAGGCCATCGAGATTGCGCGCCGCGGTGAATGTCGTCGCTCCCGCCTCGGCCACGGCCTGCACCAGTTGCCGCCCGTACAACCCCGCACCGCCGGTCACCAACGCCACCTTGCCCTTCAACGAGAAACGATCCAGAATGCTCATGTTTTCCTCCTTCGTTACCCGACAATCGCTTCTCGCAATCCTCGTCGCAATCGTTTCTCGATGGCGGCCACCCAGCGACGTCCAGATCGAGGAGCGATGGCGAAGACGATCGCGACAGCGCGTTCAGTCGTGCCTGGACTGTCATCATCGACCTCATCCTGCTGGCTGCGCGGGACTGGTGGTGAACTTAGCCGTGCGGGCAACCGCCGTCAAGGGGCCCAGCGCGCCGCGGCCGGCCACGGGGCGTTGCTTTCACGGCACGTGCGCCTACATTGAGCCGCGGATTCGCATCCCACAGATCAGAGGCGCAGTGCCAAACTCGGATGAAAGAGGAATGATAGATGGGCAGTCGCTGTCGCCATCGTCTTCGCAATCGCTCCTCGATCTGGACGTCGCAAAGTGGCAGTCAGCGAGACACGATTGCGACGAGAATTGCGAGAAGCGATAGGGTAGGAGTCCCGGCATGAAACGTTCACTATTGCTGATCATGGACATGGTTTCGGGGCACGCGCAGGACGGGATCCGCGTTCCGGCCACGGGCCTGTGCGCGCCGAACGTGGACGGCTACGTCCAGGCTGGACTGCTGCCGACATTCCGCGAACTCCGCGACCAGGGTGTGTTTGTCCGGTCGTGGAACCGCGGCACGTGCAACACGCCGCACGGCATGCGCTACCTGGCGTCGGGCTCGTATCGCGCCAAGGCGTCGCCGAAGGTCGACCCGTACTGGGGCTTCGATGAGATCGCGCCGATTCCGACGATCCTGTCCGCCTGCAAGAAGAGCCACCCGGCGGGCAAGGTCGCGGCGTTCGGGTCCGACGCCTGGATGCAGACCGGCTGGTGGAAAGCGCCCGACTGCACCATGGGCTGGGGCAGTTACTACTCCGACTTCATCACCATGCAGCACGCGTTTTCGTGGATGCTGGCCAACCCGGAGTGGAAGATGGTGCTGCTGTACCTGGCTCAGTACGACAAGACGGGTAACTGCCCGGTCTTCAAGGACGGCGCCGCGTACACGCAGGACAAGCACCACTCGATCCAGATGCTCGACCGGTACCTCTGGAGCGTGATGCACTTTCTGCGCGAGAAGGAATGGTGGCGGGACACATACCTGTTCGTCGGGTCGGACCACGGCTGCCACGTGACCTGCAGCGTCGCGGTCGAGGAAGGGCGGAAACGCGGCATTGCGGAAAAGGACCTGGCCAACTACTGCAGCAACCACCAGGACCCGTACGACTGCTACGTCTGGGACTTCGAGAAGAACCGTGCCACCGCCCGCCGCGCCGACGACTGCCGGCGCACCCTGTTCATGGTCGGTGGCGGCGCGCTCCCGGACCGGCACCGCGGCACGGTGGTCCCGGAAGCGGAGATCATCGACTTCGCGCCCACGGTGGCGCACTGCCTTGACATTGAGCTCGCGACGGACGGCAAGCCGGTGCTGGCGGGCGGGACCTGACGAGAGGGGACAATGGCGGCGCGGCCCGAGTGCCCGCGCGCAGCGGCACCCTTGCCGTCGTGTTTTCTTCCTTGTCTGCCTTCGCAACTACACGGCCGATCCGGAGCGACTGTGCACGGGGACCCCGCAGCAGTGAAACCTACGCCTCTCATTCAGACCCTGGCCGACCTGGTCCGCATCAACAGCGTGAACGCCTTCTACGAGGGCGGGCCGGGCGAGCGCGAGGTCGCGAGCTACGTGCGGGGCTTCTTCGAACAGCGCGGCATCGAGGCCTGGGAGCAGGAGGTGCTGCCCAACCGCCCGAATGTCATCGCGCGGCTGCCGGGGCGCGACCCCGGCCGGCGCGTCATCCTGGAAGCGCACATGGACACGGTGTCTACAAAAGGCATGACCATTCCGCCGTGGGAGCCGCGGATCGAGGATGGCAGACTGTACGGCCGCGGCGCCTGCGACACGAAAGCAGGCCTGGCTGCCATGATGCACGCGGTCGCGGCGCTGAAAGAGGACGGCTTCACGCCGCCCTGCGACGTGTGGCTCGCGACCGTGGTGGACGAGGAGTTCTCGTTCCGCGGCGTGCTGCGGCTCCGCGACGGCCTGAGCGCCGCGGCGGCCATCGTGTCCGAGCCCACGGAACTGCGCGCGGTAGTTGCCACCAAGGGCGTGGTTCGGTGGCGCATCGTCGTGCACGGCAAGGCGGCGCACAGTGCGCGGCCGCACCTTGGCGTGAATGCCATCACCCACATGGCCCGCGTCGTCTTGGCCTTGGACGAGGACCAGCCGCGCCTGGCGGCGCACGCGCATCCGCTGCTCGGCCCCGCCACCTGCAACGTCGGCCTGATCAGCGGCGGCGTGCAGGTGAACTTCGTGCCGGATCAGTGCGCGATCCAGATCGATCGGCGCATGCTGCCGGGCGAACGCACCGAGGAGGTGCTCAGCCACTACCAGCGCCTGCTGGACGAGCTGGCGGCGCGCGTGCCCGGCCTGCAGGTCGAAATGGAACCACCGCTGCTCGTGGATCAAGCTCTGGAGACCGACAGCGATGCCGGCGTGGTGCAGGTCGCGTCCCGCGTCCTGCGCGACCTGGGCCTGAACGGCGCGCCGTGCGGGGTGCCCTTTTGCTGCGACGCCAGCAAGCTCGCGGCAGCGGGCATTCCCTGCCTGGTGTTCGGTCCGGGCAGCATCGACCGCGCGCACGGCGCCGTCGAGTACGTCGAGCTCGACCAGGTCGAGCAGGCGCTGGAGTTCCACCAGCGCTTCCTGCGCACCTTCGCGTAGCCAGCGCCAATGCGGAACGGCTTTTTTTGGGGGGGGGCGTACCTTCCCGCTCGGCGGCGTTCGGACGAAGTAGGGCAAGGCTCCAGCCTTGCCGGTCTCGATGCCGTCGCCTGTTCTGCGAGTGACTTGGCGCGGTCGTCTCAAGCGGAAGGCATTCGGCAAGGCTGGAGCCTTGCCCTACTTCACGGTGCGGCCCGCCAGGCGTGTTGCACAGGCCGGAACCTTGTGCAGTCCTGAGCCCCCGCCCCGGGGAACTCAATCACGCACGGCGAAGCGGCCGCCTAGGCCGCAGGTCGCCTGCCCTGGTCTTTCTCCTCGTCGCGTGCGGCTGAAGGCCGCTCGCGACGAGGACGGCTCCGCCGCCGGGAATGCGGGGGACGCGTGGCGCGTCCCCCGCATTCCCGGCGGCAAATCAAGGGAGTCCAGAGGGAGTCAATGACGCCCTTTGGCCGGGGGCGCGGGGGCGGGAGGCCCCCGCATTCCGTCTTACGCCACGGCCACCGGTGCGATGTCGTGCACCGCATCGAGCCAGGCGCGACAGGCGTCGAGGTTCGCGTCGCTGTAGACGAACACGAAGCGCGTGCCCGGCCCGGCCATGTCGATGGTGGCTTTGACGTCTTTGGCCGACTGCCAGCCGACGGCGTGCACTGGCGCGGCCGGGCCGCTGAAGTGCTTGAACAGTTCCAGCCAGCCGCCGCTGCGCTTGGCCGGCACGCGGTTGAAGGCGTAGAAGTTCGGGATCTTCTTGAACGATTCGAACTGGTGGTCTGCGTCGGCGCAGCAGTGCATGCCGAGGCCACCGAACGTCGAGCTCAGGTCCTGCAGTTCGGGCAGGCAGAATTCCTCGAACATCTCGGTGCTGAACGCGCCGCACTCGTCGTTCGAGAGCCAGGGCGCCAGGTCCGGCGGCGCCCAGGGCCGCGGGCAGTGCGCCGGACTGCACGTGGGCACTTCCTTGCGCAGCGCGAGCAGGAACTTCTTGTACAGGCTCGCGCACTTGCCGATCAAGCGCTTGGCCGCGTCCGGTTCCGCGATCATGGCGCAGAAGAAATCTTCCTTGTTCCAGACCAGGCTGGCGGAGTCGAACCCGCTCTGCATGTCGGGCGGGCCGAAGTACACGTCGCGGCCGAGTTCCTTGCGCACCGCCTCGGCGAGTTCGAAGACGCGGTACAGCGTCGGCGACTTCCAGACATCCGGCTCGGCGAGCGCGTCCGCTTCCTGCGAGGTCCGCACCAGCGGCAGCGCGGCGGGGTTCGTGTCCGGATACCGGTGCACCTTGCAGCCGACCGCGGCGGCGTACAGGTGCGTGCCGGTCATGAGTCCAACCATGGGCACGTTGTGGTCGCCGAGCTTCTCGAGGAACTCGCACTGCTGCCGGTAGTTCTCGACCAGGTCCGGCACCCACTCCGACACCGGCCGGTCCGAGAGCGTGTAGTCGCCGAGCGGGTTCTGGTACGACGGCTTGCTCGGCGGGTGGCAGATGAACCCGTGCCCTTCGAACGGGCCGCGCCGAAACAGGTTGCCGAGGAATGCCGTATTGCGCCGGATCAGTTGGTCAAGATTACCCTGTGACATGGTGGCGTCTCCCATTATTGCTCTTTTTGCGCGGAGGTAATGTCCAACGGATATACGGTGAAGTTAACTCACATACCGCAAACCGTAAAGGGCGTAATTGCGCAACCACTTGTCTTTTTTGCTCATACCGTCCTGGTGCGCGAGATGCAAGGAGAGGCGCAGTGGTGCGTCAGCGCCCCCCGGCCGGCAGAGCGGCCGATCATAGGTTGGTGTTACTCGTGCCGGTTCGCGCCGCCGCGGGTCTTGCATGCCTGCCGTAGCGGCTCCGCGAAGGCAGGCGCCCGCGGGGCG
>MHBL01000379.1 GCA_001803235.1 Lentisphaerae bacterium RIFOXYA12_64_32
ACCGGCTCGGTCCCGCGGGTGTCGGAGCGAGCCGCTCCGACCACTTTAGGCGTCAGCCCAAGTCAGACTTCGACCGTATCTCCACCCGCGACTGACGCATTACCTTCGCCAGGGTTGTTTCAAGATTCGTGACCGTCACGTGCGGCGAGTACCCCCGGCGTGTCCCCACGCCGGGGGGGGCGGCCTGAGGACAGGCCGCCCCTACTTGGTGTGCGCGGAGGCGTGGCCTTCCGAGACGCGGCGCCAGATCTTGAAACAGCCCTGCTGTCGCTCAGCGCCCCTCGGCGGCACGGTGCTATATTGTGCTTCTGCAGTGGCGGATCGAAGTCGTTGCCGATCGGCAGGCCAAGCAGCCTGAAGGCGTCGCAGAGTCATTGTACGGGCACGCGAAGCGTACGGTGCCCTAACGGCCCCGGAATCCTCTACACGGAGTACCGTGATGGGTGGACCACATCACCGCGAATCGCTGGTCCTCCGAGTTTCGATCACGGACCGCTGTCAACTCCGGTGCCGGTACTGCCTCCCCGAGGAAGGTATCACGCTGCTGCCGGCGGAGAATATCCTGCGCTACGAGGACATCGCTGTTCTGGTTCGCCACCTGCAGGCCGACTTTGAGCTGACTAAGGTGCGCATCACCGGCGGTGAACCACTCGTGCGCCGGGACGTGGACCGTCTGGTCCGCATGCTCGCCGAGCTGGGTATTCCCGACCTCGCCCTGACCACCAACGGTCAGCTCCTCGAGGAGTTTGCGCCGATCCTCAAGCGCGCTGGACTGCACCGTGTGAACGTGAGTCTTGATTCGCTCAATCCAGAGACGTTTGCGGCGCTCTCCCGCGGCGGCGCGCTTGCGCATACGGTGGCCGGCATTCGGCGTGCCCGCGAAGTGGGCTTGACCCCGGTGAAGGTGAACACCGTGGTGGTGCGTGGAGTCAATGATGGGGAAGCCGTCGCGTTGGTGAACTTCGCGCTGGCCGATGATATCGAGGTGCGGTTCATCGAACTGATGCCGCTGGGCGAAGCCGAACGGTTGTTCGCGGCGTCACACGTGCCGGCGGCGGAGATCCAGGCCCAACTCGCGGCGGTTTTCCGAATCGAGGCCATCCCAGACCGCCCCGGTGAGACCAGTCGGAGCTATCGCATCACCGATGACGGCGGCCGCCAGGGCATCGTTGGCTTCGTCAACCCGTGTACTCAGCCCTTCTGCTGTGACTGTCGAAGACTGCGCCTGACCTCGGACGGGCAACTCGTGGGATGCTTGGCCGACGGTGAGTCGGTACCCATCCGGTCATTGCTGCGTCAGCCCGGCGGGCCGGACACGGCGGCGTTGCGGGCCGCCGTTGCCGCCGCGCTGGGCGCCAAGCAACGCCGCCGCGGTCTCTTGCGGCAGGACCGCATGGCTACTATCGGCGGGTGATGGGACAAGGGGCTGGTTGGGGGCACGGTGCCTCGGCGCGTCCCACGCCGAAGTGGGGTCTGCCGGCCGGTCCCCGGCCGAGGGCCTCGGTCCGGGACGGACCTGGGCACTCTACCGCGGTCCCGGAGGTCCCGCGCCACTGTCGCTCTGGTTCTTGACAGGTCGCTTTCTTGCGTCGCCCTGCGGCATGCCATTGTGTCGGCGTCATGGGAACGACAGGCGCACCGAGACTGTGTCGGCCTGCCGGTCGAAGGTCGCGATGTCGTAGACACCGTTCCGATTCGGGGCGCGGACGTTGAGGCGGCCCAGTGCGGTGTCCGCATCGAGCGCCTCGGCCCGGAACCTGTTGCCGCGGTACGAGACTTCCCAAGCCTTGCCGTCCTGTCGCACCTGCGAGACGGCGTCGCCGTCGGTCAGGATGAGCGGTACGCTGAGGCGGAGTAGTCCGCTCCTGCTTGCGGCCGAGACGGTGACGGCATCGGGCGTGAGCACGTACTGCTCGGTCACCTCGCGCGCTTCGAGCCGGTAGTGGACGCGGAACGCGACCTCGTTTGGCGCCTCCCGCAAGATTTCCAGGTGCGGTGTGGTCGGTTGCGCGTCGGCCAGGGACTCCCAGGCGCCGTTGGCACCCTGCCATGCCGGGCCGATGGCCACGTTCCGGTCGAACGCCGGTTCGGCGGTGCGATAGTGCGGACTCCGCACGATGCCGAGGGACAGGCCCAGTTCGGTGGGGCGGTCGCGGTGATGCACGCGGCAGAGCCCGGTCGCGTCGAATCCGGCTTGGCCGCGGGTGTCGACCTGGACGTGCAGCGGGCCACACGAGGCAAAGATGCGGTGGAAATCGTCGAGGATGGGCAGGACATAACCGCCGGCATCGCAGGGCGCGGCACACTCTTCGATCGTGTCGTCGGCAATCAGCGCGGCGCTGGCGAACAGATTTGAGGCCAGCAGAATGTAGCCGGTCACGTAGCCGTACGGATCGCACCCGTGCAGGGTCTGACGCGGGAAGCGGTTCTTGATGTGTGTCGGCGGTGTGGTCTGCAGCGTCCAGCGGAGTGTGGCGGCGGCGGCGCGGTGCGCGGCGCGTTTGAACACACCGGCCAGGCGCAGGTTGCCGAGCGCCTTGCAGCGGCTGGCCTCGTACTCGGCGTTCCAGCAGAACATGCCTTCGACGTGGTGAAACTGGTTGCTGCGGCCGCCGAACGGCACCTCGCCGGCGGTGGACTGGAAGAAGAGCTGCATGAGTGCGCCGCGTCGCGTCATTTCGTCGGCGAAACTACGGTGTGCCCCGTCATACCCGTGCGAGAGCAGCAGTCCCAGGCACTGGCGCACGGTCAGATCGTAGGTCGTCGGGCAGTTCGGATCGCGGTACATGCCGAGCGGCGTGAACCGGTCGCGCTGAATCGCCAGGTGCTCGTCGATGAAGGCCAGGTTGTCGCCGGCGCCGAACTGCCGCTTCATCTGCTCGCCGGCGACCGCATAGATGCAGAAGTTGTGGATGTCCTGCGGCTTGCACTTCGACGTGACCTGGCTGTACCGCACCTGCGGATCGTAGCTGGCCAGGAGCCGCTTCCACTCCGCGGTGCGCTCGGCCGGCACTCGGTCCTGAACGCACTGGATGGCGAGGACGATGTCGCGGGCCCAGAAGTCGAACGCGCTGCCGTTGCCCGACGCCAGGTCGCGCACGCTGACGTCAATGCAGCGCACGCACGATTCGAGCAGGTCGGCACACCGCCCGGCCTTGAGCAGCGGCGCCAGGGACGACGCGTAGCGCGGCGAGGTCTGGGCGTGCACCTTGCCCAGTTCCGGATCGATGATACGCCCTGCCGCGTCCTGCCATTTCGCGGCTTCTCGGACGATACGCTCGGCAATGTCGAGGTAGACGGCTGCGGTGATGCCCGTCGGCTGTACCGGGGTGCCGGCCTTCTGCTCAAGATAGGTTGAGAAGGTTCGTTCGTGCGGAAAAGGCGGGATTGATGCGGGTTGCATGGACGTTGCTCCCAGGGCACCGGCAATGATGGCGGCGGTCATAGCTGATCCAGTTCCTCGAAATACTGGGCCTGCGTCTCGTCCGGCGGTGCGGCTGCGGTCACGTTGCGCGTCTTGGGTCCGAGCGGGGTCCAGGCCGCGGCGCCGTCGCCGAACAGGCGGTTGCAGCCCTGGCGCTGGTGCGGGATCATGATGTAGCGCGTCCCGACCGCGTAGCCATCGACACCAGTGTAGTCCGTGAAGATCACCAGGCGCGGGTAGTCCTTCAGCCGCCAGTTGCCCCAGACGGCCGCTTTCAGCGGCACACCGCTGGTGCGGAACAGCCGCGCGCGGTACGAGGAGCGGCAGTCGGCCGCGGCCCAGGGGTTCTCCGCGATGTTGTAGCGCAGCAGGGCCAGCGCGTTGCGTTCCTGCGCCGGACAGTAGAACGCGGCCGCCTCCGTCAGGTACTTCTGGGACTCGAGCAGGCCGAGGCCGCAGGGCACGCCCGTGACTCGCATCCAGTACGTGGTGAACGAACTGGCGGTCCGCCACACGGGCGGCAGAGAATCGTTCCACTCGTCGGCGTACGACGTCGTGGCAATCGCGACCTGGCGCAGGTTGTTCATGCAGCTCACGCGTACCGCATGTTCCTGTGCCCCGCGCAACGCCGGCATGAGCATGGACGCCAGGATGGCAATGATGGCGATCACGACCAGCAGTTCGATGAGGGTGAACGAGTAAGTTCTGCGCGTGTCGCAAGGGCTGACCGGGGTGACCGGGGCAAGCCCTGCGGCGCGAATGGCGTGTTGAAGTGATACCCCTGTGACCTCTGCTGAACGCGCCACCCTGCATGCGTGTGGAGTTGTCATGTACGGAAGATAGCTGTTCGAGCCGCCGCCCGGTATGGCGTGTCTGGCTGGACTTTTGCAGTTTCATGCTATCTTTGGCGGGTTGGCGGCAAAGCGGCTTCCGGAGGAATCGGATCATGGCGAAGCGTGAGGGCGAGTCCAGCACGGCCCGGCGGCAGGCGGGCGACGCGGTCAGCATCGATACGGCGTTGGCCGCGCTCGAAACTCTGCTGGGTGTGCGGATCGTGCTTCTGGACCGGGGCGGCTTCTTCCACTCGCGCGAGGGCCGCGCGCTCATCGGGCGGCGCTGGCAGTCGCACCGGAAGAACACGGTCTGCGCGCTCGGGTTCAGCAACGAGCGCTGCATTGGGCACTGCCGGCACGAGATCAACGCGCGCGGCGAGGAACTACGGGCGCCGTTCGTCCACACCTGCTGGAGAGGTCTGCAGGAGGTCGTGGTGCCGCTGGTGCACGACGACCAGCACGTCGGGTCGCTGTTCGCCGGTGCCTGGCGGCGACCCGGGACGGACGCACCGCTGTGCCGCCAGTCCCTGCCGCGTGCTGCGGTCGAGGCGTACCGCGCCCTGCCGGAGTTCGATGCGGCCCGGGCCGAGGTGTTGGGGCGCGCCCTCGCGTTGGTGGCACAGGGCCTGATGGCGCAGTTGGAGCACCGCATGGCCTGGGACGTGGCGCCGGGCAGCCGCAAGGCGGAAGTCCGGCGCTTCCTGCGCCGCAACGCTGCCAAGCCGGTGCGGCTGGAGGAGGTCGCCGAACTCCTGCACCTGTCCCCGCCGCGGGCCAGCCATGTGGTCAAGGAACTGTTCGGCAAGAGCTTTCGCGACCTGGTACGCGACGAGCGGGTGAACCGGGCCAAGTGCCTGCTTCAGACCACCGATGTCCCGGTCGGCGAAGTGGCGCGCCTGGTCGGCGTCGACGATCCCTATCACTTCAACCGCGTGTTCAAGGCGTGCGTGGGCATGCCGCCCGGCAAGTACCGCCACGCCACCGGCAAGCAGGGCGTGTGGTAGTGGGAAGACCGATTTCAGGGAATGACTTTGGATTGCAGGCATCGGGAGTATAGGATAAGTTAAGGATACTTAAAGGATATTACTATGACCTACCTGGCAATCAAAGACTTGAAGCGGCCGCGGGAACTCAGGGACACGCTCGACCGGGAGCGGGAGGTCGTTGTCACCAAGGACGGACAGCCGTTTGCCATCATGATCGGCATCGACGCGGACGGTGCGGATGACACCCTGAAGGAGGTGCGCCGGGCGCTGTTCTCGACAGCAGTGATGCGGGCGCGCCGTCGCACGCTCGCGGCGCCCATCTCGGATGCTGAGATCGCTGCCGAAGTGAAGGCCGTGCGCTTGAGACGCTCGAAATGACGACGCTTGTCCTCGACACGAATGTGCTCATCTCCGGCATGATCAACGCCTCCGGACCACCTGGGCACATCGTTGATCTGGTGCGCGAGGGGGTGCTCGGGTTGACGGTGGACGATCGCATCCTGGCCGAGTACTCCGAGGTCCTGAACCGGCCGAAGTTCCGGCGCTATTTCGGGGCTGACGCGGTTCGTGACATCGTCGTTTATCTCGAGCACGACAGCCGATACGTCGTGTGCAGAGAGTTCGTGGATGGGCTGCCTGATATGACCGACGCGCCCTTTCTGGAGGTAGCCTTGGCGGCCGGCGCGCCGCTGGTCACCGGGAACGTGCGTGACTACCCCAAGACGTGCCGGCGTGGCGTGAAGGTGCTGACGCCCGCGGAGCTCATTGAGCGGTTTGTGAGCCAGTCTGGCCGAAGGTAACTCCACGTTCCAGGAATGCTGATGGCGCCTTGTCTCCCTGGGCGTGAACTGAACGTGCCGCTGACGACGATCGACATCCGCGCCGAGTGGATGGCGCGCATGGCGGTGGAAACGGTGTTCCGGCGTCTTGCCTCGAAGGCATGGAAGGCCCCGCGGCGTTTTGTCGCACGCGGCCGGCTGATCGTGCGACAGAGCACCGGTCCGGCGAGTCGGGGCGAATCGCCGGGCAGATGAATAACAGGCTGGGTGTACTGGAGGGCGCGTACATGGCGAAGCAGGCGGGAGTGGTGTTGGGGCTGGCGTCGGGGTTGGTGGTAGCGGTGGCCGCGCTGGGCCAGCAGCCGCTGGCGTCCAAGAAACTCATCGAGTATGGCTGGGACGTGCCGAACCCGGCGTACATCCGGGCGAACATCCGGGAGATGGAGAAGCGTCCGTTCGACGGGTTGATCTTCCGGCTGCCCGGCGGAACGAACGTCCTGAGCAAGGCGAAGTGGGACGAGGCGAAGTTCGTCCCGGTCTACGAGGACTGCCGGAATATCCAGTGGGAGAAGTTCACCGACAACTTCATCAGCGTCCTGGCCGCGTCAGACGTGGACTGGTTCAGCGACGCGGACTGGGAGTCGGTGCGGCACAACCTGACCATTGTGGCCAAGGCGGCGGCGCTGGCACGTTGTCGCGGTATCTGCTTTGACCAGGAGCCGTACGGGTACAACCCGTGGAACTACCCGGCGCAGGTTCGCGCCAAGGAAAAGACGTTCGCCGAATACCAGGTTCAGGCGCGGAAGCGCGGCGCCGAATTCATCCGGACGATCACCGCGCAGATGCCGAAACCGGTGATCCACACGTTCTTCCAACTCTGCTACTTCGGGGGCCTGATGAACGAACCGGACCTGACGGTCCGCGAGCAGCGGCTGTCGCAGGAGTACTACTCGCTGCTGCCGGCGTTTTTCAACGGCATGCTGGATGCGGCCGCATCGGACGTGCTGTTCACCGACGGGAACGAGTCGGCCTACTACTACACATCTCCGATTCAGTTCTACCAGTCGTTCCACACCGTCAAGCAGCGGGCGCTCTGCCTGGTTGCCCCCGAGAACACGCGCACGTACCAGACGCAGATGCAGATGAGCCAGGCCCTGTACGTGGACTACCTGTTCGCGTTGGGCATCTGGGGCCAGCGCCGCTCGCCGGCCCCGGCGCTGACGCCCGCCGAACGGCAGCAGTGGTTCGAGCACAACACCTACTACGCCTTGGCGACGGCGGACGAATTTGTCTGGCTCTACAGCGAGAAGATGGACTGGTGGAAGAACGTCGACCTGCCGCCCGGCCTCGAACAGGCCGTCGTCTCGGCACGAGCGAAGATTGCCGCGCACCAGCCGCTCGGGTTCGATATCGTGCCGGTGATCAAAGCGGCGCAGGAGCGGCGCCAGGCCGAACTCGAGGCGAAACTGATCCGGCGCACGGCCGATATTCCGAAGGTCGATCAGGGCCCGGTTATCGATGGTGACCTGTCCGACGCCGTCTGGCAGAACGCCGTGGCCCTCGATGCGTTCGTGCCCTATGTCGGCGTGGACACCAAGCCGAAGGTCAGCACCGACGCACGGGTCGCCTATGACGCCGAGAACCTGTACGTCGCCGTCCGATGCCCCGAGCCGAATCCCAAGGCCATGAAACCGGTCGGTGTGAATCGTGACGACAGCGTTTGGGACGGCGACAGCGTCGACATCTTCCTGTCGCAAGGCGAGGCCCCGATCCCCTACGTGCACGTGATCGTGAGCGCCGGGAACGTGGTGTGGGACGGGTTGTGCGGCGAGGCGGCTGACACCCGGTTCAATGTGAACTTGAAGAGCGCAGTGCGCGTGGGTCAGAATGAGTGGACACTCGAGGTGGCGTTGCCGTGGAACGAAATGAGAATGACACCTCCCACGTCTGGCGCCAAGCTCAAGGCGAACCTCTGCCGGCAGCGCGTTCCGGACCGCGAACAGACCGCGTGGTCGCAGACCTTTGACGGCTTTGTCGAGCCGCGGAACTTCGGCACGTGGACGCTTAAGTGACGGCGGCGTCAGGGGCGTGCCGTTCGCCAGGCGTTCGGCTTTGCCTTTTCCGCGTGTTGCCTCAGCGCGGTGACCTCAAATGCCCTCGCGGACCACGACACACGCCATTGACTCGGCCCCATGCTGGCAACCGTTTGCCGCCGGTCGACACGAGAACCCAGGGTGACGCTGTCGCTCTGCCCTGGGCCACTATGCGTTGCCCCTTCAGGGCAAGTCGATGGTCGCCTCGCGGCGGGCCTGATTCCGCCGGTTTCGCTGGCGCTGTTTTCCGCGGCGAACTCGGACACCCCGGACGAAACAGACGTATCCATGCTGCTGACTTCACCGAATACTGACCATCGTGGAACGCACCTGTACACCTGGCGACGGTTCAGCCCGCGAGACGCGGGCGCTCCAGGGCGCACCGTTTTCCTGAACACTGAACACTCTCGATGGACCAACCCGACGACGTCCCCGTGTCACTCGACCCGGAGTTCGCCCCATTCGCAGGGCGCGAGGCGCGACTCTTCGCCGACATCGGCCGTGAGGTTGGTCTTCTTGTTCGACCAGTAGGCGCGGAGCGTGTTCCGGGTCCCGGTGTCATCCGAGAAGACGACGCCGACGTCGCCGGAGTACACCCCACCTTTCGTTGGTTTCCAGTCGAGATCCTCAAGTGCGACTTCAGCCTCGAGCCGGTAGCCGCGACCACCCCTGTCGATGGCGATTCGGGCGGCGGGCAGCTCGTGGACGGAGTCGAATTTCACGGTCACGTTCGGGCTGCTGAAACCCATGGGGTCGGCCGCGCCCGGGGCGACGGCGCGGTAGAGAACGGCGACCGGTTTGCCGTCCAGTTCGGAAAGGAGCAGCCGGAGGTCGCCGGCGACTGGCCTGCCACGGCCGGGTGCGGCACCCGGGTCCGTGCCGAGCATCAGGTCGACGGCGGAACCGGATTTGAACAGCAGGAATCTGTCGGGACCCTGGTTGCGCATGGGGTACGGATCCACGACATCGAAGGCCAGGTACAGGTTCTTGTCGTCGATGGCTGCCGCAATCACGGCGCCGTGGTTTTCGTCGACGGCGATCCCGACGCTCCGAGTCATATCCCAGTCGTCGAGCTTGCCGTCGATGGCGGGGGGCGTCGCGGTTCGGCGCAGGACCATGGGCGTCCGCGCGCCGGAGCTGGAGGACGGCGACACGAGTCGCGCAAACTCGAGCCGGGCCGCGTCGGCCGTGACCCGTCCCGCGACGCGTTTGACTCCCTCGAGACCGGAAAGCCTGGAGATTACCGGTGCGGTGGCGTGGCCGGCGCAACTGAGGATATAGAGGGCGTTGTCGTCCGCATTCCGGAAGAAGCCGGCGAGCCAGCCTTCGGTGCCGTTGGTCATCGCGTCGAGGGACAGGCCGCGATGTGCCTCGGCGGGGGTGACGGGGCCGGCGCGGGCATCGCGGAACAGTTCGCCGATGTAGAGTCCGTCGACGGTGAACAGGTAGTGCTGGCCGAGGTTGCCGGTCACGTGGAAGACTTCGCCCAGGTCGCCGCCCATATCGACGATGCCGCCGAAGTACCAGTCGCCGATGAACCGGCCGCGTGCCGCGGGCGGTGCACCCATTGAACCGTGCGTCTGGAAGTAGCTTGGGTATGTCCACTTGCGCTTGCCGTCCGGCGCATAGCCGCCGAGGAGTCCGGTGACGTTGCGGCTCGGTGTGTCCTTCCACGCCGGGCTGTAGCCGCCGGCAATGTGCCAGCCTTTGGGCGAGTGGATCCAGGTCTGGGTGCCGTTTGGGCGTGCCGCTGGGGGCTCGATGGCCGCGGTCAGGTCGTTCATGCGGTATTGCGGTGCGCCGCAGGCGGTCCAGCCGGCGGCGGGGATCTTGTGAGTGCCCAGGTAGGCGGTGAGGTCGTCACCGAAGAACATCTGCAGGCCGAACCAGACCCCGTCGGGTTTCTCCTGGCGCTGGAACTCCTCGGGCTGCGCCAGGCCGTCGCCGTTGGTGTCGCTCCAGATGAAGGCAAAGTCCTTGAACTCCCTGGGCAACGGCCACTTACGGAATGTCCAGGTGGCTGGATCGTAGCCGGGGAATGCGGCCACATCGATGGGGGAGTAGCGCCACTGGTCGTGGATGATGCCCATGGCGGTGCCCAGGGCGCAGCGCGGCAGCCAGGCGTCGCCGACTTGTTCGTAGAGCGTTATGGGGCAGTTTTCAGTGGCGAGGAAGTGCCGGCCCTGGAATGTGATGAAGCGCGCCTTGCCGTGCGGTGCGCCGTCGCTGGCAGGCCACGGCCAGCCGAAGAACGCCTGCGGATGCCAGCCCATGCGCGGCATGGAGCAGACGGGTTTTGAGGTTCCGTTCGTCCAGTCAAGGGCGAAGATGGTTCCCGTGTCGATGGCCGTTGCCGGGCGGAGCGGGTCGACGGCACCGCCCGTGGCCGCGTAGGTTGAGGGTCCGATGAACTCGCGGGTGAGCGAGCCGGCGGCATCCCACACGCTGACGCGGCGCGGGCAGAAATCCTCCTCTGCAACCCAGGCGTGGCCCTGTGAGTCCACGGCGACGCCCCACGGCATGAGCATGCCGGCCGGGTTGTACGGTCCACTCATGGTGCGTCCGCCCTTGGCGCCGATCGTACCGAGCGGCGTGCCGTCGGGGTTGAGGACCTTGACATTCATCTCGGCGCCGCGCTCCGTGACGAGGATGCGGCCCGACGGGTCGACGGCCAGGCCGAGCGGTGCCGTGAGGCCGGACTCGGCCAGTGGGGCCAGTGCGCCGGTCTCCACGTCGACCACGGCGATTCGGGAACCGGTCAATGCGAGCAGCCTGCCGTCCGGTGTGAAGGCCAGGCCGGCGGGTTGCGGGACGCTCAGGGTTCTGACGTCGGCCGCGGTTTGCTTGTCGCAGACGTAGATGGCGTTGTCCCCGTAAGACGAGAGGAAGACGTGTTGGGCGTTGACCGCGCAACCGCGCAGGGCCCCGAGTGCGTTTGAAGCGTCCCAGCCGTTGCGTGCGAAGGTTTGGTGGATCGGTTCGGGGGCGGGTGCGGCGCCAGGTGCGGGATTGCAGACGTGATCGACCTCGGTGACGGCTTTGCCGTCGACGGTACGCGCGAACGGCACTTCGCGGCCGGTCTCGGCGTCGAGCCGGCAGAAACCGATGCCGCCCTCCGACGTTTGCAGTGCGACATAGACGAACCGTTCGTCGGCGGCGAGGGCGGTGGCGGAGCCGCCGTAGTGGTTGCCGAGAATGAGGCGGCGCCCCTGTTGCCACAGCTTGCGGCCGCTGGCGGGATCCACGGCAATGACGCGTCTACCAGCCTCGGACATGGGCCAGCCGATGAAGGCTCGCGACGCGTTGGTGGCGACCGCTTGGACGTTGCGGTGATCGCTGCCCCACGCGCCGGTGCCCAGACCGTTGTCCCACGGTGGCGCGCCGGGCGAATTGAAGTGCGACACGTACTCGACGTGCAGCCCGGGGTTGGCGACCGCCTTCCACGCGTATTCGCCGGGTTGGACAATCGTGCCCCACTCGTCACGGCCGTCCCAGGACTCGACGTTTCGGCCCTTGGTTCGGGGTTGGTTGGCGATCAGGTTGCGGACCCGTGTCCCCGTGGCATCGTCGATGGCGATCGTCACGCCGCCGTCGAACGGCATGTCGTACTCCAGCGGGATGATGGTTCGAGTCTTGCCGGCGGCGGAGTCCGCGCCGCGGCGCAGGATGGTCGATACCGGCCAGAAGCCGACGCCGCCTGCGGAGCCGCCGAAGGCCCAGTCGGCACCGGCGGCGCAGGAGAAGGAGTTGAGCGACTGCGCCGCGGTGGCGGTCTGGCGCCAGGTTTCGCCGGCCGCATCGGACTCGAAGATGTCGCGACCGGCGGCCACCAGAAGTGTCCCGTCGGGCCTGGTCAGGATCGCGCCGGCGCCCTCGGGCGAACCGTCGAGTTTCACGAAGGTCTGGCCGCCGTCGACGGACTTGCGCACGCCGCCGCCGTCCACGCTGGTCAGGAACAGCGCCCCGTCCTTGCCGACGGCGAGACGGCCGGCGTGCGATCTCTTGTTGAACTTCACGAGTTTGCGCCACGTGACGCCGCCGTCGTCCGAACGGTGTACCCAGCCTTCGAGGTTCAGGGCGTAGAAGACTTCAGCGCTGGCGGCTGTCAGGCCACCGATGTCGGCGCCGGCGCCGGTGATCTCTGTCCAGGTCGCGCCGGCATCCGCCGAGCGCCACAGTGTGTTGGTCTTCCACGGCGACCCGACGATGACCGTGGCGCCCTGCACCGCGATGGCCATGACGCCGATCGGGCCGTCAAGGACCTGCCGCCAGCTCGCGCCGGCATCGTCGGTCTTGAAGATTAAGCCGGGCTTGCCGGCCCAGCCGCCGCCGCAGGCATAGCCGGTTGCGGCATCAGCAAAGGCAAACCGCCAGAATCCGATCGGGCAGACCTCTTTCCACGTCGCGCCGCCGTCCGTGCTTCGCCAAATGGCTTTGCCCGTGATGAGCCCGGTATCAGGGGATAGGAAGACACCATCGGTCAGCAGGCCGAGCGCCGGCGCGACCGTGTCGGTCCAGGTTGCCTGCGGTGGGGCGGTTTGGGCGTTGACGGCTGCGGAGTTCGCAACGCTGAAAAGGATGACTCCCGCGAGGATGGCGATGTCGATGTGGGCTAGGAGTCGTGGCTTTGTCATAGGTGTAGTCTCCCTGTGGCTCGGCGCGTCCCGCGCCGAAGTGGGGTGCGCGGGCCGGTCCCCGGCCGAGGACCTCGGCCCGGGACGGCCCGAGGGTACTCTGCTGCGGTCCCGGAGGTCCCGCGCCACTGTTTCAATGGCACCGATGGCACGTTGATCTGTCTCCGTGTTCAGTAGCCGGTCACGGGGCGGTAGTAGGCGGCGCCGAGGCCGACCATGGTGCCGTTGGACGGTTGCCAATCGGCGCCCTTGACGATCTGGACGTGACCGTCGGCAAACCCGACGTTACCGGCGCCGCGCGGCCATGGGTTCCCGGCGGGATGCGGTCGGAAAATGACGTTTGCGTTCGTGGGGTTTTCCGACATGAGGTCCGAGATCAGGACCAGGCGGTTCGGCGTCATGTCGCGGACTTCGGAACGGTTCAACCCGTAGACGAATCGGGTGGTGGGGAAATTGTAGGTCGAGTCGCCGGTGCGCAAAGGCCGGACAAAGATGAGGTTGGTCCAGGCATCGGTGAGCCAAGGGTTGCCGTGGTAGCTGTACCCGGAGCTGCCGTTGTCCCAGCGCTGCGCCAGTGAGGACGAGGCGGAATACCAGGCCGTGCCGCGGCCGGCCAGGCTCGGACAGAAGAAAATGTCGCTGGTGTCGACATAGCTGGGCGACGTGGTCGGGATGGTCGCGGTGGGCGGGTGCTTCAGCCAGCCCAGGCCGTGGACATAGCCGAAGTTGTTGACCGGGATCCAGTTCGGGTTCCGGTTGTGCGGCGGGAACCAGGCATCGTAGTCCTCCGCATAGACCATGCAGAGGATGGCGATCTGCTTGGCGTTGCCCGTACACTGCACCCGCACCGCCGTGTCCTTGGACCGCCTCAGTGCGGGCAGCAGCATGGACGCCAGCATGGCAATGATGGCGATGACGACGAGAAGCTCGATGAGGGTGAAGGGGCGCGGCCTGGGCGCAGTGGAGGAGTGGGCGATGTTCGAGGTTCGTAGTCCCGCGTTCACGCGGTCCGGGGTGCGCGTGGCGACGGCAAACGGGGACCGCCTGAAGGCGGTACTACGAGCCTGGGCTTGCGACGTGATTCGTTGGCGCGACGCTGCCCTGGCCAGTGCTGTATCCGGGGTGACCCTGTTCATGCGCTGTTTCCTCGACCGATGGGGTTCAGTTTTCGGGTGCCACCAGGTTGCCCTACTCGAATGTCAACGTCCCCCAGGCGGCGGGATACAGCCACGCCTCTGAGGGCAGGTCGTTGACGAGGTTCGTGCGTTGGTTGGACCAGTAAATGCGCGCGGTGTTGATCATCCCCTGTGCGTCCGAGGTGATAAAGCCGACGTCGCCGCGGAGCTGCAGGCCGGGCTTCGGCGCCAGCCCGAGGGTGGCGAGTGGGATGGCGGCCTGCACGCTGTAGCCGTCCGTGGCGAGGGTCACGGACGCGGTCACGGCAGGCATGGTTTCGACCCGGTCAAGCACGCGCGTGCCGACCGGCGACGCATAGCTCTTGCGCAGTTCGGCCGGTGCGGACTTGTCCACGGGCCGCGTGAGGACCGCAGTCGGTTTGCCGCCCATGTCGGCGATGAGGAGGCGCAGGTCGCCGGCTTGCGGTTGCTCGCCAGTCGCCGCGGGGTCGGTGCGGAGTTGAAGGTCGACGCAGTCGCCCGTCTTGAAGAGGCGGGTTGCGTCCTTGCCGTCGTTGCGCCACGGGCTGGGGTCCTTGACATCGAATTTCACGTACAGGTTCTTCGCGTCATACCCGAGTCGTGCCGTGGCCCGTTCGGGCTGGCCCTGTCGAGCAATGTTGATGGGGGACACCTTGGCCCACGCTGCAGGCGCGATGGCGCCGGCAGGCGAAGTGGCGAGTTTGGCGATGACCGCGGCGGTGGACGCCACCGCGGTCGCGCCGCGCGCCGCATTGTCCGCCAGGGCTTTGTCAATGGCCGCCTGATCGACCGTGAGGGAGCCGGCGTCAACGCGGTGAATCGTTTCCAGACCTTTGAATTCAGTGACGAACGCCGCCTGGCTGGCGAAGCCGCTGACCTGGCGCACGTTCCCGTCCGCCTGGCGTCCGAACCAGCCGTTGAACGGTTCGCCGCCCTCGGTGAGGTCGTTCATCGACGTTCCAACCAGCGCCGTTTCGTCGTTCGGCAACGGCTCGCCGGGCAGGCGCGTGTCGCGGCAGATCGCGCCGACGTGCAACCCGTCGGTGGTGAAGAAGAAGTCCTGGCCGAGGTTGCCCCGGATGAGCATGACGTTGCCGATGTCGGGCCCCATGTCCGCAACGCCGCAGACCTTCAGCGGCCCGATCAGGAGTCCGGGCCGGCACATGGGCGCGAGGTGCGAGCCGTGCACGCCGGCGAAACGGTTCGGGTAGCGCCACTGCACGTCCTGGGTGGCGAGGTCGATGCCGAGGAACGGTTTGTCCGCCCCGCCATGGTTGGCGCCGAGGCAGACGAGGCGGTTCTCGGCGACAATCGGGATTGTGTCGCAGCCGGCCACTGCGGCGGCGCGGAGCGCGTTGGTGCCTTCGGGGCCGTAGACGGGTGCGCCGTCCGGCGTGAAACGCAACGGCTTGTGGCTGAAGATCTTGCCGGTCTTGTCCACGGTGTAGATCGCGAGGTTCGAGCTGGGGCGGCCGCCCCAGCCGTTCGCCAGTGCCAGGCCGGAGGCGGCAATTCGCTTGCCGGGCGTGCTTTTCGTGGCGGTCGGGACAATGGTGCACTCGGCGCGGCGCGGGACAGCGTCGCCGTCCGCGTCGTTCCAATAGCAGCCGTCGGCGGGATCCAGGCCCTCGAACTCGCCTGTGGGCATGGCGGCGGGGATCATGTGGTAGTCCATCAGGTCAAGCAATTGCCCGACGAGGCAGATGGCGGCAACGGGTTGCCAGCGCCCGTCCTTCTCAAGGTAAACAACGTGCGGGCCGGCCTCGCCGTGGGCGTACATGTACTCGCGCGGCGTGCCGGAGGCGCTGCTGGTGAAGCGGATCGGTGCACAGTTCGACAGTGGGTCGATCGGGAAGCGTTCGCCCTTCGCCGTGTCGGGGACCCAAAGGATTTGCGTGACGTGCCAGGTGCGATCCGCGGGGGAGATGGCCATTTCGACGGGGCCGCAGAACGCGAGGCCAGGTGTCTGGTCGTGCAGGTAGCAGCCGACGCCGGAGTAACCGGTGGGGCCGATGTAGTCGCGAACCAGCGTGCCGTCGCGCCGCCAGACGGAGACGCGGCGCGGGAAATCCCAGTCTTCCGTGACCCAGACGTTGCCTTGGGCGTCGGCCGCGACGGATGTGGCCCGCATGATGGCCTGCGGATCGAACCTGCCGCGGATCGGTCGGCCGCCTTGCCGGCCGCAGGTGTAAACGAGCTTGCCCGTGGCGTCGAACGCCTTGACCTGGCGGTCGGGTCCGGCGTCGGCAACGAGCAGGTTGGCGTCGCGGTCGAAGGCGACGGCGGCGATGGCGGCGGCGCCAGGCGTGGGCCGTGGCGTCGTGGCGCCGGTCGCCAGGTCCACCGTTGCCACTGATACGCCGGTCACGTCCGGAACGGCGTCCGGTTGCTCGTAGGGGCGGTTGACGCGGCTGGCGGGCTTGGCCGACGCTTTGGCCGGGTCGACGCCGATGACGGCGTGGAGTTTCCCGGCCGGGTCGAACGCGATGGCGCCGACGCCCGGCAACGCGAGAATCTGGATGGCGGCGGCGCGTGCCGCGTCAAGGATCGCGATGCGGTCGCCGTCAAGGGAGAGGACGAGCTTGCCGTTGTGGGCGGCCAGGCCGTTGACACGGGGCAGTGTCTGGCTGTTCAGCACGGTCTTGATTGACAACTCGAAGGGGCGCTGGGCGCCGTCGAGGAAGAAGGGCTTTTCTGCGCCGTTCTTCGCGTCATACCGGCAGAGGAACGCGTCATCGCTGCCGGCTGACCATGACTGGCTCTGGTAGGCGTAGATGAACGCGTCGTCGACGGCTATCTTCGCCGCGCCGCGGTACTGGCTCCACGTCTTGCGTCCGTCCGGGCCGATGCCAATGATGCCGAACCCGCCCTCGGCGAACGACGCGGACACGATCACGGTGTCTTCGAACGCGGCGATCGCGCAGGGATTGGTGTGGTCGGCGAGCCAGGCGCCGCTGCCGTCCTTGGTCGCCCACGGCGGGGTTCCAGGGTTGTAGAACGACATCACGTACTCGGCGACGATGCCGCGATGGGTGAGGCCGCGGACGTGGTAGGACCCCGGCGCGACGGGTTTACCGTTGTCGTCGAGCCCGTCCCACAGCACCTGAATCTTGCGTTCCGAGTTCGTTCCGGGAGCGGCGGCTTCGTACTCGGCCGGATCCAGGTCGGCGGCGAGGTTGCGGACGCGTCGGCCGTCGGTGCCGTCGATCACGAGCGTGAAGCGGTTGGCGTCCTTGGGGACCGAAGCCTGGACGGGGATGGTGCCCAGGATCCTGTCCTCGCCTGACACGTAGCGGCGCACGGGCACGTTCCCCTGGTCGCGCAGCAGCGCTTCGCCCCAGGCGCGCCAGGCGCTCCAGAAGAACTCGCGCGTCGTCACGCCCTGGCTCATGTTGTCGGCGTAACGGTGTGTTGGGTTGGTCCGGCCGCCGTCGGGTGCGCCCCAGAGGAACTCCATGCCGATTCGGAGCGCGTCGCCAGGCTTGATCTCCGGCGCTTGGCGGTAGAGCAGGCGCCAGGGGATGCGGAGTTCCTGCACGAACCCATCGCCGTCCGGATCCGCCTTGTAGGCAAGCGCGGCGCCTTCGCCGATGTCGGTGCCGCCGGGGGCGGCCTTCAGCAGCAGCGTGTCCATGCCGGCACGGTCGTTGTTCATGTCCTTCCACTTGCAGACGGTCATGGCTGGAGTCTTGTTTTCGGCAAAGAACCAGGTGGTGACCCAGGACGTCTGGTCTGCGGTGCGGACGCGGAGCTGCATGGAATCGGACTTCCAGCCGTCGCCGGGGTTGTGGTTGGGGTTGACCACGCTGAACATGGGCGTGGGGTCCTTCCACTTGGCGGCCAGGTACAGGTTGTCCTTGTCCCACATCGCAGCGACTTCGGCGGAGTAGTGTGAGCGCACGGCCGCGTCGGCAAAGACCCAGATCCGGCCGGACCAGTCCCACTCCGACAGGTCGCCGTCAATCACGACCTGTGCCGGTGCGGGAAGGACGTCGATCCCTTCGTTCTGGCTTTGGCGGCCGATCATGTTGGTCCCGTCAGCGCCGGCCGTGATCGCGCTCATGGCCGCGCTCGCGAGGGCAAACAGCAGGGGTAGTCGCATGCGTTGGTCTCCGTGTTCTTGATCTGCGCAGTTGGGCGACCCCACCGGCCTCGTGCCGGTGGTGAAGCAGATCACGCGCCACTCGATCTGTCAGGCCACAGCTTATCTCTTCTCCGGGCGGACCGCGGCCGCGGGAAGCCCGGAGAAGAAAAGAGATTTCAGGGGACTGGCGGTCCACATAGCCGGCGATCTCCTTCACCACCGGCGCAAGGCCGGCGGGGTCGAATTACGGCGCGGGCGGTCCTTCGTGGCGTCTGGCGGTTCCCGGCCGTCGCACGGGCTTTCGGCTCTGGCGGTCGCGCTTCGCGCCATTCCGGGGGACCGTTTCGCCGCAGGAACCGCGGGGGATCAGCGTCGGGGCGAGATCGAGCCGCACGGCATTCTCGCCTGGGCGCAGCGCCGGACCGTGGCAGATTCGTTCCAGGACCACGTTGACGATGCGGTCCGGTTCGACGCGGATGACGGTCAGGGGGAATGGAGCAAGGATCTCCGAGCCTTTGTTCTCGTGGGAAATGAGG
The DNA here is from genome assembly GCA_001803235.1 of Lentisphaerae bacterium RIFOXYA12_64_32. Classification (GTDB taxonomy): domain Bacteria; phylum Verrucomicrobiota; class Lentisphaeria; order Oligosphaerales; family YB12-FULL-65-16; genus YB12-FULL-65-16. The sequence continues at coordinate 18,527 of MHBL01000379.1, forward strand.
GCGAGGTCCTGCGGCACGCGCGCGCCCCGTTCGGCGAGGGCGAGCAGGACGCCGCGTGTGAGCAGGTCGTGGTTCACCAGCAGGCCGTCCGGGCGTTGACGACCGGACAGCAGTTGGTGCGTCGCCTCGTAGCCGTGCTGTTCCCGCTGCCCGCACTGGATGAGGAAGCCCGGCGGTGGCGGAACGCCGGCGGCGGCAAACGCCTCGGTCGCGCCCTCCCGCTCCAGCGCCGCGTCCTTGTCCGGCGGCAGCATGGACAGGACGCGGATGTCTCGGCGGCCGTGCGCGAGAAGATGGCTTACGCCCGTCTTGACCATGTGGCGGAAGCCGATGTCGAAAACCGTGACCCACGGGACGTCGCGGAGTCCCTCCAGCCAGTGTGACTGGAACGTGGAATGGAAGAAGGAGAAGATGCACTTGACCCGGCCGTCGTGCACGTCCTGTTCGAGGCGGGCGGCATTCTGCGGCCCGTCCTGGTCCGAGAGAATGTGTACGCTGACCGAGGCGTTGTAGGCGCCGCAGAGCCGGTGGAAACTGTCGATGATCAAGCGGGGAAAGGCGCTCTCGGAGGCATAGGGGCTCTGCCCCACCGCCAGCGCGATGGTGTCCGCACCGATGCATGACGAGACAAACGTGCCCCGGCGTGGGGCACGGTTCAGAAGCCCCCGTGCGGCCAGGCGGCTGAGACCCTTTTGCACCGTGGGTACTGTCACACCAAACACGCGGCTGAGTTCCACGGTGGTTGGGAGTCGTTCGTTGGGCCGGAGGCGGCCGGATCGGATGTCGCGCTCGATGCGGTCGGCAATGGCCAGGTACGGCACCGTGCCGGCGTCCGTCAGTGATTGTGTCTCAACCCAGTCCATGGCGCGTCCCGATATATGTTTATGTAACATACAGCATATCGTTGAATAATAGTTTAATATTATGTCATCAAGAAGTCAAGCCAAGTCTGTGGAAAAGCTCGGGAGTCGCGCGCGCCGCGGCCACTACAGCGATGAGGGAGCGCGAAGCTTCTCGAGGGGTTCGAGCGTCCTCGAATCCGGGGCGCCGTGGCCGGCGTGAGGCACAGGGGCTACCCTCGGTACACTTCGTCATGTGCGCCGACGTCGAGCAGCACGACCTCTTTGGCTGTGAGGCGTAGGATCAGCACGATCCGGTATTCGTAGGTCAGGCTCACCGCGTGCTTGCCCAGGTGCTTGCCCTTCAGCGAATGCAGGCGGAGGCGTGGCGCGTGTGGGTCAGTCTCAAGTTGCCGGAGTACGTCGGCGAAGACCCCCTCAAGGTCCGGGTGCCGGCGGAGGAACTTTCTGGCGGTACGCACGAAACTCGCGGTCCAGACCAAGACGAAGCGGTGGTGGCCGACTGACGCCATGTCATGCGTCCTTGCGCAGTTCGGTCATCAGGACCGCCGCCGTACCCTTGCGGATACGACCCGCCTTCAGGTCGGCTTCCGATGCCGCAATCCGCGCCTCAGCCAGGTCGTCCAGCATCGCATCGAAATCAGCCTCGCGCATCACCACGTAGCGTGGCTGGTTGTTCTTCACGATCCGCACGGGGCCCTGGTCCAGCAGATCATCCACTGCTGCCATGCCGCGTCGCTTGATCTCCTGGGCCGCTATCAGGTTCATTGTGTGCTCCTGTCGGTACTTTTGTCAGTACTAATATTAGCACCGTATGTGCCAGGTTCAAGCGCTGTGTGGCGCACTACGCGTCGCGTCAGTCGCGGGCGGAACGACGGCGTGCAGGCCGATGCGTGAGCCCCCCCGTGGCCTTGTGCCACGGGTGAACCGGGGTCGCCGGCCCCCTCTTTTCCCTGTCCCCCGTCCGCCCTCGACTTTCCGGTACTACGGTACTAGACCTGTCGCCGTGTCCTGCGAATCACGTCGGAGCGGACGGCAATTCAGGTTCGTAGTTCCGCGTTTACGCGGTCCGGGTTGCGCGCCGCCACTGGGAGGGGAGACCGCCCCGCCGCGAACGGGACCGGCCGGGGTAACGGCGATTGCGCCAACCGTGTGGGCGGGCCAACTCCAACACGCGGCTCACGGTCGGGACGATTGTCCCATGCGCCGTTTCCGGCAGTCATCGAGACGCCTTGGGATGGACCAGTCATTCGCGTCTTCGACCGGGTAGGCGAGCGCGAGTTCCAGCACCTCGATGGCCCGGGCGTAGTCCGGTTGGCCATGCGCGAACAGCCCGAACTCGTCGGCGAGGACGCCGTAGGGTTGGGCCCTGTGCGGATAGTCGTCGATGAGGTCGCGCAACACGGCTTCGCCATCTTGCGGTCGTCCGTCGCGGAAGTAGAAGCGGCCCAGGTCGCACCGGAAGTTCATGACATACAGTTCGTCCTGGTCGGGGAATTGCCAGACGATGTCCTGTGCGAAGCGGATGCCGCGTTCGGCGCAGCGGCGATCGACGTCCGCGCCCTCGAGCAGAGCGTTCGCCAGGTCCTGAGTCCAGTTGAACAGGGACTGAGTGCCGTTGAACACGGGCAGGGCATCGTCACAGCACCGCATTTGCGGGGTGAGTCGCGAGCGCAATACGTCCCAGACACGAAGCCACAGGTCGATGCATGTCGCCGTGTCGCCGCTTTCCTTCGCGTCATAGCCGTCCTGCATCCAGTCGTCAAGCATTTCCATTGAGGGTCGTTCAGGGCAGACGCGTTTCCACAGTTCGCAGGCCGCGAGCCCGAAGAAATCCTCGTCGACGAATGTAGGTTTCCGGACGATTTCGTCGAGCCATTGTTCGCCGATCTCCCACGCCGACCAGACGCTCGGGTTCCGGTCCCGGAACTCTTCCGCTGAGACGGCAACACCGAACGCGTGGAGCCGGGCGAGAATCTGCTCCGTGTTCAGCGCCGCGACCTTTGAGATGGTCCAGCGGTCCGCCGTTCTCTGGAGGAAGTCCGCCGGCAAGCGCGCGAGCAGTTCCGGCGACGGCTTGTCAAGCATCCGTACCAGCATGTAGGGATGCAGATTGAGGCCGTCGGGTAGACCCGACACAACTGGGCCGGGGGAGTAAGGCTGGTTTGGCGCCGCGCCGAGGAACGCGCCCGGCGTCTCGCTGCGCGCCGGACGCGGCTGATTCTTCAGGCCACAGCACTTCTTGTACTTCTTCCCGCTGCCGCATGGGCAGGGATCGTTGCGACCGCGTTTCGTGGACATGATGACCTCGCCGGATTCAGGGCGAACAATATAGGAATGGCTTCGGGAGTACCCCGCGCCACTCGTGACAGGAAGGAAACTAGCCGGGCATTGGCCGGGTGCAAGGCGCGGGAGATAGCATGGAACCCCACCGAAGCAGGCGACAAAGCGGAAGGGCCGGGAAGCTGGCGCTTGCCATGGTGCACTATCCCGGGCATCTTAAGGCACAACGCGCGGCTGAGACCTGCACGGAGAGGGAGAGTCGCGACGGTTCTTGCGTCAATACGGCCTTGGACAGGCCACATTGGAAGGAACAGCGAGCATGGCAACGAAGACGCGTGCATCTAAGAAGATGACCAAGCCTGCAAGCCTGGTCCCGCGGCCCTGGACGCCGGTGACGGCGGACACGGTCGGCGCGGGGGTGAACGTGGGGGTGTGGGGGCGCGAGTGTCGGTTCGACGCGCAGCCGTTCCTGACCGGGCTGGCGACGGCCGGGCAGGAACTTCTGGCCGCGCCGATGGCATTGGTCGGGACCGTAGCCGGCCAGCCGCTGGTGTGGCAGAAGAGCGGGGTGATGCTGCACAAGTGCGATGCGGACGCGGCCGTACTGTCCGGGTGGCTGACAAACGAGCACCTGAACGTCAGCGTCACGACGCGAATCGAGTTCGACGGCATGATGCGCATCGATCTGGTCGTGACCGCGCACGGGACGAATACGGGTACGGGGCGTCGTGACGCGCCGCGGCTCGAGAACCTGTGGCTGGAGGTGCCGTTGCGTTCGGACCTGGCGACGCTGTACACCTACTGGCCGGTCGCCGCGACCGGCGTGGTGCAGATGGGCACGCTGAAGAACAGCGGCAACGTCCCCGAGTCGGGGTTTGCAGTGCCGTTCAAGCCGACGCTGTGGCTAGGCTGGGAAGAGGGCGGGCTGGCCTGGTTTGCGGAGTCCGCACGCGGCTGGTTTCCGGCGAGCGAGGACCGCGTGATGGAAGTGGTCCGGCGCGGCGACCAGACGGTGTTGCGGTTGCATTTGGCCGATGCCGGCATTCCGCCGTGGCAGGACCGGCAGGACGCGTGGGATGCGCCGCTGGTGCCGCTGACGTTCACGTTCGGGTTCCAGGCAACGCCGGTCAAGCCGATTCCGGTCGACTTCCACGAGTGGCGCATCAATCACTGCGGCTACATCGGTGCGTCACTGGCGGACAAGGGCAAGCGGGACGAGCAGTTGGCCGAGTTTGAGCGTCTGGGTGTAAAGACGCTGGTCATCCACGAGGCGTGGAACCCGATCCAGAACTATCCCGAGGCGCACAACTCGGCGGTCATGAGCAAAGAATTGAGCGACGCCTGCCACCAGCGCGGCATGAAGTTGCTTCTCTACTTCGGTTACGAGTTTTCCACCCTGGCTCCCGAGTGGCCCGAACTTTGGGACAAGGTCCTGGTGAAGAACCCGCAGGGCGGCATTGTCGGCGGGTGGGACCGGCAGCCCGCGCAGCGCGATTACATCGTGTGCTACAACAGTGAGTGGCAGGACCGGTTCATCGCCAAGATGCAGCAATTCGTCGAGGCGCATGGCATTGACGGCGTTTATCTCGACGGCACGTCCATACCCTGGGGCTGTGCGAACACCGCACACGGCTGCGGATACCGCAAGTCGGACGGGACGCTGGAGGTCACGTTCCCGATTTTCGCGGTGCGGCGTATGATGCAGAGTCTGTACCGCATCTTCGAGCCGCGCGGCGGCATTGTGAACGCGCATCAGAGCAGTTGCTGCTGCATTCCGGCGCTGGCGTTCTGCCACTCGTACTGGAACGGCGAGCAGTTGGGCGGCAAGTTCGTCATGGACCTGGCCTGCTTCCGCGCCGAGTTCATGGGCCGGAATTTCGGCATTCCCTGCGACTTCCTCAGCCCGCCCCAGTCGTTGGCGTTGACGCTCATTCACGACGTGCGGCCGCGGCCGAACGGCGGCGAGTCACTGCGGACCCTTGCCAAGGTATGGGACGTCATGACCCGGTTCGACGTCGGCACGGCAGAATGGCTGCCGTACTGGCGCAATGCGGACTGTGTCGCGGTTCAGCCCGGCGAGGTGAAGGTCAGCTTGTACCTGAGGCGGGACACGAAATCGCGGACCGGCAAGGCTCTGGTGGTGGTCTCGAATCTGTCCCCGGACCGAGCGGTCGAGGCGAGTGTCACTCTGCAGCCGGACGCCCTGGGATTCCGGCATGGTATGGCGAAGGCCGTGGACACGCTGTCCGGCGCCGAACTGCCGGTTGCCGCCAACGGCCTCGCGCTGACGCTCAAACCGCTCGAGTACCGTCTGGTTGAGGTGGCAGGGTAGGGCAGGTGACTGGGGCGCGGGTGTCGACGGCGTGCAGCGCAAGAGGGTAATGCGTCAGCAAAGGGTGGAGCATAGACCCCTGCCACCTCGCGTGGCAGGTGAACGGGTTCATTCTGGTTACTACGCCGCACCGTGTCCCCTCTCTCCCCTTTCCCCCGTCCGCCGCCGGCGGACGGGGGAAAGGGGAGAGAGGGGGAACGCCTACGTTTGGCGGGCGAACCCGATTCCCCCGTGGCACAAGGCCACGGGGGAATCAGGCATGGGCCAGCGCGCCGTCGTTCCACCCGCGACTGACGCTTCACGCAACAGGGCTGAGTCGGGGTTGACAGGACGCGTCGGCATCTGTAATGTGAGGGGTTACGGTTTGGGAGGTGGGAGGCGGATCCTGTGGCCCGTCTATGAGACGAAGGGGCTTACCTCCCCGGTCGGTAGGGTACGCGCCGGCGACCGCGTGCAGTCGTCTTGTTTTCGTGAGCGGTCCAGTTTGAGGTGTCAGGATGCGGAAGATCAGGATTCTTGTTGTCGATGATGAGCCGTTGGTTCTGCAGGTTGTGGCGGGTGTGATTCAGGCGACGATCCAGTCCGAGGTCGTTACGGCGCCCTGTGCCTTGAAAGCGCTGGATCTGATGAGGAAGATGCCGTTCGATGTCGTCGTGTCCGACTTGGCCATGCCGGAAATGGACGGCAAGCAGTTTCTCGAAGTCGTCAAGGAGCTTTACCCGGAAACCGTCCGATTGATCTTCACCGGGAGCCGTGGCGCTGAGCCTGGACTTCACACGGCGGGTGTGGCGCATCAGTTCTTCCTCAAGCCAGCCGCCATGATGACCATCAGCGAGCGGATCCAGCGGGTTTTGGCGGTTCGTGAGTTGCTTCCGAGAACGTGCTCGCTCGAACAGATTGTCGCCCAGATCAGGATGCTGCCGACCATTCCGGCCGTTTACCAGGAGTTGGAGAGGGAGTTGGGAAACCCGGATGTGTCGACGGAGAGAATCGGCAAGATCGTGGAGCAGGACATTGCGATCAGCGCCAAGGTCCTGCAGTTGGTCAATTCCGCGTTCTTCGGTCTTCGTGAGCGAGTCTCAAGTCCTGCCCAGGCGTCGAGTCTTCTGGGGCTGAAGGTGCTGCAGGCGCTTGTGTTGACGACGCACATCTTTTCGGAGTGGAAGGACAGGACGCTTCCGGGTTTCTCGATTCAGGGTCTGTGGGACCACAGTCTCGGGACGGCGACCATCGTGCAGGAGATCGCCCTGGCGGAGCAGTTGGACGCGGCGTTAAGGGACGACTTGTACGTGGCTGCGCTCTTCCACGACATCGGCAAACTGGTCATCGCGGCGAACCTGCCGGACTCGTACGTGCGGATCAATGAGATGTGCCAGAGAGACCGGATCTCCACGGCTGAGGCAGAGACCCGAATCATGGGCGTGTCGCACGCGGAGGTTGGTGCGTACCTTCTGGCGGTGTGGGGGTTTGCTGACGCCGTTGTCAACAGTTGCGCTCACCACCATCACCCGGAGCGAAAGGTCGCGGAGGGTGATTCCGAGACGGGCGGCGCGCTGGACAGTGTGGCGGTTGTCCATGTCGCGGACGTGCTCCAGCATGAGTCGAGAGGCGAAACCTCCACGTTGTATTCCAGGCTGAACACGGAGTACGTGCGGAAATGCGGGCTTGCCGGCCGCGTCGCCAAGTGGCGTCGTGCGGTCGTTCGCGGTTGAATGCGGGGGGAGAGCGGTCAGTGCAGGTCGACGTCCTGGACGGCGGAGGAGTAGATCCAGTAGCCCAGGCCTGTCTTGATGTCCGCGGCGGTGCGGTACTGGCCGTCCCAGTAGTAGACGGGGCTGGGGAGGGTGCTTCGGTCCATGAGTGGGCGGTCCGCGAGAGGGCCGAACAGGTTCCAGCCTTGCGCGAAATGCCCGTACGGGTCAGGTGCCGGCGTCCCGGCATACACCACCCCCGTTTCCTTGTCGAAGTATCCCCAGTATCCCTGTTTCGGCGCGAGTGTGTCGGCCTTGGCGTAAACCGTGCCGTTCCAGTTCCAGACCGGCATCAGGCAGGTAGTCCCGAGGACGGCGGCGACGGTCGGGGTGTCGGGGACAGTGGGGAACGAGAACAGGTTCCAGCCGCGGCGGAACCGAACCAAGGCTTCGTTGGCGGCGAGCGGGGCCCACGCCGTGTTGCCCTGGGTCACGGACGGTTCGGTTCGGGTCTCGAAAACGCCTGCAAATGAAACCGTCCCGGTGCTGTCCGCCGGGGCGCTCACGCGGTACGAGAACGTCTGATCCACGAGGCTGGCGTCCCAGAACAGCCAACAGCAGGTGTCGCCATCGAGGCGCGGTTCGTCCAGGCCGGTTCCGTCCGCGGCGCGGGTGGATGCGATCTGGTAGGTCCAGCCGTTGGGCAGGGTCTCGGTGACGATCACCGCGTGCGGCGGCACGGCGTCATCGATGCCGATGGTGAGGCGGACGATATTGGCTGCGCCGGGCGCGTACCGGACGTGCGCGAACTGACGCAGAGCGGAGTTCGCATCATCGCGACCGAGCTGGACATCGATGCGGGTGGCGCCGCGGCCGCCGACCACGACGTCGGGGACGGTGTGGGAGACGTAGCCCGGCGCCGAGAAGGTCAGTGTGTAGGTGCCGGCGAGCAGGGGGCGGTGGTAATCACCCACGTCCGCATCGGTGTACATCGCATGGCTGTTGCCGACGACGGCGATCTGGGCCCAGAGCGGGTCGCCGGAGGCGGCGTCGGTGACAAGGCCGCGGATGCCGGTGTCGGACGCTTCGATGTAGGCGAGCATAGCCTCGCGGTTGTTGGCCCAGTAAGTCGGCAACAATGACGAACTGGGCGCCTTGATGTTTGAGAGTTCCGGCGTGGTTTCCATGGTGCCCAGCCAGCGGTAGTTCCAGTCCGGCATTTCGCCGGTGACCACGTACCACGCGGCCGCGTTGACAATGCCGTTCGGGTAGGACGAGTTCTGGACCATGTCCGGGTTGTTGGAGGAGTACTCGCGTGACAGGTACTCGAACAGCAGGTCGTCCGGCGTGGGGGTGTCGACCGAGTGCCCAGCCGCATTGTTGCCGTAGGGGTAGCAGACCAGCAGGTCGCCGGTGTGGAGTTGCGCTGAGAGCGTGAAGTTGTGCGTGGCGCTCCACTGCATGATGGCGGCCGTTTCCGGTTGCCGGTCGGAACTGTCGACGCTGCCGCTGGGGAACACGGGTGTCGCCGTTTGCAGGACGCCATCCGGGAAGTTGCGGTTCAGGTCAACGTTGTTGGCATTGTAGCGCGTGCCGGCATCGAGGCCGTCCGGGTTTACGCACGGCACAACCCAGATCTCCAGGCTGTCGACGAGGTTGGTGGCGCGCACTCCGTCGGCGTCCGTGCCGCCGTAGTGGCTGAGGAGGAAGTCGATGAACTCCAGGCACATTTCGCCACCGAGCGACTCGTCGCCGTGGACGGTGCCGAGATACTTCGCTTCCGGCTCATCCTCCTCGGTGTCCGGGTTGTCGGAGATCTTTACGGCCCAGAGGTCCCGGTTCTGAACCGACTTGCCGATGGATGTGACGCGGCAGATGTCGGGGTGGGCCTGCGCAAACGCGGTCAGGTCGGTGGTGACTGCGTTGTAGCCGTGATAGCCGCTCGGTGGGCCGCGGAGGCCGCGGGTCTGGAGCGGGGCGGGTGTTTGGGTCTCGATGAGCACCGGCTGCAGGCCGGCGGCGACCAGGCGCGCCCGCCCTGCGGCGGTCGTGTAGACCGTTGCGGTCGCGCCGTGGATTCCAGCGACATCGAAGTTTTCGCGTGTCAGCCAGTCCAGCCAGGAGCGGTCGGGCAGTGCGACGGCGAGAACCAGGATGTCCTCCAAAGCGGGCGAGGGCTGCGGCGTCTGCGTGCTTTCTTCGGCATTTCGGGGCGGCGATCCTCGGGCGCTGCCGCCGCTGCGCCACTGGGCGATGGCCTCCTCAAGTTGTGTGCGGGTGACGGTCCCGGCGGCCCAGAGGTCGACGAAGGTGAGGACTTCGTCGTTGTCTACGTCCCCGTCGCCATTGGTGTCCGGTTGGATATCGGCGGTGACATTGAGGGTCAGTTCGGTGCTGGCGGTGTAGCCGTGCGCGTCCTGGACGTTGACGGTGAACAGGTACACCCCGGCGGCGGTCGGCGTGCCGGTGAGGTGTCCATCGGCGGTGAGGGTCAGCCAGTCGGGCAGGTTTTTGGCGATGGTGAACACGATGTCGTTGCGAATCGACCAGCCTTGGATGTAGTCGGGCGTCGTTGAGTTCCAGGAGTGCGCGAACAGGACCTGCTGCTGGTTGGCGTTGCCGTTGCAGATGCCGACAATGGCGCGGTTGCTGGTCTGGACGAACCCGTAGTGGAACTCAATGCGTCCGGTGTCGTAGAGCGTGACGGCGACGTTCACGTAGTCGGTCGGGTGCTCGGGATCGCCGGCGTCCGCCTCGCCGGTGACGTTGTGGTAGTCGCGACCTTGCCAGCGCACGGTGATGCGGTCCGACTGGCGGTCAAGGTAGATGCCGGTGTCGGAGTAACCCTGCGAGACGACCAGGTCGGTCCACAGCGGCGCGATCATGATGACACGGCTGAAGTTCTGGGTCGTGGCATCCCAGAGATCGGGGGTCGGCGACGTGCCGCCGAACACGAGGTAGCCGTTGTCTCCCACTTTGCAGGTGGTGTAGTTCACGCCGTAGAAGGGGAACGTGAAGCCGAGGTCGCAGGTCCACTCCGTGTCGGCGGAGTAGGTCTGGGTGCGCCAGGAGGACTGGAGCGCGCCGGTGTCGGTGAAGCCGTTGGGCGCCGCCCCGACATCATGGTCGCCGCTCGATGGTTCCGAGTAGGTGAAGGGGGGGAAGGACCCGCCGACCGGCAACTGGGTGTCGTAGGGCAGCGAGACGCTGCCGCCGGGCAGCGTGGTGGTGCGGAAGTACACGGCGCTCTGGACGACGAGTGTGAAGGTCTGCTGGGCGCTGTGCGGCGGGGCCCAGTTGTCCTGTACCCGGATGGTGAAGCCGTAGTTCCCTTCGAGCGTCGGGGTGCCGGTAATGCTGCCGGCTGAATTGAGTGTCATGCCGGGTGGCAGGGCGCCGCCGGTGACCGACCAGGTGTAGCCTGCCCCCGAGCCGCCCGTGGCGCTGAGCGTGGCCGAGTAGGCGCTGCCGCGTGTGCCTTCGGAGAGCGATGGGCGCGTCGTGATGGTGACCGTGTTGGACGGGGCAACGCTGATGCTGAGCGCCTGGTCGTCCGTGCGGTCTTTCGCGTCGGTGGCGCGCACGGTGAACGTGTAGTCGCCGGCGACACCGGGCGTGCCTGAGAGCGTGCCGTCGGTGGCGAGGTTGAGGCCTGTCGGGAGGGTGCCGGACGCCAGGGCGAAGGTGAAGGGGGAGAAACTGCCGCTGGCCGTCACGGCCTGGGAGTACGCGCTGCCGACCGTGCCCGCATCCAGGGCCGTGGTGGTCACCGAAACGGCTGCGCCGACGGTCAGCGTCACGTCCTGAGTGGCGACCGACCGTCCGGTGTCCGTGACCTGTACGGTGTATGCAACGGTTGCCGGTTCGGACGGGGTCCCGGAGGCGATCCCCGTGTTGGCGTCGATTCCGAGCCAGGACGCGCCGCCGCTGGTGATGGCCCACAAGTACGGTGGGGTCCCCCCGAACGCCTGGTGCGTGAACGAGTACGGCTCGTTCGTGAAGGCCACCGGTGGCGTCGTGGTCGAGTAGATCGTCAGTGCGCCGCCGGACAGCGGCAACTGCGTCTGGTACGGGACAGCGTCGCGGTGGAATACGGTCAGCGTCAGGTCGTCGCCGGCGATCAGGCCTGGCGACAAGGTCGCCTGGCCGTTCGCGTCGGTCTTCGTTGCCACCTGCACATCCGGGTTGCGGTACAGGCAGACGGTGGCATTGGCCAGCGGGCCGCGAGCCGGCACGGAAACCGTGACGGTGAAGGCGGCGCCCGGGATGACCATCGGCGCGTGGGTGACGTCGAGCGTGACGGGCGCCTGGCGGCGCAGGCCCAGGGTGCAGTCGCCGAACAAGTGCGTCTGTTCGGCGATCAGTTGCGCGGCGGTGGCGCCCTCGTCCGGGGTGGCGTAGCAGTAGTCCATGGCGCGCTGGATGCTGAAGAAGGTCAGGCCGCCGGCGGAGACCAGCGGTGTGGCGTTGGTGAAGGACATGTTCCCGGCCGTGAACGGCGACGTTTCCGTCAGGTAGGCGGTGAACGCCTGCAGCATGACGATGGGCGGGTCCCAGTCCATGTTGGTGGTCGAGCTGACGACGGCGATGGCGCCGGCGGGGCTGGCGCTGGTTCCGACTTTCATCATGGCTTCCGCGAGGCAGTCGCTGGGGTAGGTGAAATTGCCGTTTCGGCAGTTGCCGTTCATGACAAAGGGCAGGGCGCTGCCGTTGTGGAGCGACGTGTTCACGTCGGTCACGTCGAACGAGGCGGTGACCCAGGCGGTATCGTTGCCGTGGCCGAGGTAGTAGACCAGGCCGCGGCCGTTATTCCAGGCGTTTATGACCTGGGTGTCCGTGGCGCCGGGATCGTAGATCTGATCTGCGGAGGTGTACCCCCAGTTCAGCAGTTTCTGGCGCTCCTCGGTCAGGATCACTTTGTCCTTCTTGCCGAACGCACTGGTCGTGTCGCCCTCGTTTGAGCCGACCATGGTCCCTTTCGCGTACCAGGCGGCGGCGGTGTCGGTGTCGGGCGCTTTCTCGTAGTCCAGGATTTTGCTGAGTTGGTTGTCGAGCGCGGTGGCGTTCGAAGCGGACACGCGCGAGATCAGCAGGTCGTGGTATTTGTCGCTGCCGCTGACCATGGTGTAGAGCGTGTCGGACGGATTCGGACTCATGGCCTTGACGGGGATGTCGCCCGCATCGCCCAGCAGAATGACGTAGGTGATGTTGTTCGCCTGGTACTGGTTGGTGATGTAGGTGGCCAGGCTGCTGCTGCCGCTGCCGGTGTCGGCGGGGTACCTGGCGGCGTGCACGCTGATGCCGCGCTGGCGTTTCCACTCGACGAACGTGGCCAGCGTGGCGTTGGCGGCGAGCGCGTCGGGGACCACGACCAGGAGCTTTTCCGGCGTCTCGGGCGGGTCGCCGGCGCGCGACTCTTCCTGCGTCGTTGCCGGGGCAATGCCATCCTCCGTCGTGCTCCGAAACGCGTCGGCGAAGTTCGCAAACTCGTGTTCGGCGGCGGCGGCGAACTCCGCACTGTTGAAGGGCTTGGGGAACCGGAGCATCACCCGTTGCGGGTCAGCCCCGGGCGTCACCAATTCGACGGTGAGCCTGCGGTACGCTCGCAATACGGCGCGCGCCGGGAAATACTGGAACGGGTGGATGATGACTCCGATGCCGCGCACCTGGCGGATCATGTACGAATCGGTCAGTTCGACGACCTCCGCAGGGTAAGGCGCGGCGCCGTCGTAGACCGCCCCGAACTGTTGCGGACCGGGTTGCTCGGTCGGGTCGCGGGAGATGAACCCGAGCGCGGGCATGGGCGCGGCGCAGGCAACCTCTTCGTAATCGCTGTCGACCACCCGCACCGTGGGCGTGCTGTCTTCCGGGATGATGAGGTTGGTGCGCCAGCAGGGCAGGGCGGGGTGGTCGCGGAGATTCAGGGAGTAGGCGCCAGGGAGAGTTACCACGGCGACCCGGCGGCCGAGGTGCCGGGCGGGGGTGATCGAGTAAGTTCCCAAACTGAAGCTAAGCACGGAGGCGTCGGGATTGGACTTGTCGACGTTGACGCTGGTGTCGGGCGCCGGCGTCGTCGTGGACTGGCGGGGGTCCGGCATGGTGCCGTTGTGATCGGCGGGCGCTGGCGGCGCCGAGTGCGCGTCGGTCCCATTCGCGTCCGGCGGCGGCGGGCGGGGTGCGACGTCCGCAGCGGGCCGCGGAACTTGGCGACTGACGGCAACTGGCCCTTGTTCCCCCGGCACCGTGGGGTGCCGGGGGCTGAACCATGCGAGGCCTGTCAGAAGGAGAACGACCACGCAGGCACACAACGCACGTCCCCCGGGGCGGGATTCGGCCCGCCGGAATTGGACGTCTCGTCTGGCTTGCGGTTCTTTCACGTTCAGGTACGACAATCCCCATACAACGTCAACCGTCCATACGACCGAACCGATTCGATCGTACAAGTTGCCGATAATCTAACATCGTTAGACTGTTCAAAGCGTCCCGAGTTCCGGGTCCGCGCGTCAACGTATATAATAACGCAAGTCGGAGACGAACACAAGTTTGGGTGTACGGACCGATGCGTCGTTTGACGCAGCGCTGGACCGCAGGCAGGAACGCACTGAAGCGCCGGCGTGTCGCCACGCCGGGCGTACTGGGTAGGCCAAGCGTGTCCTCACGCTGGCCTGCGCTGATATGTGTGCAGGTGCGTCCATGTGGGGTATTCGGTTGTCGGGATGGGCGGTGTTCGACGCGGAACTGTGGCGTGGCAGAGGAACGCACTGAAGCGCCGGCGTGGGGACACGCCGGGCGTACCGGGGCGAGGCGGCACGAGGCTGGACCATGCGTAGCGGAATCGTATTCGACATTCGCGAGTTCACCGTGCACGACGGGCCGGGCATTCGCACGACCGTGTTCCTGAAGGGTTGCCCGCTATCCTGTACGTGGTGCCACAACCCGGAGGGGTTGAGCCCCGAACCCGAGCGGCTGCGTGGCCTGACGGGTGAGCGGCTGGTCGGCGAATCGTATACAGCCGAAGCACTGGCAGAGATCTTGAACCGGCAGGCGGCGATTCTGCGCGCGAATGAAGGTGGGGTGACCTTTTCCGGCGGCGAACCGTTGCTGCAGGCGCCGTTCGTGGCCGCAGTCATCGACCGTCTGGACCGGCTACACGTGGTGCTGGACACTTCGGGGTATGCAACAAAAATCGATTTTTTAATGGTGGCGGAGCGAACAAACCTGGTATATTACGGTCTTAAGCTAATGGAGCCCGAACTGCATCGGCGGTTTGTGGGCGGCAATCTTGAGTGGGTGTTGAGCAACCTGCGGGTGCTGAGCGAGTTGGGTAAGCCGTTTGTGGTACGGGTGCCGCTGGTTCCCGGCGTTACGGACACGGCCGCGAATCTGGCCGCCATCGCTGAGGCTGTGGCTGGGTTGTCTGGGCTGGAGCGAGTAGATCTGTTGCCGTACAACCGGGCAGCGGGCGGCAAGTACCGTGCCTGCGGCCGTGAGTTCCGGCCCGGGTTCGACGAGACGCGACCGGTCAACGCAGATGTCAGTGTGTTCGAGCGATTGGCAGTCCCGGTTCGGGTCGTGTGACGCACCGGCAATCACCGAGGCAGGCTGTAGGTGGATAGACTGATAGCGCCTCAGGCGCTGAACTTCGACAAACATGTTGGTGTCAGTTGGGTGTCGGGTGTCGGGTGTCGGGTGTCGGGTGTCGGGTGTCGTGGGTCACTGAGTCACCGAGTCATTGAGTCACGGCGTCTCGTTCTTGTCTACAGCCTAACAGCCTAAGCCACTTGAGTTGTGACGATCGACGAAACGAGGCAACGGATGAACGAACGTCTGACGGCGATGCGGGATGCGGTTCGGGAGAAGCGGCACCGGTCGTTGCGCCAGGCCACGGCGCCGGACGTGCTGCCGGAGTGCGAGGCGGAGAAGCTGTCCTGGCCACGGCGCGTGGCGCGGTTGCTGCGGCGTCAGTGTGAGGCGGAACGTCCGGTCATTGCGCCGGAGCAGCGGATTCTGTTTACGCGCACGGTGCCGTCCGTGCCGCCGATTTACGCGTCGGGCGCGTGGGCCGATCTGTTCGCCGGCGGTCGGGCGCACGAGCTCGGTCCGATCAGCAACATCTGTGCGGACTGGGGCATGGTTCTTTCCCAGGGGCTATTGGGGCGTCGCCAAGTGGCCGAGGCGGCACGGAACCAGTTGCGGGGCGACGCGGACGCCGTCGAGTTCCTCGACAGCGCAATCGAGAGCATTGACGCAGTGTTGGGATTGGCGCAGCGCTACGCAGCGGCGGCCGAACATGCTGGGCGTCCGGAGATGGCGGCGATGCTGCGTCACGTTCCGGCGCGCCCGCCGCGGACCTTCCACGAGGCGTTGCAGTCGCTGCGGTTGCAGCACGCCGCGGTGTGGCTGTGCGGCCATTACCACGTGGGCCTGGGTCGGTTTGATCAGTACATGTGGCCGTACCTGGAGACGGACCTGGCCGCCGGGCGGTTCACGCCCGTCGAGGCGGAGGAACTGCTGGCCGAGTTTTTCATCTCGTTGAATCGCGACTCGGACCTGTATCCCGGCGTGCAGCAGGGCGACAACGGCCAGTCGTTGATGCTGGGCGGGGTAAAGCGCGACGGTTCGCCGGCCGCGAACGAACTGACCCGCTTGGCTCTGCGCGCAGCCTGCGACGTCAGCATGATCGATCCGAAGATCAACCTGCGGATCACGCCGGACACGGACCTGGACCTGCTCGAACTGGCGGCGCAGTTGACGCGCAAAGGGCTCGGGTTCCCGCAATACTCGAACGACAGCGTCGTGATCCCGGGACTCGTGGCGCACGGCTACTCGATCGAGGATGCCCGAGACTACACCGTTGCGGCATGCTGGGAGTACATCATCCCGGGGCAGGGCATGGAGATTGTGAACATCGGCGCGGTGTCGTTCCCGTCCGCGGTCAACGAGGCGGTTCTCGAGGGGTTGGCGCAAGGCGCCGATTTTGACGGCATCCTGAGTCGGGTCCGGACGGGGGTCGAGCGGCAGGTCGAGGCGCGGGTCGCGAGCTACCGTCGCGTAATCCTGCCGCCGGCGCCGTGGTACTCGGTGCTGATGGACGGCTGCCTGGAAACGGGGAAAGATCTGTCCAATGGTTTGAAATACAACAACTTCGGTATCCACGGCGCGTGTTCGGCGAACGCCGCCGATGCGCTGGCAGCGGCGCAGAGGTTCGTGTTCGATACGCCGCGTGTCGAGCCGGGGGTCCTGGTGAACGCCCTGATCCGCAACTACGAGGGCTACGAGGAACTGCGCCGGTTGCTGGCCGACGAGGGACCGAAAGTGGGGAATAACGACTCGACGGCCGACGCGTGCCTGGCGCAGTTGTTTGAGTTTCTCGCCGACGCCTGCGATCGGCAAGGGGACAATGGCCGCGGCGGCCGGGTGCGGCCGGGCAGCGGTTCGGCGATGTACTATGTGTGGCTGGCGCGCGGTCACGACGGCATGGCCGAACCGGTTGTGGGCGCCACGGCGGACGGTCGACGCCGCGACGAATTCTTCAGTTCCAGCCTGGCCCCTTCGCCGGGGGCCCGGATTCGCGGACCCCTGAGCGTGCTGCAGACCTATGGCAAACTCGACTACCGGCGCATCTGCAACGGCGGTCCGATCACCATGGAGTTGTCCGACGCGGTGTTCCGGGACGCGGAATCGATTCGCAAAGTGGCGATGCTGATCCGTACCTTTGCGCAGTTGGGCTGTCAGCAACTGCAGCTCAACACGCTGAACGCGGACACGCTCCACGACGCGAAGGTTCACCCCGAAAAGCACCGGAATCTGATCGTCCGCGTCTGGGGCTGGAGCGGTTACTTCTGCGAGTTGGCGCCGGAGTACCAGGACCACGTCATCACGCGCCACATGCACAGTCTGAGTTGAGGGTGAGCGGGTCGAGGGTCGAGGGGGAAGTGCCCGGGCATGACACATGAGGGTGGTTGTGTCTGACGCGGATCGCATTCATGTCGATGTTCTGTCCCTGACGTGGGACGAGGCGCTGCTGTCGTTTCGCCTGCCGGATTTCTCGAAGGTGCGAGTGCGCGCGCTTCGCCCCGACCCGCGCCCGCTGGCGGAAACCACGCAGCAGAACGCGGTAGGGCGCATCCAACTGGCCGGGTTGCAGCCCGGCACGGAGCAGGTGGTTTGCGTCGAGTGGGACGGGGGCCAGCGTGACCTGACGTTCTCGACACTGCCGGCGCCGCAGGGGCCGTGCCGCGGGGCATACCTTGTCTTCGGCGATCCGCATGTTGCTCTGGAGACCGAGAACAGGAAAGGCCGGCTTTTCGTGGAAGGTCCGTCAATCCTTGCCGAGGTGGTGGAAATGGCGAACACGGCGGCGGTGGACGCCGTGCTGATCGCCGGAGACATCACGAACAGTGGCACGCCACAGGAGTGTGTTCTGGCCCGCAACATCCTCGCGGACCTGAAGTGTCCTTGGCTCTGTGTTCCGGGCGACCACGACCGAGCGTTGCTGCGGAGCGGCATGTGGGCCGACACGTTCGGACCTGTGCCGTGGCGGCGCGATGTGGGACCGTTCCGTTTCCTCGGCGTGGACACATCCGGAGAACGGCTAGGTGCGGAGGGTGTGGCGTGGCTGCGGGACGGGTTGGCGGGCGAACCGCGCCGTCGCACGGTCGTCCTCTCACACCTGCAATTGTGGCCGGACGAGTACATCAGGTCTGTCAAGAACAAGGTGGTGAAGGACGTCGAGGAATGCCGCGCGGCATTGAGCGCGGCGTTCGATGCCTCGGTGCTGGTGTATGCGGGGCACCAGAACGTGGCGTCGCGGGTGGGCGTCGGTCGCGGTGCGCAGGTGAACGTGCCCATGCCGGTGCAGTTTCCCTGTGGCGTGCTGTGGGCACGGGAGTACGCGAATGGGCTCTACCACACCTATCGGCCGATCCGCAGCGAGGCGCTCTGCGCGCGGTCGCGGGGGGATGGCGAGCGCGCCGTGGAATGTTTCCAGGAGCCGCAGTGGCGTGGCACGTACCGCCTGGGCGCCGGGCCGGACCAGTGGAACTTCGTGTTCACACCGTAGCCGGGGGACGTCCGGAGGGCCTCTGATGAAACGGACGAAACGGACCCAACAGACTAAACGGACAGGTGCGAAGGACCGTACCCGCCGCCGTGTCCATCCCCTGAACCCTGAACCCCATTCCCCCCCCATGGACATCTGCATCAGCACCACGATATTCGGTAAGGAGCGGGAGAGCGGCGTAAGCCTTCCGGCGTTGCTGGAGCGGTTGTGCGCGGCTGAATTCCGGTGGCTGGAGGTGTCCCGGAAACACTTGGATTCGGACCTTGGTGAGATCGCGGCATCGGGGCTGCGTGTCTGGTCGGTGCACGGGGAGTTGTCGTCCCATGTCGTGGGGGGGGATACGGCTGCGGCGGAGAAGGCGGTGGCGACCGAATTGGCGCGGATGGATCGGGCGGCGCAGTTTGCGCCGTGTCCGTATGTCATCCACTATCTGAACCGCTCGAATGACCCGGTGGTGGGGACGCGGTTTCGTGCTGCGGTCGAGGCCTTGGCGGTTGGGGCACAGCGGTGCGGGTTGGTCCTGGCGGTGGAGACGGTGCCGTTCAAGCCGGACGTGGATGCGCGGTATGCGGACTCGACGGAAGTCGCGCGGTTCGTCCGCGATCTGGGCGTCCCGCACGTCGGGGTTTGCGTGGACCTGAACCACTCGAACCTGCGCGAACGGCTGGCGGATGTGGCCGTGAACTGCCGCGGGTTGGTGGCCAACATCCACGTGTCCGACAACCGGGGCGCGCGCGAGGAGCATCTGCCGCCGGGCGAGGGCGTGATCGATTTCGTGGCAGCGCTGCGGGCGTTGCGCGAGGCGGGGTACGGCGGGCCGCTGAACCTCGAGTGTCACCTGTCGGGGCCGCCGACCGTGGCGACGCTGACGACGTTGCGGCAGGGGGCGGAAGCGCTGGTGCGGTCGGTCGGGGAACCGTAGTCGGGTGTCGGCGTCGTGACATGCCCGTTCGTCGTGTGCTCGCAGTGCGCAGAACGGCAGTGGCGCGCCAAGAGCATACGTGACGTGGCGCGGGGGATGGTGTCTTGCCCGGCGGGTGGGCGCCGGGCATGCGACACCACTACGAGCGGGGATGCGACGGGTTGCTACCACGGCAGGGGCCGGTTCGTGGGGTGCTACCTGGCGGCGGGCGCTTCGACGAGTTCGCCGGGGGCCGGGGGCGTCGTGGTGTCGAGGTACGAGCCTTCGCCGTACACGGACGTCTGGCCTGACGGGCGGCGCTTCTCGAACAGGATGCGGCCGAGCTTGCACTGCGCCGGTTGCAGTTGGAGGACGGCCCGCTTGTAGCCGTACCCTTCGTAGCCGGGGAAGAACTCGACGGAAACGCGCTTGCCAGGTTCGGCGGTCGGCACCGGGATCGGTTGCATGGCCTTGGGAGGGGGCGTCTTCTCGGCCCCACCGACGGTTGCTGCCGTCACGGTAGGGTGCTCGCCGGTGACGTCGAGGACCTCGAAGGAGATCGTGTACCAGCCGGCAATGACGGGCACTCGGGTCTGGCCAGGCGCCGGGTCGGGTTGCCAGAGGTTCTCGATGCGGACTCCGCACCCGGGTTGGGGGGCGGGCGTTGCGGCCGGATCGGTAACGGCCAGGGCGGCAATGATGCTGTCCGAGAGAATCTTCGCCAGTACACGGTAGCCGTCTGAGGTGGGGTGCAACTGGATCATGGGTTCCCAGCCGTCGATCTTCCGGATCGGCTGTTCGTACTCGACCCAGACGACGTTCTGCTGGCCCAGTTTCCCCTTCATTCTCTCGCGCAGTTTGACGTTGGTTGCCGAGTTGGTCCGGTCGCGCAGCGGGTTGTCGGTGTG
The DNA here is from genome assembly GCA_001803235.1 of Lentisphaerae bacterium RIFOXYA12_64_32. Taxonomy (GTDB): domain Bacteria; phylum Verrucomicrobiota; class Lentisphaeria; order Oligosphaerales; family YB12-FULL-65-16; genus YB12-FULL-65-16. Next base: position 38,564 of record MHBL01000379.1, read on the forward strand.
GCAGGGCAGAATACTGCCCAGGAACACCTTCTTGACACTGGGTTTGGCCAGCAGTCCCATGACGATCTGCTCGACTCGGTCGGCGGTGCCTGTGGTGTGCTTGTCGATGGCGGCCTCGTCCTTGAGGTTGTTGTCGTTGGTGCCGATGAGCAGCGAGTAATAGGGGCAGTCCGGGATGTCCGCCAGGCGTTTCAGGACTTGGGAGGTGCTGTTGCCGCCTTCGCCGGCGTGGCTGTAGCCGAGTTTGGCGGAGTGCGTGCCGACAAAGGCCAGGCGCGGGAGGATGGCCAGGAGGTGTTGCCGCCAGGTGTCGCCTTCCTGCGCCCAGGTGATGCTGTCGCCGATCATGCAGAGCGGGACCTGTGGCGGAACGGTGGCACTGGCGACGGCGGCTGGTTGTTCCGCGGGCGGCGCCGCCGGCTGCTGTGCCGGAACGCAGCAACTGAAGAGGGCCGCGAACAGAATCGTGATCGGCGTTTGACGTTTTCGACGCGGAGCCAGTGCCTGGGGGCGGTTCAACGTGGACACGCGATTCGTCTCCTGTGGTGTGACGTACTCGGAAGGGCAGAGTGCCTCTTGATGGGTAGCACATTACGGTGCCGGTCGTGACGTGTCAAGCGGCGCCATCACAGTGTGGTGGAGCCTTGAAGCGTCAGTGGCGGTTGTATTTGCCGGCGCACGGGGGTAAGCTTGCCGGGGGAGGCAGGCGAAGGTGGGAAAAAGCGCGGTGTGAATGGAGGCTGGTGCGGGTGGCGGCAATCTACGAGTCGAACGAGTTGGAACCGCGGCTGAACCTCGCGATCGAGGAGGCCTTGTTCCGAGGCTGCGGGGACGGCGCGGTGCGGCCGGTACTGCTGTTCTACCGCAACCGTCCTTCGGTCATCATTGGTCGGAACCAGAATCCGTGGACGGAGTGTGACCTGGGGTGGCTGGCGCAGAACCGAGTCCGGCTGTGCCGGCGCGTGTCCGGCGGCGGCGCCGTGTACCATGACCCGGGCAACCTGAACATCAGTTTCATCGGGGTGCGGGATCTCGCCGAGCGGGAGCGTTACCTGGGGATCGTGGTCGAGGCGTTGCGGGGGCTGGGGATTGCCGCCCGGTTGTGCCCGCGACACGCGATCCGCGTGGGGGAACGCAAAGTGGCGGGCAGTGCGTTTGCCGTGGCCGGGCGCTGCGCGCTGGTGCACGCCTGTGTCCTCGTGGAGTCGGACTTGGGCCGGTTGGTGCGCGCGCTGCAGCCAGCAGAGGCGGACATCGACGGCCGACTGGTCCCGTCGGTCTCGGCTGAGGTGGCGAACCTGGTCGAGTTCCGGCCCGGACTGGCCATGGACGACGTGAAAGCAGCCGTGGTCGCGGCGTTTTCCAAGGCCATGGCTGCGGACGGGATTCCGTGCCCATCGAGCCCGGTTTGTCGACCTGAGAGCATCTCCACGACGACGTATCTGAAACAGTACCGCGACTGGGACTGGACGTTTGGCCACACGCCGGAGTTCACGCACGCGGTCGATGTTCCGTGTGAGGGGGATGCGTTCCGTGTGGCGCTCGCCGTGCGCAAGGCGCGGGTCGTTGATGTGCGAGGGGACGCCTGTGGCAGTGCGGCGGCGGCGGCAGGATTCCTGCGCGAGACGTTGCACGGGCTGCGCTACGACGGGCCGGAACTGGAGGCGGCCCTGGTCCGGGCCGCCGCGGGCTCTGCCTGCGTGGCGCACCTGGCACACCTGCTTGGCACCCGGATTCCGGCCACCGACTGGGTCTGTGCGGAGTGACGCGGTGCAGTCCAGGCCCTCCCAAGACGCGCAACCTGACCTGCCGCAGAAGTTGGGGCGGCGCTACAGCCCTATGGAGCGCGGTGGCAATCCCGCCGCGGGCGGGGCGACACCGCTTTGGCTGAGATGTGTTGCCCGTGCGGCGTGCCTCAGCCAAAGCGGCGGCGCCGGGCGCGGTCACGCCCTCTGCCGCCGCGCTCCATAGTGCGTCGCAGGTGCGCTGGGCGTGGGAGTTCAACTTTGCGACCTGCGCGGGTGAATCCTGAGAGAGAAAGGACCCGCCATGGACGCCAGGATACGCCTGTTCGTAGTGGGCTCGCAGGGCGCGGAACGAAGTGGAGCGCCAAGAGCCCATCTGGCGTGTTGCGGCGGTGCGGCGTGGGGATGGTGTCTTGCCCGGCGGACAACCGCCGGGACTGCGACACCACTACGAGCGGGGCCGTGGGCGGATTTATCCGCACAGGTCGTCGTATTTCGGAGTGCCGCATCCCGCGTGCCCCAAGCCAGCCCGCGAGACGCGGGCGCTCCAAAGAGCCGCCTCACGGGGGCCGACCCCCTGGTCTTGGGGGGCATTCGGGGCTGGGGTTTCACCGACGTCGGCGGTGCGGTCAGGCGAGTCGCGACGTCTCGGTCGCGATGGTGGACGGATGGGCGTCGGGCAACTGCGGTTCGATGTGGACCGTGGTCTCTGCCTGGGTCTTGGCGCGGATGGCGTCTTCGATCTGGGTCGCAATCTGGTGCGCCTGCTGCACGGTCATGTCGGCGGGGACTCGCGCATGGACGGTGATCTCGGTATGATCGCCGTACCGGTGGACATGCAGGTGATGCATGCTGGTGTATCCCAGCGGCATGTTCACCGTCGCAACGGCGGCTTGGATTTCACTGATCAGGTCACTGCTGGGGGATTCGCCCAGCAGCAGGCTCGCGGAGGACTTGAGGGTCTCGTAGGCGGCGTGGAGGATCAGCAGCGACACGCCGATCCCGAGGAGACCGTCCATCCACCACAGGCGTGTTCCGGCGAGGGCGCCGATCACGATGAGCAGTGAGGCGATGGCATCGCTGCGATGGTGCCAGGCGTCGGCGATCAGGGAGGTGCACCCGGTCTTGCGCCCGGCCCAGAACGAGAATCGGGTGAGGGCTTCCTTGACGACAAACGAGATCAGGAACACGATGATGCAGAACAGGGAGAACTTCACCGACTGACGGTTCACAAGGCGAAGGACCGAGTCCTTGAAGAAGCTCACGCCCACGACGCCCAGCAGGGTGCCGATGATGACGGACGCGATGGCTTCGGCGCGGCCGTGCCCGAACGTGTGATTGTCGTCCGCCGGTCGCCCGGAGATCCAGAAACCGAAGAGCACAACAAGGGAGGTCACCGAGTCGGCCAGCGTGTGCCATGCGTCGGCGATCATGGAGATCGAACCCACCGTCGCGCCGGCATAGAACTTCAGGCAGAACAAGAAGGTATTGAGGACGACGGAAGCCCCGCCCTCCATGTACCCCAACTTCTTCTTCTCGCTGAAGTCCATCGTGTGCCTGTTCCGAACCTACGCCGAACGCGAAACACCCCATCGGCTATGGTTGCCAAAGACAATAACTCCCGGATGGCCATTCTTCCGCAAAGGATAGATGTGACGCCCCAACAGGTTCCCTGTCTCACGGGAGAAACGCTGAACTCTAGCCGTCGCTCGGTGGAAAGTCAACCGATCCCGTGGCGTTGCCAGGGCTGTTTCAAGATCTGGCGCCGCGTCTCGGAAGGCCACACCTCCGCGCACACCCGGTAGGGGCGGCCTGTCCTCAGGCCGCCCCCCCCGGCGTGGGGACACGCCGGGGGTACTCGCTGCACGCGACGGTCACGAATCTTGAAACAGCCCTGTGGCGTTGCCGGGTCTTCCGGAGCGCGGGTTCTCCGCAGCCCGTCGGCCCGCCTGGAGCGTGATCAGGTGCGCAGTGGCTCGGCGCGTTTCGCGCCGAAGCGGAGTGCGCCGGCCGGCTCTGTCCGGCGACCTGTCCGCCAGAGCCAGCGCGACGGCGGAAGCTGCCTGGGCGAAGACGGATCCCCGGCCGAGGACATCGGTCCGGGACGGACCCGAGGCACCCTGCTGCGGTCCCGGAGGTCCCGCGCCACTCCCGCGCGCGGCGATGTTGTCGCTGCGGGTTCAGCCAGCGTCGGCGGACTCCGCTCCTGAAAGCTCTGCGGCTGTCGAAGAGGCGCCGGGTACGCGTTCCGCCGCTGCCAGTGACGGTTTGACTTCCTTGTGCCACTTCCAGAGGAGGTAGATGGCGGGATAGACCAGAAGTTCCATGATGAAGGAGGTGGCCAGGCCGCCGACCATCGGGGCGGCGACGCGTTTCATCATGTCGGCGCCGGTGCCGGCGCTCCACATGATGGGCATCAAGCCCATGCTGGCGGCGGCAACGGTCATCAGTTTCGGACGAATACGTTTGACCGCGCCGTGGATGATGGCTTCATGCAGGTCGCCCAGGCTGCGCAGTTTGCCCTTGGCCTTGGCCTCGTCGTAGGCCAGGTCGAGGAATAGCAGCATGAAGACACCGGTCTCGGCGTCGAGTCCCATCAAGGCGATCATGCCGACCCAGACGGCGATGGAGATGTTGTAGCCGAGGAAGTACAGGAACCACACCGCCCCGACCACGCTGAACGGCACGGCCAGCATTACGACCATCGCCTTGAAGGTGGACCTGGTGTTGGCGTACAGCAGCAGGAAGATCAGCAGGGCTGTGAGCGGCAGAACGATCTTCATCCGCTCTCGTACCCGGAGCATGTTCTCGTACTGACCGCTCCAGATCAGCGAGTAGCCGGTGGGCAGTTTGACGTCTTGGGCGACCACCCGTTTGGCCTCCTCGACATAGCCGCCAATGTCGCGCCCGGCAATGTCCACGAACACGTAGCCGGCCACCATGCCGTTTTCGTCGCGGATCATGGCCGGGCCGTTGACGAGTTTGATCTCGGCCAGTTCGCCGATCGGGACTTGCACGACTTCAACTTCGCCACCGGTCGGCGTCCCCATTGCACCGCCCCCGCGGCCGGCCGGCGCGGCGCCGGCGTTGCGGGCGGTGACGAGGACGCGGCTGAGTTGGTCGATGTCGTGGCGCAGGTCGCGCGGGTAGCGGACGTTGATCGTGTAGCGTTCCCGGCCTTCGATGGTGGTGGCGATGTTTTCGCCGCCGACCGCGCTCATGATGACCGTGTGCAGGTCGTCAATCGTCAGGCCGTACCGGGCGAGGGCGTCGCGGTTGGGCACGAAATCCACGAAGTAACCGCCGGCGGCGCGTTCGGCGAAGATGCTGCGGGTGCCGGGCACGTTGCGCAGGGCGGCCTCGATGCTTTCGCCGATGCGCTGGATGTCGTCGAGTTTCGCGCCGAGGACCTTGATGCCTACCGGGGTGCGCACACCGGTGCTCAGCATGTCGATACGGCCTTTGATCGGCATGGTCCAGGCGTTGACGTTGCCGGGGATCTGCAAGGCGCGGTCCATCTCGGCGATCAGTTCGTCGTAGGAGATGTGTTCGGCCCAGACTTGACCGAGCACCGTGCGGAATGGTCTTGGCCAGTTGGAGAAGAACCGTTCTTTGGCTCGCCATTCGGACTTCGGCTTGAGCACGATGGTGGTTTCCATCATTGAAAACGGCGCCGGATCGGTCGAGGTGTCGGCGCGGCCGGCTTTGCCGAACACCGAGACGACCTCGGGGAATTGCCGCAGGATGCGGTCTTCGATCTGCATCAACTGCTGCGCCTGGGTGACCGACATGCCGGGCATGGTGGTGGGCATGTACAGGATCGAGCCTTCATTGAGCGGCGGCATGAACTCGTGGCCGAGTTTGAGGTACACCGGCACGGTGGTGGCGACGATCAGTACGGCCAGCGCGATGGTCGCTTTGGGCCAGCGCAACACCAGTCGGCACGGTTTCTCGTAGAGCCGGAACAAGACGCGGCTGATGGGGTGTCTCTCCTCGGGATAGTATCGGCCGACGGCGACGGCGGAGAAGAGCGACGCCAGCCATTTGGGCCGGAATCTGAAGGGATCCATGCGCGCGAACAACATGCGCACCGCCGGGTCGAGCGTCAGCGCCAGGACCGCGGCCAGCGCGATGGCCAGCGTCTTGGTGTAGGCCAGCGGCTTGAACAGGCGGCCTTCCTGGTCGACCAGCGCAAACACCGGCAGGAACGACACGGCGATCACCAGCAAGGAGAAGAACACCGACGGGCCGACTTCCTGCAACGCTTCGAGCCGCACCTGATGGAAATCGCCCGGGCGGCCGTCCTCCTGCCAGCGTTCCAGCTTCTTGTAGGCGTTTTCGACCTCGACAATGGCGCCGTCAACCAGTACGCCGATCGAGATGGCGATGCCGGCCAGCGACATGATGTTGGAGGTGATCCCCAGGAAATACATCGGGATGAAGCAGAGCAACACGGAGATCGGGATCGTGATGATCGGCACAATCGCCGACGGAATGTGCCAGAGGAAGAACAGGATCACCAGGCTGACGACGATCATCTCCAGCAGCAGCTCGTGTTTCAGATTATGAATGGATTCTTCGATCAACGTGGAGCGGTCGTAGGTCGAGACAACCTCCACGCCGTCTGGGAGGGACGGCTTCATCTCTTCCAACTTCGTCTTGACGCGCCGGATGACGTTCAGCGCGTTTTCGCCGTGGCGCATCACGACGATGCCGCCCACCGTGTCGCCGTCACCGTCGAGATCGGAGATGCCGCGCCGCATCTGCGGGCCCAGTGCGATGTCGGCCACGTCCTTGAGCAGGACTGGCGTGCCGTTGTCGCCGACTTTGACTCCCACCCGGCCCAGCGACTCGGTGTCCTGGATGTACCCGCGTGCCCGCACCATGTACTCGCGGCCCGTCCATTCGATGAGTCGGCCACCGACTTCGTTGTTGTTCTTGCGGATGGCCTCGACCAGTTCCATGACCGACAGGCCGTAGTTCTGGAGTCGGTTGGGGTCAACGGTGACCTGGTATTGTTTCTGGAAACCGCCGATGCCCGCCACTTCCGACACGCCCGGCACGCTCTGCAGCGCGTAGCGCAGGTACCAGTCCTGGTAGGTACGGAGTTCGGCGAGGCTGTGCTTGTTGGACTTGTCGACCAGCGCGTACTGGTACACCCAGCCCACGCCGGTCGCGTCGGGGCCGAGTGCGGGCGTCACGCCCGGCGGCAACTGGCCGGTGATCTTCTGCAGGTACTCGACCACCCGACTGCGCGCCCAGTAGATGTCCGTGCCGTCCTGGAAGATGACGTACACATAGCTGAACCCAAAATCACTGAAACCACGGATCGCCTTGACCTTTGGGGCGCCGAGCAACGCGGTGATGATCGGGTACGTGACCTGATCTTCCATGATGTCCGGGCTGCGGTCCCACTTCGTATAAACGATGACCTGCGTGTCCGAGAGGTCCGGGATGGCGTCCAGCCGGATGTTGCTGAGCGTGTAGATCGAATACGCCACCGCCGCTGCCGTGAGGCTGATCACCAGCCAGCGGTTGTGCGCCGACCAAACAATGATCTTGGAGGTCAACGCGTTCTTGTTTGATGTGGTGTGCGGGTTCATGGGGGGGGTGTCAGGTTTCAGGTTTCAGGTGTCAGAAGGCAGGTGTCAGACGGATCGGACGGATCTGGAGTACGGCCTTTCCTGACACCTGACACCACGCTCCTATGGCTTAGTGTTGATCCTTTTCGCTTTCGCTCATCGCCGAGATCGCGGCCTTCATGGACGATTCGCTGTCCACGAGGAAGTTGGCGCTGGTGACGACATTGTCCCCCGCGGCGAGGCCATCGAGCAACTGGAAGTAGTCGCCGCTGCGAGGGCCGATCTTGATCTCGGTCGGGATGAGTTTGCCGTCGCCCCCGTCCTTGAAGGCGTAGGTGTGGTCGCCGGTGCGCATCACGGCTGACTCGGGGATGGCCAGCACCTCTCCCAGCGGGGCGGACAGCCGGGCGTTGGCGTACATGTTCGGTTTCAGCAACAATTCGGGGTTCTCGATCACCAAGCGGGCCTTGACGGTACGCGTCGCTGGATCCAGGGTCGGGGTGATGAATGTTACAGTGCCCTTGAATGCTTTGTCGGGCCAGTACGGGATTGCAATGCTGACCGACATGCCGACCTGTACGTAGGGCAGGTCGGACTGGTAGATGTCGGCATCGGCCCAAACGGTGGAGAGATCGGCAATGACCAGCAGCGAGTCGCCCGGCAAGATCTTCTGCCCGGCGAGGACTTTCTTCTCGAGCACCACGCCGCTGGCGGCGGCGAACAGTGTCATGGTTTTCTCCACCTCGCGGGTCTTCTCGAGGCGTTGGATTTGGTCGTCGTTGATATCCCAAAGCTGCAATCGTCGTCGGGCAGCGGCCAGCAGGTCTGTGCCACCGCGGGCAACCGCGGTCGCCTTGTCGGCGGCAAGTTTCTCGGTTGCCTGGAGGGCAATCAGGTATTCCTGCTGGGCCGAGACCAGGTTCGGGCTGTAAATCGTCAGCAGCGGATCGCCTTTCGCGACCGACTGTCCCGTGACGTTGACGAACAGGACCTCGACCCAGCCTTCGATCTTGGTCGTGACGTTGAAAAGGCGCGTCTCGTCGGGCCCGATGAGGGCCGAGGTGCGGACCTCGCGGGTCAGGGCGCGTTTCTCGACCGTGCCAAGCTTAAGCCCCATACGCTGGCGAGTTTCGGACGTGATCGAAACTGCCGCCAGGCCGGCGGGCGTCGACTCGCCGGGCTCGGTCACCTCATACGCCACCATCTCCATGCCCATTGAATCCTTGCCTGGCTTGTCGCTGATCTCGTTCTCATTCATCGTCGAGCGGTACATGGTCTTCTTCTTGGCCGGCGTCGGGGTGCTCATTGTTTCCTGTTTGGCGTTGTCTATCGGCACCAGATCCATGCCGCAGATGGGGCAACTGCCCTTCTTGTCGGACACCACGGTCGGGTGCATCGGGCAGTGGTACTGGACCGGTTGGGCGGACTTGGCCGCGCCGTCCGTCTCGGGTTCTGCGCCGGTGATCAGCACCAGATCCATGCCGCAGATGGGGCAACTGCCTTTCTTGTCGGACACTACGGTCGGGTGCATCGGGCAATGGTACTTGTTCGCCTTCTGGGCGGTCGCGTGCGTCCCGGCGAACGGCAACGTGCCGCGGCCGGCGTAGTACGCCCCGACGATCGCAACGACGACGAGCGCGATGAGCACGACCCGCCCGGCGCCGCCGCGCGGCGGACGCTCGGCGGGCGTTTGGGCGACGTCCGGCGGGGACTGAACTGGGGGGGGGGCGTTCGATTCCGACATGGTCGTGTTCCTCATTTGGGAGGTGCGTATTCGGCCGCACCGGACGTTCGCCGTTCCGCCGTCGGCAGCAGGCCTGCCGCGCTTTGGCCCTGGACGTCCTGGATGCTGACGACCGCCTTGTTGTACTCTGCCCGGGCCTCTGCCAGCATCAGCACGCTCTCAAGATACCCGCGTCCGACATCGAGAAAACCGAGGAACGTTTCGTCGCCACTCGCATACCGGGACCGCAGGGTCGCGAAGGCTTCCCGCAACGGCGGGACCACAGCTTCACCGTAGGTCTTCAGGTTTCGGCGAGCAGTGTCAGCCGCGAACAGGGCGTTGGCCACGGCACGTTCCGTGTCGGCTGCGGCCGCGGCCGACATCTCTTCGGCTTGCCTGACGCGAACCCGCAGTTCGTCCAGATACGCCGCGTTGACACCGAACTCGCCCTGCTCGGCGGTCACCGCCTGGCGCTCCGGGAATGCGGCCATCATGCTGCGGGTCGGTCCGGCCTCGGCGCCCACCGAGGGCGCGAGTTGGCTGTAACCCATTGACGCCCGCGGCAGTACTTCGGTCTCCGCCATCCGCAGCATCGCTCGCATCAGTTCGACTTCCCGGCGCGCCGCCAGCAGCTCGGTGCGCTGCGCGCGGGCCAGCCGATACACCTCATCGGGGGCCATATCGCCGGGCTTCAGGTCCAACTCCGCCAGCGGTCCCCAGGGCGAATCCGCAGGGAGTCCCAGGCTGGCGTTGACGTCCGCGAGCAGGGCGGCTCGTTGCTGTTCCCGGATGGCCAGCCGGTTCGCGACCCTGGCCAGTTCGGCCTGGGCGTTGAACACCTGCGCCTGACTGGTCTTGCCCGCCACCAGTCCGGCCCTGGCACCTTCTTCCATCTGTTCGAACAGCGTTTTCGTCTCGCGCAGGATGGCGGTCGCCTCGTCGTTGTACTGGATGTCGAAGAAGCCCTTGGCCACGCTGTTGAGCGCCTGGCGTTGCGCGATGCGGTAGCGCAGCCAGGCCAGGTCCACATCGGCCTCGACGATTTCGCCCTTGAGGGCGAGTACCGATGGAAAAGCAAACGTCTTGCCGGGCATTTCCTTGTGGGTCTGGGGGCCTACCGTGGTCTCGAGTTCGCGGGCAAAGGCGCGGTACTGTCCCACCAGTTCTTCCAGGTACCAGGCCTGCGCGAAGCGCCGCGTCGAGGCGCGCCAAGCCTGCTCCGCCGCGCGCAGATCGGGGTTGCGTGCCGCGGTCAGTGCCAGCAGCAGTTCGAGGGTCACGGAGTCGCGTAGTGCCGTGGCCGCTTTCGCCGAGTCGGCGACGGTGTCGCGGGCCAGGGCGCGCACCGCGTCGGGAACACCCGTCAGCAAGTCCTCGGCAGCCGTTAAGCGCGTCGGCCGCGATGTCCACGCGTCCGCCTTGGCCAGGAGTTCCGCCTTCAGCCTGGTGAGGGGTTCGGGCGCGGCCGTGTCGGTCGAGACCGACACGGCCCGTGCCTGCGTCAGGTGGGCGTCCACCAGGTCTGCGGCGGGAAGGGCCGTGCGCCCGGCCAGGAGGACAATGCCGGCCGCGAGACGCCAGGGAATGTGACCGTGAAAAGTGGGGAACACATGTGTCTGGTCTTCCGGCCGAGCAACGGCCGTCAGGGAGTGGTCTCTGGGGGATCGCGTGCCATTTGACAGACTCAAGACCTGTCGGCTGACGCGCGTGGCTCGGATAGGAGTTCCACCTTCGACTCCCATGCTACCCGCGCGGGGCATAGCTATCAAGCTAACGGTGGAGGCTTGCGCGTGTGTCGCAGGATGATGCTCCGCAAAGTAGCAGCATGGCTCCAGCCTTGCTGCCTCGCCCCGGATCC
>MHBL01000380.1 GCA_001803235.1 Lentisphaerae bacterium RIFOXYA12_64_32
GCGAGAGGGCCCCCCGGCTCGCCACCTGCAGCCATCACACCGCCACGCCCTCCACCTTCGCCCACCCCGTCCTCTCGGGATACCCTTGGAGCGGAGCCAGCCATGACCCTTCAGATCCCCATCGGCATCTCGGATTTTCGGAAGCTTCGCGAAGCCGGCGCCTGGTACGTCGACAAGACGGCCCTTCTCGTGGGCATCCTGGAGTCCGCCAGCGAGGTCCTCCTCTTTCCCCGCCCCCGGCGCTTCGGGAAGACCCTGAACCTCTCCACGCTGCGCTACTTCGTGGAAAAGCCCCCGGAACCATGGGATGCTACTTATCTCTACAAAGATCTGGAGGTCTGGCAATCGGAAGCGACCCGGCAACACTTCCAGCGATACCCCACCATCGCCCTCTCCTTCAAGGACGTGAAGGAGCGCACGTGGGAGGCAACCTGGGTGGGGATCCGGAACGAGATCGCTCGGGTGGTCAAGGAGCACAGGGTTCTTCTCTCCTCGGGGCTACCGGAAGACGAAATCCGAGACCTCACGGCCCTGTTGGAGCCCGACGTCCCCCCCGCCGTCGCCAACCACGCCCTGGCCCTCCTCTCCCGCCTGCTGCACCGCCACCACGGCGAGCGGGTCGTCATCTTGATCGACGAGTACGACGTACCCATGCAGGCCGGCTGGATGGGCGGCTTCTACGACGACGTGGTCGCGTTCTTCCGCACCTTCCTCACGGCCGGGCTGAAGGACAACGTCCACCTCTATAAGGGTGTGCTCACCGGCGTGCTTCGGGTCGCGAGGGAGAGCATCTTCTCGGGACTGAACAACCTCAAGGTGTGGTCCATCCTCTCGGCGCCCTTCTCCGAGCACTTCGGCTTCTCGGAGCCCGAGGTCCAGGCGCTGTGCGACGCCCTGGGCAAGCCCCAGGCCATGGACGAGGTGCGCCGCTGGTACGACGGGTACAACTTCGCGGGCACCACCCTGTACAACCCCTGGTCCGTACTCAACTTCGCCTGTGAGCCCGAGAAGGGAGGCCACCCCTACTGG
>MHBL01000381.1 GCA_001803235.1 Lentisphaerae bacterium RIFOXYA12_64_32
TGGCCAGTTTCACCTAGGTATGACCGGGCGGTCTGCCGCCCGGGGGCACTGACGCATTACGTTCCGCTCCGGTGGAGTCCTTCCGCCTCACTTCGGAGTGTAGAACAGTTCGAAGACCTGTTCGCGCCCGGCGATGGCCGCGCACAGCGGCGGGCTGCTGGCTTCGGCCAGGCGCACGGGGACGGCGTCGTAGGACTTGGGCGTGCCATTCAGAAGGGCGCGCACGGACAGGACCTGCTCGCCGGCGCGGAACTGGTGCGGGTCGAGTTCCGCCTGCCACTCCTGCCAGATCCCGTGGTACGTGCACCGCATCGGCAGCCACTGCCCGTTGCAGAGGCTCCACTCGACGGCGTCTACCGGCCCGCCGAGCCGGCATGTGTGGGCGGTCAGTGTAAGTCGGGAGAAGACCTCGGCCGGCCGGACCTGGGGGCGCGGTCCGCCCGTGTGCACGGGTCCGACCCAGACCAGGTTCACTTGCACCTCGGGCCGCATTTCCTGGGAGTAGAGTTCGCGCCAGAAGCTCCGAAGCGTCTGTCCGTCAAAGCTGTAGAGCATATAGCCGGCGCGGACGGGGAATGACCAGTACGGAGGGATGCCGGTCCACTGCCAGCCGCACAGCGCGCCGCTGTTGATGAGGCGGACGCCGCCGATCCGCCACTCGTTGACGCGGTGCCAGTGTCCGGTGATCAGTGCCTGCACCTCGTGCCGGCGCATGAGTTCGAGGAATTCAGGCGCGTTCGTGCCCTTCCAGTTGTCGTGGTAGTCGCCGGCCTCCTCGAGAATGGGTGCGTGGAACACCACCGCGCTCTTGCCGTTCGGCCACGCGGCCAGTTGGCTCTCAAGCCAGGCGGCCATCTCGGGATCGACCCTGGCATGCCAGCCGCCGCCCGGCTTGCGCTGCAGGTCCTGGAACAGGACGAGTCGGAGATCGCCGACATCGACCGTCTGGCGGCATGGCCCAAGAAGCTCGGTCCAGACAGCGTCGTCGCGTTCGCCCCAAAGGTCGTGATTGGCCGGGAGCGCGTGGATTGGGAGCTTGCTCGACTTGGCGATGGAGACGTACTGTTCGAGTTCCGCGCGCCGGCCGCAGCAGGCCAGGTCGGCGGTGGCGAGGATGCAAGCCGGGGTCGGCGACAAGGCGGCGATTTCCTCCAGCGCGACGGCCAGGTTCCGCCGCGCCGCCGCACCGTTCAGGTTGTTCTCGCCGACGTGAATGTCCGTGATCTGTGCGAAATACCGTGTCTCGGCGGGCATGGTCTGAGTCTCCAACACAGTTGCGGCATAGCGACCGACTCTACCGACGAACCGAAACTACGTGGTGACACGGAAAAGTCAAGAAGCGCGGGGCGGGCAAGGGAGCCAACGGCGATGTCGCTGCCACCCAACTGGGGCCAGAATGTGTACGGCCCAGGCTCGTAGTTCCGCGTTCACGCGGTCCGGGGGGCGCGTGGCCGTGGGGAACGGGGACCGCCAAGAGCCTACGTGGCGCGGCGCGGGGATGGTGTCTTGCCCGGCGGACAACCGCCGGGACTGCGACACCACTACGAGCGGGGGCGCGACCGACGCCCGTCCGATCGAGGGCGCCCTGGCGTGCGCCTGGATTTACCCGCGGAGGTCGTACGTTCGCGTGCGCAGGCTGAATCGACAGGTCCCCAAGAGCACGAACCACGAATGCAGAAGAGCGCCCGCCGGGCTCTGCAAACCCGGGCGGGCGCCTGACGTTGGGGTGCGTGAGGGTGTGCTACGCCGCGAACGTGTCGAAGCCCCAAGCGTCGTGGCGGCGGAACTTGGACTTGTAGTTGGTCTTGACCTTGCCGTTGTCTTCGAGGCAGGCGATGCAGGCGCGCGTGCAGGCGGCCGCGAGCCGGTTCGGCGGCGCGCTGGCGAGCGACGTGTCGGGGAAGGCGCCGTTGACGCAGAACTTGCATTTCTCGTTCTCGAACTTGCCGACCTGGATCGTCTGGTCGCCCACCTTGCGGGTGATCGGCGTCGTGGACAGCGCCTTGGCGGGACAGCCCTTGACGCAGGCCTTGCACTTCTCACGGTCGCAGAGCTGGCCGGACTTGAACGGCTTGTCCGACTCGATCTCGGCTTCGGTGAACAGCATGCCCAGGGCCTGGCGCGCACCGAACTGCGGGGTGAGGAACGTCCCGTTGTAGCCGATCTCACCCAGACCCGCGAGCTGCGCGGCGTAGTAGATGTCCGGGGTCACGTTCGGCGCCGGCTTGCCTTCCTTGAACACCACGCCGTCGGGCCAGCGTTCCGGCGCGAGCGGCGTGCAGGGCACCGCCAGGAACTTGTTGTCCTCGAACATACGGCACAGGTAGTACGCAGGCTTGGGCGTGAGTTGCCGGTTCACGCGGTTCCACAGGGTCCCCTCCTCAATGCCGCGGAAGTAGCTCCTTGGAATCGACTTGCCGAACACGACAATCGACTTCGCCTTGGGCAGAATGCTGAGCGGGTTCCACTGCGGCTCGACATCGCGGTAGCCGTCGATGCCGGCCACGCCCACCATGTCGAGGTCGAGCGACTTTACCCACTCGTTCAGTTTATCTCTTGAGATGTCCACAGCTCATATCTCCTTTATGGTCTGTAAGTGTCGGGTGTCGGGGGAGGGGGCGCGACGGTGGAAACCGTCTGGCCGTGTGTTCATCCGTGTGTCACCTGAACCCTGAACCCTCTCCTGTCTGCGACTCTACCCTTTCACTCCGCCCTTGAGCTTCTTCTTCGCCTCGAGGTGTGCATTGCATGCCTGGACGCAACCGACGGCGCCGCAGACTGAGCCGGGGCGTCCGCCCTGGCCATGCTCCGCGGTGCCGTTGGCGATCAGTTTCAGGTACTCGATGCGGTCGGAGAGGGCGAAGCCGAGTCGGAACGCTTCGTACCACTTGTACGTCACCTTCTTGATATCCATCTGCATGCCGGGCAGGTCTTTCTGCACGAACGGCGACGCCTTTGGGTTCAGGCCCCAGTGCGTGACCTTGCACTTGCCGCAGTCGACGGCGCCCCACTCGAACGTCCGGCCTTCGACCTCGACCGCCTCGCGCGTGCCGCCCAAGGCGTGGCCTGGGCATTTGCGCACGCACGCCTGGCACTTGTCGCAGATGGGTTCCTTCAGCAGCGGATCGGGTTCCAGTTCGGCGTCGGTCAGGAGGATGTCGAAGCGCTGGCGCGGTCCGAACTCGGGCGTGAGGAATACCTTTGACCAACCCGGCTCGCCCAGGCCGGCCAGTGCGGCGGCAACGCGCATGTGCAGCATGATGCACGGCGGCTGCCGGCCTTTCCCGAGCGGCGCGCGCGCCGGCGGCGCCTCGTCGAGGAGCGTGTGTCCGCCCGGCGATGCGACGGCTTCGTACCCGTGATCCTCGAGCAGGTTGGAGATGGCGTCCGTGGCGCAGCCCAGAGAACTGTAGAGGCCGCTGCCGTAGCCGTAAATCCAGTACGTGGACCAGTCGGTGCCTTCCTGGATGCCCTTGTAACTGCCCTTCAGAATGCGGCTGGCGTAGACGATGACCGATTTCGCGTCCGGGAACAGCGCGAGCGGGTGCGTCTCCGGTGGGCCGTCCTTGAACCGTTCGATGCTGGCGATGCCGCAGATGTCCGCGCCGCCCTTGACCGCACAATCCTTGACCATTTTGGCTGTCAGCATGACTACCACCCCCTCTCTTCATCGGGCCGGAAGCCCCAGGGCTCGCGCACCCGGAAGGGAATCTTGTATCCTGTGTCGTGGGTCGCCTCGAAGTGCGCGATGCAGGCGCGCCCGCAGGTCGCGGCGAGCCGGTTCGGGAGGCCGCCCCGCGCGAACTTGCTCTTTGCCTCGCCCTTCACCTGGTTGTTCTCGATCTCGAAATGCAGTTCGTCGGCGCCGGCGAAGTACTTCGAGTCGCCGGAGACGCCGTTCGGGCAGGAGCGGCAGGCGTTGGCGTTGATCGCGCCCAGTTTCATCGTCTTGCCGTTGCAGTCGAGCGGCGTCGATTCGGTCGCGGAAAGGGCCTGGAGCGGGCAGAGCTTGGCGCAGGCCATGCAGCCGTCGCAGATGCTGCCGTTCTTGGCCGGCGGGCTCGGCTCGATCTCCATGTCGGTGACCAACAACCCGAGCATCTGACGGATCCCGAACCGCTCGGTCATGAACATGCCGTGGTAACCGAGTTCGCCGAGACCCGCGGCGACCGCCACGTACTCGATCGAGAGCCGGACCCCGTTCGGGGCGCAGAGCCCGTCGCGGACCGGGCGTTTCGGCATGCCGGCTGCATCGAGCGGCGCATACGGCACGCACTCGTAGCCCTGACTCTCGATGTAGCGCACGACTCCGTCGAACCCCGTCAGCCATCGACCGGGCGTCTGCCAGAGCGAGCCCTCCTCCATGGACCGGAACTGGCCGCGGCGGATGCGACTGCCGAGCACAACCACCGACTTCCCGTCCGGGAAGATGCTCAGCGGGTGCTCGTTCGGCGGCAACCCGTCGAAGCACCGCATCGGCGGCACGCCGACCAGGTCGTATCCCACGTGTTTGCGGAACTCCTCGAACGCCATCATGTCCTCAACCACTCCTTCCTGCTTGTCTACTACTGGCCTCCGCGCCGCGGGCGCACCGCCGCGCGAAAGCGGTTTCCCTATCTAGTCGGTTTCTCGCCGACTTGCTTGCTCGCGGGTACGCGATGCGCGGCCTCGCGCAACGCGGTCAGCACCTTCGTGGTGTAGTCCTCGGTGGCGCCCGGCGCCACATGCCAGGCGGCGCCGAGAACGCCCAGCAGCTTGCCCTCGGCCGACAGGTTCGGCCAGGCCGCCAGGCGGAACTTCGAGCCGACGCAGAACGGCGGCAGGACGTACCCCTTGGCGCGGATCTCCTTCAGGAACTTCTCGAGCCGCGTCTCCGTCTGCCAAACCTGAATCGCTTCGACCTCGAACGGGTGACGCATCTGCACGCTCTGCCGTGTCTCGGGATCGGCGTAAGCGAGAAACGCCAGCCCGGACGCGGTCTGGTACGGCGAGAACACCGCACTGCTGGACCGCTGCATGAGCATGCGACTGGGGAAAAGATGAAAGCGGACCAGGACTTCGCCGCCGACCGGCTCGCAGAAGCTGACAATCGCGTCCGGCAGTAACGCGGCCAGGTGGCGAACCGCCGCCTCGGCATGCTGGAGGAAAACGCCGGACGCCGCTTCGGCGGCCAGCATGTGCACCGCCGGGCCGATCCGGTAGATCCCATCCTCGTGAGCCACAAACTCGCGGCTGGCCAGGGTGCGCAGGAGGTTGTGCACCGTGGGCCGCTTCAGTTGCGTCGCGGCAACCACGTCCGCCAGTCGCATGCCGCCGTTCGACTCGGCCAGCAGCCGCAGCAGGTCCAGCCCGCGCCCGAGCGATTGTACCAGTTCGTTCCCCGGCATAACCCGCCTCCGTTTATTTGGTGGACAGCAATGCTGACGAAGAACATCAGCTTAGATGATACAATACGATGATTGCCGTGGTTTGTCAAGCGCCCTGTGCCGAGGCCGGCCCGATTCGAAGCGCGGGCGGTTCGGCACTATGTTCCTGGCGTCGCTCGAGTGAGGCCGCAATGGGGCGCCAGTCAGGAGAGGCAGGACGCGCGATGCACATTGACGATTCCTATGACGTCGTGGTTGTCGGGGGCGGGTGTGCGGGGGTTCCGGCCGCGGTGCAGTCGGCGCGCGCCGAGGCACGAACGTTGCTTCTCGAGAAGGGCGGTATGCTGGGTGGGACGGCGACGGTTGCGGGGGTGAATTTCCCCGGCCTGTTCCATGCTTGGGGGCGGCAGATCATCAGCGGCATCGGCTGGGACTTGGTCAAGGCGGCGTCCGAGGTGTGCGGTTCGCCGATGCCCGACTTCAGTGCCCCGCCCGCAGCGCACTGGCAGCAACAGGTTTACATCAACCCGCCGGTGTTTGCGGCGCTTTGCGACGCGGCCGTTCTCGACTCGGGCGCTGCGTTGCTCCTGCACACCATGGTTGCCGCGGTGACGGCATCGGGTTCAGGCTGGGATGTGACGTTGTGCACGAAGACGGGCCTGCGTCACGTCGGGTGTCGCGTGCTGGTGGACTGCACGGGCGACGCGAACACCGCGGGCTTGGCCGGGGCGCAGCTCTGCATTCCCGCCGAGACACAGCCGGCCACGCAGATCTGCCGTGCCAGCGGTTACGATTACGCCGCGCTGGACATGGCCGCGATCGACGGCGAGTTCCGTCGCGAGGTCGCGGCCGGGCGGCTGGGGCCGACGGACGGCGGTTGGGACACAAAGCGGCCGAGTGTACACAGTTGGCTCGCGCAGCACGGCGGCAACACCGGGCACATCCATGGCATCAATGCGCGCACCAGCGAGGCGCGGACCGACTTGGAACTGGCCGGCCGGCGGGCGTTGCTGCGGCTCTTCCGGTTCCTGCGGACCCAGAAGGGATTGGAGAACCTTAAACTGGAACAGCTCTGCCCGGAGTGCGGGGTCCGCGAGACGGCGACCATCGCCGGGCGTGACACAGTCACGGTGCAGGACTACACCTCCGGGCGGACGTGGCCGGACTCGGTCTGTCACTCGTTCTACCCCATTGACTTGCACCGTTCCGACGCCAACGGGCTGGACTGTCGGCAGCTGCAGCCGGGGGTTGTTCCATCCGTGCCGCGCGGGGCGTTGCTGCCGCGGGCTGTCCCGAATCTGCTGGTCGCCGGGCGTTGCATCTCGAGCGACCGGCTGGCGAACTCCGCACTGCGTGTCCAGGCCACCTGTATGGCCACCGGCCAGGCCGCGGGAGGCCTCGCCGCCCTGGCCGCATCGCGCGGGGAAGCTGTGGAGAATGTCCGCGCCGGGCTATTGCGCGAGTTGCTGACCGCGCATGGGGCCATTGTCCCCGCCGTCTGACCCGCCATGCGCATCAGCGGCATCTGGCGCTGCCGCCGTACATTGCTGGGTTGGCAGCGGCTGCGTCCCGTGCTACCTTGCAGGGACGGCCCTACGCTGGCTGGCGGTGGGCATACCTGGGTGGCATCTTGGGAGGACTCTGCGCCGGCCGCTTCGGGCGGTTGGGGCGGCTGGCGTACCGCAGGTGAGGGCACCAGGAACACATGCAACATCGATTTTCCCGCTTGGCGCTCGGTGCACTGGCCGCGTTGGCGTTGATCGCGGCCGGCTGGTTGCTTCTGCGTTGGCGCGCCGCGCCGCGGCCGGCGCCGGGACCCGATCCGGACCTGGTCGCCACGGTCGGCCCGCGCCAGATTCGGGTTGCCGACGTGGCGCGGGAGCTGGCGCGGCGGGGTGGGCCGCACCCCGACAAGGTGGACACGTCGGCCCTCCTCGACGAGATGATCGAGCGTGAAGTCCTCATTGGCAAGTCCCTGCAGGCAGGCTTGGACAAGGACCCTGGATTTGTCCGGGAGTGGCAGAACCTGCTGATCGGGCGGCTGCGGGGGCAGGAACTGGAACCCCGTCTGGCGAAAGCGACCGTGTCGGACGACGAGGTGCGGGCGTATTACGAGCAGAACCGGGCGCGCTACACGCAGCCGGCCAAGCGGCGTCTGGCAATCGTCTTTGTGGCGACACATGCCAAGATGAACAACGACGAGCGCGCCCGCTGTCAGGTCCGCATCGGCGACGCGCGTCAGAAGGCGCTGCTGCCGGCCGGCGCGCCGGCGGCGAAGGGGTTCGGAGCGCTGGCCATCGAGTACTCGGAGGACCAGGCGACGCGCTACAAGGGCGGCGACATCGGCTGGGTCGAAGCGGGGCGGGAGAAGTACGCCTGGGACGCGGCCGTGGTGGCGGCCGGGTTCAGCCTGGCGAAGGTCGGCGACGTCAGCGAGGCGGTCCGCACGGAACGCGGGCTGTACCTCGTCCGGCTCATGGACATGCGCGACGCGACCGTCACGCCGCTCGAGCGCGTTGCCGAGCAGGTCCGGCACAGCCTGCTGCTCGAGAAGCGGCGGCAGACCGAGCAGGCTTTTCTCGACGAGGCCCGAGCGGGTACGGCGATCGCGGTCTTTCGCGACGCCCTGGCCCGCGTGCCGCGGCCGCCGCCGGCCCCCGCGCGCCCCGAGGCCCCACCGGAACCACGGTGAGTCGTCGGGCCATCCAGGCGTCGGCGCGTTGCGGATGGCACGGCTCGGCGGGGGGCCGTGCCGGCGGGCGCGCGTCGGAGGAGTGAGCCACGTTCGATGCAGGAGGAAGGGCCCCATGACACAGCCTTCCGGTACCACCGCGTCCAGACGCAGCTACAGCCTCAGGGTCAGCCTCGGTACGGCGTTTGCGTGCACGGTGGTCTGCACGTCCCTTCTGCTCGGGCTCAGCCTGTTTGTCAGCGTGCGCGGGTTTGTGCGCAACGGTATTCGCGAACGGCTCCTCGATATGGTGCGCCTCGCCGCCCTGCGCGTCGATGCCAAAACCCACGCCAGGCTCGTTGTCGCCGACGACGAGAACACTCCCGAATACCGGAAGATCAAGACGAAACTCCGGGAGGTGCGCGACGCCATTCGGGGGGACGGTGCGACCA
The DNA here is from genome assembly GCA_001803235.1 of Lentisphaerae bacterium RIFOXYA12_64_32. Taxonomy (GTDB): domain Bacteria; phylum Verrucomicrobiota; class Lentisphaeria; order Oligosphaerales; family YB12-FULL-65-16; genus YB12-FULL-65-16. The sequence continues at coordinate 8,490 of MHBL01000381.1, forward strand.
GGGTGCGTTTCGTCTACACCATCCGACGAACCCCCGACGGCAAGTACGTATTCGTGGTCGATGCCGAGGAGCCCGGGCCGGACATGAGTCACTTGGGCGATGTGTTCGAGGACGCGGTTTCGGAGGACATGCGCCGCGCTTTCGAGCCGCCGTACCAGGCCCGGGTGGAAACCGCCTTTTCCGAGGACCAATGGGGACAGTGGCTGTCCGGTTTTGCCCCGATCCTCCACCCGGACGGCACGCTCGATGCCGTGCTGGGTATGGACATCTCGGCCGCCAGCATCCGGGCGTACGAACGGCGGTTCCTCGTCTTGCTGGGAGTCGTCTGCGGGCTGACCAGTGCCGCGGTCATGGCGCTGGGCGTTTGGTTCGCACGTCGGATCAGCAGGCCGCTGATGCAGCTCGAAGCCGACATGTCGCGCATCCAGACCTTCGACCTGTCCGGGGAAACCCGGGTCAAGTCCCGGATCACCGAAGTGGTGCGGATGAAGAACTCGGTCGAGAACATGAAAGTGGGTCTGCGGTCGTTCAGAAAGTACGTGCCTGCCGACCTGGTGGCGGACCTGATCCGGTGCGGCCGCGAGGCGGTGCTGTATGGCGAGAAGCGGACCATGACGGTCCTTTTCTCGGACATCGCCGATTTCACGACCGTTTCCGAGAAACTGACCTCGGAGCAACTGGCAGCACAACTGGGCGAGTACTTCGGCGGCATGACCGCGGCGATCCTTCGCCAACGCGGGACGGTGGACAAGTTCATCGGCGATGCGATCATGGCGTTCTGGGGCGCCCCGCTGCCCGATGCGGCGCACGCCGTCGATGCGTGTCGCGCGGCCATCGAGTGCCGCGCGTTCCTGCGTCAGGCGGGCGACGCCTGGGAGAAGGCGGGCCGACCGCGCTTTCATACTCGCATCGGCATCAACACCGGCGAGGTCATTGTGGGCAACGTGGGCTACGACGAGCGCATGAACTACACGACGCTGGGCGATCCGGTCAACGTCGCCAGCCGACTCGAGGGACTCAACAAGTATTACGGCACGACCATCATCATCGGCGAGGACACCCGGGCCCAGGCCGGGGACGCCTTCGAGACACGGTGGCTCGACATCGTGGCGGTCAAAGGGAGAACCCAAGGGGTGAGAATCTTCGAACTCCTGGCCGAGAAGGGCGGACTCGACGAGGACACCACGAGTTTTGTGGCGCTTTACGAGGACGCGTTGCGCCAGTACCTCGCACGCGATTGGGAGCGTGCGCGCCGAACGTTTGGCGAGGCCGTGCGTCTCCGACCTGGCGACCGGCCCGCCACGCTGCTCGTGGAACGTTGCACCGTGTACCTGGCGACCCCGCCGCCCGATGACTGGACCGGTGCCGTGACGATGCGCGAGAAATAGCGACCTGTGCGGGTGAATCCTGAGAGAGAACAGGACCCGCCATGGAGGCCAGGATGCGCCTGTTCGTAGTGGGCTCGCAGTGCGCGGAACGAAGTGGAGCGCCAAGAGCCCATCCGGCGTGTTGCGGCGCCGCGGCGCGGGGATGGTGTCTTGCCCGGCGGACAACCGCCGGGACTGCGACACCACTACGAGCGGTGCCGCGATGCTTGTCCCCGCGAGGGCGGATTCACCCGCACGGGTCGAAAAATAGTGCCGCGCCGCGTGGCTGCCGACCCGGGTTGGCAGGGCTGTCCGTCCATGTTACAATAGACGCCGTGTGCTGTGGCCCGAATCTCCTTGTGTCTGGGCCGGGGCCGCGTCGATGGCTCTTCCGCCCGGTGGCGTCGCCGTGAGCGGCATGGGTAACCCATGAGCCTGCGCACAAAACTGCTGGTGTTGGTCGAATGCCTGGCGTTGGGCGGTGTGGTCGTTGCGTCGGCCATTCTCTACCGGGCGGCCTGCCGCGAAATGGAAGACGCGGCGCGCGCCAATCTCGATCATGTCGCGTACCTGGTAGCCACTCAGGCCGAGCGCTCGCTGGCGCGGCTTGTGCAGGAGGCTGAACTGTGGGCCGACATGCGCATGGTTCGTGACACGGCGCTGAATTACCGTGACCCGGAGCAAGCGGGCCAGTTCAACCGCTACTTCGGCCGCGTCCGTCCTGCCACGCAGGTGTACCAGTCGATCAACTTGGTGAATCTCGACGCGGACTGCGTGGCGTCGAGCAACACCGAGGCAGGGCGGCTGTATCACCCCGACCACCAACGCGTGGTTTCGGAGCGGCCCGACTTCATCGAGGCCAAGGCCGGTCGGACCGGCGTTGGCGACACGGTCCTGAGTCGGGGTACGGGTCGTCCGGGTCTGGCGATTGCGGCGCCGATCTGGCATGAGGGGAATGTAGTCGGGGTCCTGCGAACGATTGTCGATATGGGGTTCTTCCACACGCAGAATCTGGCGCACCTGCGTATTGGTGAGAGCGGGCGCGCGGTGGTTTTCGACCCGACGCTCGACCTGACCATCGACAAGGACTGGCGGCCGCCCGACCCGGTCGCTGCCGAGCCGTACCGGCCGCCGGACATTCCAGTCGCGCCGGCCGAACTGACCGCGGAATGCGGGTTCCTCAAGTACAAGACACAGGCTGGGCCGTACCTGGCCGCGTACCATCGGACCCGGCATCCGGCGTGGGTTTTTGTGGTGTCCCAGCCGCTCGATGAAGTGCTGCAACCGGTGCGGCAGATCCGGCATGCTGCCTTGGCCGTTGCGGTGGCGCTGATGGCGCTGATCGGCGGCGGCATCTTCCTCGTCACCCATCCCATCCTGCGGAACGTTGCCGCCTGTCAGGCGTTTGCGCGTCGCATTCAGGGCGGCTGCCTGGACGAGCGGCTGGCCGTGACGTCCAGCGACGAGATCGGCCAGCTCGGTCAGAGCCTGAACGACATGGCCGGCAGCCTGCAGGCGAACCGGGCCGCGATCGAGGCCGCCGAGCGCAAGTACCGCCGCATCTTCGAGAACGCGCTCGAGGGGATTTTCGTGACCACGGAGGATGGGCGTATCATCGCGGTGAATCCGGCCTGCGCTCGACTCCTCGGGTACGGTTCGCCGGATGAGGCCGTCGGCGTTCACTCCCAGACCCACTATGCCGACCCCAGGCAGCGCGAGGAGATCGTCGCGCGTCTGCGCCGTGACCGTCTGGTGACGGGCTTCGAGTTCGAACTCGTCCGGCGGGACGGCAGCCGGCGTCTGGGCGAGTTGCACGCCGTGGCCGACGTGGACGCGCCCGGGGGTGCCATGCTGTTGCAGGGCTTTATCGCGGACATCACCGAGCGGCGCGGCGCGGAGCGGGACCGCGAGCAGGCGCGCGAGGCCGAGCGTCTTCTGATTGAAGCGCGATTGCAGGCGCTGCGCTATCAGGTCAACCCCCACTTCCTTTTCAACGTTCTCAACACGATCGACGCGCTGTCGCGCCAGACCCCGGACCAGGTGCCGGCGTTGATCCGGGAACTGTCGCGGTACCTGCGGACCTCGCTCGACACCAGCGAGGAAAGGACGGTGCCGCTGCGCGAGGAGGTCGGGTTCGCCGAAAGCTACCTGCGCATCGAGAAATACCGGTTCGAGGACGAACTCGACACGGCCATCGACGTCCAACCGGGGACCGCTGACCTGCCGGTACCGTGCCTGGTTCTGCAGCCCCTGGTCGAGAACGCGGTCAAGCACGGGATGAAGACCGGGCCGGCGCCATTGCGCATCCGGATCGAGTCGAGACTGACGGCGGGGCGGCTCCTGCTTGAGGTGGCCAATACGGGCCGCTGGGTGGCGGAGACGGATCGCCACGACGGCCGAGCCGGCGGCCTCGGCCTGAGCAACCTCCGCAAGCGGCTGGAACTGCTGTTTCACGACCAGCACCGATTCGAGTACATTGAACGTGACGGCTGGGTTGCGGTCAGAGTCGAGTTGCCGGCAGGCGGGGGAGGGAGAATGCTGAATGCTGAACGCTGAATGCTGAATGCTGAACGCTGAATGCTGAATGCTGAACGCTGAATGCTGAATGCTGAATGCTGAATGCTGAATGCTGAACGCTGAATGCTGAATGCTGAACGCTGAATGCTGAATGCTGAATGCTGAATGCTGAATGCTGAATGCTGAATGCTGAATGCTGAATGCTGAATGCTGAATGCTGAATGCTGAATGCTGAATGCTGAACGCTTCCATGAAACTGGGGCCCCCAGAGCCCGCGAGGACGCGGGCGCTCCAGTTCGGATGCGTACCCAGCGTTGGAGCGCCCGTGTCCTCGCGGGCTTTAGGACTGTCGTTGTCAGTTTCACCTCGAGATGACCGGGCGGTCTGCCGCCCGGGGGCCGCTGAACACGGAATGCGGGAGGCGACGGCATGCGACACGGGGGAGGCCCGGGAACGGATTGGGCTTCTTCGGAGCCGCGTGGCGCCGATCGGGTTACCTCCATCGGTGTCGTGCGTCATTGCGTCACTGAGTCACTGCGTCATTGAGTCACCGCGCCACAGGCGGTATCGTGCCCCCTGCAAGGAGAACACACCATGGACACGATCACTGCGATCATCGTCGACGACGAGCGCCTGGCGCGCGCAAATCTGCGGCAGCTCCTGCGTCCGCATCCGCGCGTGTCGGTTGTCGGTGAGGCCCGGGACTGTGCGCAGGCCCGCAGCCTGATCGCATCCCTGGACCCGGACCTGGTATTTCTCGACATTCAACTGCGCGGCGAATCGGGGTTTGACCTCTTGCGAGACATTGGCGACCGGCCGCGGGTCATTTTCGTGACCGCTCACGACAACTACGCCCTTCGCGCTTTCGAAGTCAATGCCATCGACTACCTCCTCAAGCCCGTGGAACCGGAGCGTCTCGCCAAGGCCATCGCGCGGGCGCAGGCCCAGCCGTCCGTCACATTTAGTCCCGTTGAGCAGTACCGCTACGACGACTCCGTTTTCCTCAACACCGGGCGCCAGACGTTTGTCGTGCCGGTGGCGGAGATCGCGGCCATCCGGGCGGACGGCAACTACTCGCACGTGCTGGACGCTGCGGGCAAGGACCACATGGTGCGCGTGAAACTGAGCGACTGGCTCGCACGCCTGCCCGGAGACGCCTTTCCTGCATTGAGCCGGTCGTTGCTGATCAACCGGAATCACATCACGCGGTGGGCTGTGCGCGCGCGCCAGGCAGATCTCTACCTGGGCTCGAGCGCGGCGCCTCTGCATCTCGGTCGTACCGCGGTCCGGCGTCTGCAACAGGCCGTCCGTGGTACCCGGCCGGGCTGACGCGGCTCGGATGAACCGACAGGCCCGCAAGTCGGAACTCCGGCGTGGGACCGGCGGACCCTAGCCGCCTTAGCGGCTACCTCTGCGACAACATGTTTGTCGTAACGCTGAACGCTGAACGCTGAATGCTGAATGCTGAATGCTGAATGCTGAATGCTGAGGGGTGACGGCCACTGAGTCACTGCGTCATTAGGTCACTGCGTCACAACCCGGACAGCGACGGCGCGACGCGCCTCTTTTCCCGCGCGTCAGTCGCGGGAAAAGCGTAGTGTCTGGGTACCGCCTTTCAGGCGGAAGTGGGCGCGAACTTCAGCGAGCGCGCGGGATGCGCGTGGCGTGGGCGCCGGGCGTCACCGTGTCGGTACGGTTGTTGCGTGAGGCGACGCGCGTCCCCGCGGGCTGAAGCCGCGCGGGAGGCTTCCGGCTGAAAGCCGGGACTCAGGCGCGGAGACGGCAGAGTCCGGTGTCTGAGTACCGCCTTTTGGGCGTGTCGATTTATTCGGCTCGCGATACGCTCGCGCTCCAAGCTCCAAGCACAACGGCGTCTCGTTCTTGGCGCGCGAGCGTATCGCGAACCGTCTTCTGGATGCCCGTGAAGGATGAATCAACGCGCTCTCCACTCTACCATGGACCAGATCGCGCGCGTCCGCAGGCGACCGCACGACCTGGACGCACGAGAGTCCGCCTTAAGTTCCTGGCCGTTTCGTCACATTCTTTGGCATATTCGTCCCTGCCTGCTTGCCGTGCACGGCACGGCCGTATAGCTTCTTGCGGAATAAACGTTTTTACCAGAACGTTTGCCAGCAGACCTTTCCCGCACAGCCTCCGGGGCAGGGATGGTATTATTGTCCTCTGTTCTGATTCGGTGCCTGCGGGCTGGGGCCGGAACGACTTGGGGATGAACATGAAACGTCTTACCGAGCGCGCCTTCCTGTTGTCGCGGGTTTGCCTCCTTGCCGTGGTCGTGCACTGGGCCGCGGCCGCGGACACGCAGCGGACCCAGTCCATACCGCTCCAAGTGGGATGGAACGCGGTCTTCATCGAGGTCGAGCCCCTTGACACGGATCCGGCCGTGGTCTTTGACGGTGCGCCGGTCGAGATGGTCGCGACGTATTTCGCGGACCGGTCGCCGGTGCAGTTCCTCCGCGACCCGGACGAACAGCCGTGGACCGACTCGGGCTGGAGCACATGGTACGCGCCATCGCGGCCGGACGCGTTCCTGAGCAAGCTCCACGCGATCCAGGCGAACCGTCCGTACCTGATCAAGGCGACGGCCGCGCACACCTTGAACATTCTCGGCGAGATCAAGTTCCGTCGTCTCGATTGGCAGCCGAACTCGCTGAACTTCGTGGGGTTCCATGTTGACCCGGCCGCGCCGCCCGCGTGCGAAGCGTTCTTTGCCGGTTCGAGCTCGCACACCGGGCAGCGCATCTACAAGCTGGTGAGCGGGCGCTGGACACTGGTGACGAACCTGAGCGGGGAACCGCTCGGTTCCGGTCAGGCCTTTTGGGTCGGCTGCGCGGAAGGTTCGGACTACCAGGGCCCGCTGTCCTTGACGATCCCGGTCGGCGATACCCTCGACTTCGGCGTGCAGTGCGCCACGCAGACCCTCGGCATGACGAACTCGGGAACCACGCCGCTGACGGTTACGGTCACGGACGTGGGGCAGTCGCTGCCATTGGTCTACCGCGTGTTCGACCTCGCGACGGGCGAGACGTCGTATACCGACCTGCCGGCGACCCTGGATATGGGCACGGTCGAGGCCGGCGCCAGCGTGTCGCTGGCGCTGATGGTGAAGCGCGAGGCGTTCACACAGGCCGAACACAGTACCGTATTGAAGATCGCCACCGACAATGGCGTACTCATCTACCTGGCCGCGAAAGCGGAGAAATTGGCGGAGTGAGGGGTTGCTCTGAATGCTGAATGCTGAATGCTGAATGCTGAATGCTGAATGCTGAATGCTGAATGATGAAGGATGAAGGTTGAAGGTTGAAGGTTGGGCAGGTGTGGACAATTCCTGTTCTGGGGCCAGGACGCGATGACTATGACGAAAGCGACGTTTGGGATTTTGCGTCTGCGACGGGCCATTCTCCTCCAGTCACTCAGCATTCAGCACTCAGCATTCAGCATTGTTTTTGGCTGATATTCGGGTGGTCCACGAGAACTTCTGGGGTCATAACGCGATGACTACGACACGAGCGACGTTCGGCATCGCCCGTCTGCGACGGGCCATTCTCCTCCAGCCATTCAGCACTCAGCATTCAGCATTCAGCATTCTCTTTGCCGTTTGCTGTGTGGCCTTTGCCGGCACGGCGTCTGCCGTCGGGCCGGGCTATGCCTTGGACTTCGACGGCACTAATGACTACGTGAACTGCGGCAACGGTGCGAGCCTGCAGATCGCGGGCAACGCCATCACCGTGGAGGCCTGGATCAGGGCTGATACCTGGAAGACCAATGTATGGGAAGGGAGCGTCGCGGTGAAGGATGGGGGCACTTGGTCCGGGTACATGCTGCGCTGCGGCGCCAGCGGCAAAGCCGACTTCAACTTTGGCGATGGCGCGGCGTGGCGCTCCGCGACCTCGGCGGCCGTTATGACCACGGGAACATGGTATCACGTCGCCGGCGTTTACGACGGCTCGACCGTGGCCGTTTACATCGATGGCGAACTGTGTGCCAGCGCGGCGGCCACCACCAACATCGCCAGCAACGCCAATCCCCTCGAGATCGGCGCCAGCCCTTCCTACGTGGGGACGCGGCAGTTCGACGGCAGGATCGACGAAGTCCGGGTCTGGAACGTGGCCCGCACCCCGCAACAGATCCGCGAGTATATGCACGTGTCCTTGGCGGGGACCGAGTCGGGCCTGAAGGGTTACTGGCGCCTGGACAATGGCTCAGGCACGACCGCCTCCGACGCCACGACTTACGGCAACACCGGCACCCTCACCAACATGGACCCGCCCACCGACTGGGTCGCCTCGACCATTCCGTTGGCGGAAGGCGCCAGCGCGACGCAGACGGTCAGTGCGCCGGGCACGTTCTCGTTTGCCGGCACGAACCTGAGCATGAACGTCACGGCCAAGACCGGCACGACGACGTTCGTGGCCAGCCGCTTGGGGGCCGCGCCGAACCTCCGGCCCGCCGGCACTCCACTGGGGAACGAGTACTGGGTCCTTGATGCCTACGATGGCGGGAGCTTCACCGCTGACGTCACGCTCAGCGGCCAGACCCAGGTCACCGCGAACGACCAGACGACGCCGGCCCGGGTCAGGCTGCACTACCGTGGCGGCAGCAGCGACGGGAGCTGGGGGCAACTGGCCTTTGCGTCCAGTGCCGATGCGGCTGCCGACACCGCCGTGTTTTCCGATGTATGCGAGACCGGGCAGTTGGTGCTGACGCACGACGCGTTGCAGACCGGCCCGGGCACGGGCCTGGATTTTGACGGCACGAACGACTATGTGACCTGCGGCACGGGGCCCGTCGTGACCGGCGCCGGGGCGCGCACCGTCGAAGCGTGGGCCTATGCCCGTGCTTTCAATGACGGCGGCATTTTCCAGGCCGGCGCCACCGGGACGAACCTCTACGACTTCTCCTTCCGTACGCTGAGTGCTGTGAGCGGCGGCGGCGACAACGTGTGGCGGATCCAGCTCTGGGGTACCGGCAACGACATGGATGTCACCTTGGCGAACAGCAAGAATCAGTGGCATCACTACGCGATGACCTACGATGGCACCACGGTGAAGCTCTACTACGACGGCGACCTGGCTGGTACGAGAACGGCAACGCTGGCGACCGCCAGCAACGCCTTCTGGATCGGGCGCTGGAACACGAGCTACTTCGACGGCCAGATCGATGAAGTCCGGGCCTGGAACGTGGCCCGCACGCAACAGCAGATTCGGGAGTCCATGCACCTGTCCCTGACCGGCAGCGAATCGGGGCTCAAGGGCTACTGGCGCCTCAACAACGGCTCAGGCACGACCGCCACCGACGCGACGGCCAACGCCTACAACGGCACACTCACCAACATGGATGGGGGCACCGACTGGATCGCTGCGCCCATCCCGCTGGCGAGCGGCGCCAGTTACACGCAGACGGTCAGTGCGACCGGTGCGGTCACGTTCACCGGTACGGACTTGAGCCTGAACTTCACGGCCAAGAGCGGCGCAACGACCTTCGTGGTCAGCCATCTGCTGGCGTCGCCCAACGTTCTGCCGACCGGGCGGCATCTGGAAGACGAGTACTGGGTCGTGCATGCGTATGACGGCGGCACGTATACGGCGGCGGCGACCTTCAGCGGGCAGGATCAGCTTTTCCGTGAGGATCTATGCACGCCCTCGCGCGTGAAGTTGCACAGCCGCGCTTCTGCCAGCACCGGCGCCTGGTCGCAACTGGCGACCGCGTCGAGCGCGAACCACATCGCCGGCACGGCCACGTTCAACGGGCTGACCAGTTTCAGTCAGTTGACGCTGACGCACGACGAGCCGACGCATGTGGCCCTGGACTTTGACGGCGTTAATGACTACGTCAATGTCCCGCATGCGTCGAGTCTCAGCGTCACGACCGCGCTGACCATCGAGGCCTGGGTGAATCTGCCCACGCCTGCGCGCGACCAGAAAATTGTCGGGAAGACGAGCATCGGTCCCGGCTACGTCTTGGGCGTCAGCAGCATGGGTGGGGTCTACCCCGAGGTCTGGAACTCGAGCGGGACACGCTACAGCTTCAGTACTGGCTCGATTCCGGCCAATTGCTGGACACACGTGGCGATGACCTGGCAGACCGGCGGACAGATGACCGCCTACATCAACGGGGTGCAGTCCTATGCCATTTCGGCGGGGAGCAACCCCATCGGCACCAACACGCAACCGCTGCGGATCGGCATCGCGCCGTGGAACGCCAGCTCCTATCCGTTGGCAGGGAAGCTCGACGAACTGCGCATCTGGAACGTGGCGCGGACCGTGGACCAGCTTCGGGACGGCATGCACAAGGAGCTCGGTGGCAGCGAGTCTGGCCTGGTTGCGTACTACCGCTTCGACCACACCTCCGGGACGTCTCTGACGGACCTGACCGCCAACCACAACAACGGCACGCTCGTCAACATGACGAACGACGACTGGCTGGCCGTCATGTTCCCCTGCGCCTACGACATCACCGGCAGCACCAACCTGCGCGCCGCCTGGCTCGGCAAGCCCGCGTCGCTTCCCTCCTCACTTCTGTCGCTGACTGCTCCAAGCGTCAGCGGCGCCGATTTTGTGGTGCACGGGCATAACAACGGCGCACTGACCGCAAACACGGCCGACAAACCCGCCGGACTGGACTGGCGGCTCAACCGGGTCTGGCGCCTCGAGACGGACGCGGCGCTCACCGGCGACTTCGTCTTCGATTCCAATGGGTTGACGGGGCTGGGTAACCGTGCGGGAATGCGGCTGCTGGCCGATGCTGACGGCACGTTCAGCAACGCCACGGCGGTTGCCGGCAGCGTCGTGGACGGTGTGTTGACCGTTGCCGCGCAGGCGCTCACCGATGCCGGCTACTACACTCTGGGCGGTGTGGGCACGCCCGAGGTCACCACGGCGGCCGTCAGCACCCTCACGGCCCATACGGCCCAGGGTGGCGGCGCCGTGGTCGATGAAGGCGGCGCGAGTGTCACCGCGCGCGGCTGCGTCTGGAACACGGCCGGGAACCCGACCGTGGCCGTCCACGACGGCATGACCACCGACGGCACCGGCGGTGGTAGCTTCGTCAGCGAACTCACCGGCCTGGCCGTTGACACGACGTATTTCGTCCGCGCCTACGCCACGAACACCAAGGGTACGGCCTACGGCGCGCCGCAGACGTTCAGCATCTCGTTCTTCTCCGAGGCGAGCGCCGGGTTCGTCAATGTCGACTTTGCCGGCATCGCCTGGGGCGACTATGACGGCGACGGCGACCTCGATGCCATCGTGGCCGGCGAGAACGCCGACGATACGCCCACGACGAGGCTCTACCGCAACGACGGCGGCGTCTTCACCGCGGTCGCCGGCGCCGGCCTGCCCGACCGGGTCTGCGATCTCGCGGGGGCCGCCTGGGGCGACTATGACAACGACGGCGACCTCGACCTCTGTATGGTCGGGTACACCGTGAGCTGGGACCAGAACGCGCCGGCCGCGATCTACCGCAACAACGGCGACGGCACCTTCACCGACATCGGCGCGCCGCTTGTGAGCGTCTTTTTCTGCAACGCGAAGTGGGCCGACTATGACAACGATGGCGACCTCGACCTGCTCATCGCCGGCGCCACCATGTCCGTAGCCGTGACCCGCCTTTACCGCAACGATGGCGGCGATACGTTCGTCGATTCGGGGATAGCCCTGGCCAATGTCGGCGACTCCGGCATGGCCTGGGGCGACTACGACGCCGACGGCGACCTCGACATCCTGCTGGCCGGCTACGACAGCTTGAACGAACAATCCATTACCAAGGTCTACCGCAACGAGGGTGACGGTGTCTTCACCGACATCGGCGCGGGCTTAACCGGTGTGTGCGTCGCCGATGTCGCCTGGGGCGACTACGACAACGACGGCGACCTCGATATCCTGCTGGCCGGCTACGACGACGCCACCGATGTCACCAAAGTCTACCGCAACGATGCGGGTGCGTTCACTGACATTGCCGCCGCGCTTGTCGGTGTCGACGACGCCGGCGTCGCCTGGGGCGACCTGGACAACGACGGCGATCTGGACATCGCCATCGCCGGCTACACCGAGAGCGGCAATGTCGCCAAGGTCTACCGGAACCATGCGGGCGCCTTCACCGAGATCCCCAGCGCGGACCTGACGGGCGTCGATTATGCCAGTGTGGCGCTGGGTGACTACGACGGCGATGGAGATCTCGATCTCCTGATCACCGGCCAGACCGGCGACGGTGACCCCTTAACTCAACTCTACCGCAACGAGGGCGCCGAGGTCGTCAACACGCCGCCGGGCGCGCCGGCGGACCTTTCCGTCCAGGCGCTGACCGGGGAGAGCGTGACGCTCGCCTGGGACGCGGCGGCCGACGCGCAGACCCCTGCGGCCGGCCTGACCTACAACCTGCGCGTCGGGACCAGTCCCGGCGCCGCGAACGTCTTCGGCGGCATGGCAGACCTGGCCACCGGCTGGCGGCGCGTGGCTGCCCTCGGCAACACCAACCAGCGTCGGAACTGGACGGTCGCGGGGCTCGTCGACAGCACCACGTACTACTGGTCGGTCCAGGCGGTGGATACCGCATTGGCTGGCGGCGCCTGGGCGGTCGAGGGCAGTTTCACGACGCCCGACCTGGCCGAGGTTACGACGGTGGCGGTCACCAGTGTCACGGCGACCAGTGCTACCTGTGGCGGAAATGTCACGGCGCAAGGCCTGAGTCCGGTCACCGCGCGCGGCTGCGTCTGGGCCATGCACCAGGACCCGACTCTGGCTGACTTCAGCACCGTCAACGGCGCCGGCCTCGGCGCCTTCACCAGCAACCTCATCGGCGGCTTTGTCGAAGGTCAGACCTGCTACGTCCGCGCGTATGCCACCAACACCCAAGGCACAGCCTACGGCGAGAACCGCGCGTTTGTCGTCCCCATGGCGCCGCCGGATCTGGCGCTGGAGTTCGACGGCGATCACGCTTACGTCCAGATCGAGGACAGCGATGCTTTTGACTTGACCACGGCTTACACGATCGAGGCATGGTTCAAGGCCGATACCCTGGGCGGCCTGCGCGGCCTGGTCAGCAAGTACCACAGTTGGGACGCCAACGGCTATGTCCTGCGGCTCAATGGGACGGAACTCGAGTTCGACGGGGTCACGACCTTCGGACTGGGGCTGCAGGCGGGGTACTGGTACCACGTCGCGGCGGTCAGCACCCCAAACGGCCGGCTGATATATGTCAATGGGAGTCAGCTCGTGAACGGTGGCGGCAGCTACACCGTTCAGGCGAACGCCGACCCGGTCCGGATCGGCAGCGACTACAACGGACGGTACTTCGCCGGCACCATCGACGAGGTGCGGATTTGGAGCGTCGCCCGGACCCAGACTCAGATTCGCGACGCGATGCACCGCGCGCTCGCCGGCACCGAGACCGGCCTGGTCGCCTACTACCGCGGCGACCAGTTGGATGGCGGCCCGGTACTGGCCGATCGCACCGGGCACGGGCATGACGGCACGCTGTACTGGGGTGTGACGTGGGTGGCATCGACCGCACCCTGCACCGGCACGACCGGCGACCGGGTGCAGTTGCGCGGCGTCTGGGCGTCACGCACCGACTCGACCGAGACCCCGTCAGGCTGCGTGGCGATGGTCGATCCGGATATCGCCGACACGGACTATGCGGTCATCGGCCACGACGGCGGCGCCGAGACCCAGAACACGACCGACGTGCCGGCCAACCTGCACTGGCGTCTGAACCGCGTCTGGCGTATGGACGTGGCCGGAGCGCCGACGGGGGATATCGTCGTCGATACGTCCGGGCTCGCGGACCTCGGCGACACCGCGAAGCTCTGCCTGCTCGTGGACGGCGACGGCACCTTCGCGGACGCCACCGTGATCGAGGGCGACTTCGATTACCCCTTCTTTACGGCCGCCGATGTGCCGTTGCTGGACGGTCTCTACTGCACGCTGGGCAAGTTCGGCTGGCCAAGCGTGACCACCGCGGAAGTGGACGACGTCACCCCGCTTTCCGCCACCTGCGGCGGTGAGGTGACGGAGGCTGGCGCCTCGGCAGTGACGGCGCGCGGCTGCGTCTGGAATACGACCGGCAGCCCGACCGTGGCCGCCCACGACGGCATCACCAGCGACGGTACGGGGACGGGCGTGTTTTCGAGTGGCCTGACGGGGCTCACTCTCGACCAGCGCTACTATGTCCGCTCCTACGCCACCAATGCGCAGGGCACGGCCTACGGTAGCGAACGTTCATTCCGGGCGATCATGGCGCCGCCCGGCAACTGCCTCGACTTCGACGGAACCAACGACTATGTCACCCTCGGCAACGACAACCGACTCAAACCTACGGACGCGATGACCGTCGAGGTCTGGGCCTACATGAGCACGTGGGCGACCAGCACCGTGGAGAGAGTATTCGTGAGCTGTACGGAGACTGGGGGCCACAGGCTGTATGTGATGGCCAACGACGCGCGTGTGGAGGGCATGGTACGACTGAACGGCGCGTACCGCTACGTACACTGTCCCCTCTCGGCCCTCACGCCCGGCTGGCATCATTTCGCGCTGACCTGCAGCGGGCAGGTCACGAGTCTGTATGTCGACGGTATTCTGCGCGACGCCACGGATGCCGGCACGGACTATCCCATCCAGTACAACGCATCGAACAGCCTTCAGGTCGGGGCCGAAGCGGGCGGCGGCGCCACCCCGTCGGGAAGCAGTTACATGCTGGGCCGGCTGGACGACGTGCGCATCTGGAACGTCGTGCGCTCCGACGCGCAGATCCGCTGGGGCATGAACCGCACGCTGGCCGGCGACGAGACGGGCCTGGTCGGGTACTGGCGGTTCGACCACGGCACGGCGGGCGGCGACAATGCCGGCATCACGACCGTCACGGATTCCGGCCCGAACGGGCTCACTGGCACGCTGTACAACTTTGCCCTCACCGGCGCCACCTCGAACTGGGTCGAGAGCTATGCCATGGCCCGGCCGGCGGCGTATGCCGCCGTGCCGGACGGCGACGGGGCGTTCGTGCTGCGCTGGGATGCGCCCGAGGCCGGGACTGCGCCGGCCACCTACTACCTCGATATCGCGACCGACCCGGAGTTCGCGTCACTACTGTCGGGGTACAGCAATCTGCAGGTCGGCGACGTCACCAGCTACCGCGTCACGGGCCTGGACGGCAACACCACCTACTACTGGCGCGTGCGGGCCGAACCGGCGGACGGCCAGGCCGGGCAGAGCCAGAGTTCGGAATCCATGGCGGTGGCCGTGGGCAGCGAAGGGGCCAGGTTTGCCCCGCATTTCGACGGTGTGGACGACTATGTGACCCTGCCGCCCTGCTCTGCCCTCAAGAACAGCGGCGCCAACTATCTGCACAATGAGTTCCTGATCGAAATGTGGTTCAGGCCGGAGGCGACCGACGGCTACTTGCTCAAGAAAGATGGCTCGTTCGCACTGCGCGTCGCCGACGACGGCGGCACGGCACGACTTCAGTTCTGGGGCATCCCATTGGCGGACTGGTATCCGACCGTCCTCAGCAACGCGCCGGCCGTCTCGCTCAACGCGTGGCACCATGTGGCAGTCCGCTATGACGGCAGCACTGTCACGCTGTACCTCGACGGTGTGAGCGCATACACCATGGCCGGCACCGGGGACATGACGGCTAACAGCAACCTCATCTACATTGGTGCCAGGGACGCGACGTCGTCCTTCTTCACCGGGTCCCTGGCCGAACTGCGCATCTGGACCAAGCCGTGTACCGAGACGAAAGTTCTGCGCGACTGGAACCGCGAGGTCTGGTACCACAACCACACCGACGCTGACGGTTTCTGCCACTACCTGCCCCTCGCCGAGGGCGCCGGCCTGGCCCCGTGCGACTACCGCAGCACCGACATCTTCGCTACGATCCACAACGGCGCCCAGTGGCGCAAGTCGAACCTGAGTGTCCTGCCCGCCGGTCCGCACGACTGGATGCTCGAACTGGACGGCAGCAGCGACTACCTGACGATTGAGGACAGCGACTTCGACCTCTCGAGGCTGCTGATCAACTACCCGCCGTGGGGCCTGTATACCTCCTACACCATCGAGATGTGGGCCCGGCGTGACAGCACCGGGACGGTCGATATGCTCTATTCCGAGGGCAATGAGGACGCGCCGCCCGACGACGCGCCGGAACTGGCCAGCGGCATGGCGATCGCGTTCGACTCTCAGAATCGGTTCCTGTTCAAATTCTATCACCACGATGGGAACCACGACATCCTCGCCACAACGGCGACCTACACCGACACCGCCTGGCACCACTGGGCCGTGACGTACAACCACCAGGACAACGCCCGCTGCATCTACCGCGACGGGGTGCTGGTGGCCAGCGACCAGGCGCGGGCGCCCCACCTCGGTGGCTCCGCGTTCGAGCTGGGCCGGAAGACGTGGGACGCGACCGGGTATTTCGACGGCGCCCTCGACGAATTGCGCATCTGGACGGAGGTGCGGACCGCGGCGCAGATCAGCACCAACCGGTTCCGTACCGTTACGGCCAACGACGGGAGCCTGGTGCGTTGCCTGCGCTTCAACGAATGGGTCGGGTACGACGGCAGGTGTGACTGGGTCGACGTGATCGGCGGGGCCCAGGACTCGGTGAGTTCCTCGGGAACGATCCTTGGGGACTGGGGCCAGTTCGCGCCCACCGCGGCGCCGTTCGCGCTTGGGCCCGCGTCGCCGCGCGAGCAGGCCATCGAGTTCGCCCCGGGCGAGAACTACGGAGAACGCGACCCCTACGCCCGGCTGACCTCGAGTATCGACCTTGCCAACCAGAGCCTGACCATCGAGTTCTGGGCGCAACGTTATCTGCTGAACTCGACCACCGATTGGGATGGGTATGTGTTCTGTCAGCAGACCGCCTCGGAGGTACGCCTGCGCATCGGCTTCCGCAAGGCGTCCCAAGGTAACGCCTTCTTCGTTGACTATCGGTACGATGATGCCGCTCCAAACTGGGAGGAGTTCACCGTGGACCTTGCTCCCGCCTATACCGACGCCGACTGGCATCACTGGGCTGTCACCTTCACGGACGGCAGTGAGACCGGCGGCAATGCGGAACTGCGTGTCTTCCGTGACGGGGTGCAGGTTCACGAACAAACGTTGACCTTCGAGCACTACCAGGCTTTCGGTGAGATGCTGGTCGGCAACGACTTCAACGGCGGGGAGTGGCGCGGCGAGCTCAGCGAGATGCGCGTGGATGACGTGCGCATCTGGTCCCGGGCCAGGGACCGCGCCGCGATCGCCGCCGACATGAACCGGGAACTGGCCGGCAGCGAGCCCTTCCTCGAAGGCTACTACAAGTTCAACGAGGGCGGCGGCACCACACTGCTCGATGCGTCCGTGTACCGGCGTCATGGCCGGATGTTCCTGATGAGCGATGCGAGCCGGATCGACCACACGTTCCCCGGCGGGTTCAGCTACCTCCCCGACACCGAACAGTGCCTGTACGATCCGCCGTCCGTGTCGGTGACGGGCAGTGAAGCGTTCGACTACGCCGGCGACTTCACCTGGGAAGCGTGGATCCGGCCCGTCGAGTCTAGCGGCACCTGGCAGAACATCATCGCGATCAACGACCGCGTGTCCGGCTGGTGCGCGGGCTGCTACACGTGGATTGTCCAGGACGGCGTGCTGAAGCTCATCAGGAACGGCCAGAGCACGATCCCGGCTGCTGGCAGTGACACGGCGGTCGAGCTGTACGCCTGGCAGCATGTGGCGTTGCGCGTCGAGGCCAATACCAACGGCGCCAACGACACCTGCACATTCTTCGTCAACGGCCGGCCCGTGTACAGCGACAGCACGGCCGACCTCGGCGCCGTGCTGCCGGCGTTCCCCTTCCTGCGAATCGGCTCGACCTTCCAGGGCTGGATGGACGAACTCAGCATCTGGTCCGTGGCCCGCACGGATGAGGAGATCCTGCAGAGCTATCGGCGCCGCCTCAACGGTACCGAGTCAGGGCTGGAGGTCTACTACGACTTCAACGGCGCCGGCGACGCGGTCATCGTCGACCGGACGGGAAACGGTCACCTCGGCTACAGCGGCGGCGGACTGGCGGGGACGCTGGATGCCACGACCGCGCCAGACCTTTTCCCGGCGCCGCCGGACGAACGTGCGGCCTCGTTCTCGGGCACGGACGGGTATGCGGATGTGCCCGCCGACCCGGTGTTCGACAGCGCTCCGTTCTCCGTCGAGTTCTGGGTGAAGCAGGATGAACTCGGCGCGCGTCAGGCCATGCTGGACAAGGGCTATGACGATGAGACCGACTGGTGTTTCGCCAGCCAGGACGGCACGCCGGTCACGCCGGACCGCGACGACCACGCGCTGTGGGCGAGCGACTCGGGCGATGACATCAGGTTCGGTCTCCCCGCGATCTTCACCGGAACCGGCAACACCATCAGCGATTTCACCATCGAGTTCTGGCTCAAGCCGACGCATCTGAACTACGAGGAGACGGTGTTCGAGATCACGCGTGACACGACCGGCGAGGGCAACTTCGTGCGCCTGATGGCGTTCGACTACTTCGATCGCCTCTACCTGATCGTGGGCGACAACCCGGGCGGCGGCGACTGGGATACCAGAGACCTGGTGGGCTCGAACCAGACCGACGCGTGTTTCATGACGGAACCGGCCAACACCTGGTACCACATCGCCTGCGTGTTCGACGCCGACGCGACCGGCCAGCGGTTACGGCTCTATGTCAACGGTATCGAGCAGAACGACTACTCCGGCAGCTACGGTCCCACCGGAACGGGCGCCTGTTTCCTGGACCGCAACGAGGGCGGCAAGACCACGTCCGGGACCCTCGACGAACTTCGCATCTGGGACGTGCCGCGGTCTCAGGCCGAGATCGTCGGCGACATGCACCGTACGCTCGCCGGCAACGAGCCGAGCCTGCTGCATTACTACCGGCTGGACGACGCGGTGGGCAGCGACACAGCCGTCGATTCCACAGGCGTGAACGATGCGACCGTCAATAACGATGCGCGTTTTGTGACGGCGACCACGCCGTTCGGCGCCGGGGTGGCGGAGACGCACCCCAAAGCAGCGACGGTGACCTTCCCTGATGCCGACCTCGCGGTCACCTTCGCGGACCCGGCGGCCGCGATGTTGACGGCCGTGCGGATCGCCGATCACCCCGGCGCCTTTCCCGTCAACGCACACCCGTTCGACCAGCAGTACTGGGTCCTGCACCGCGACGGGGACGACGACTACTGGAGTTGGGCCGTGTACGGCTCGCCCTACGTCGCCGACTACACGTTCACGCTGGCGGAGGACTTGACGGAGAACGACGCCGTCACCCCCGGAGATATCGGATTGTACCGGCGCAACCACACCAGCGACGATCCCTGGCAACTGGTAGCGACGGCCACGACCGTCGATGCGGCGGCGGACACGGTGACGTTCCAGGACGTGTCGCTCACGGTTGGCTTGGCGGCGAACGCTCCCGTGTCGCAATCGAGTCAGTTCGTGGTGGCCCGGAAAGCGGGGCAGGGCGTGATCTTCAGCGTGGGCGAGGGAACGGGCCAGGGGTGGCGCGAGTTGTCGTACGTCTGGGGTGATACCGGCTGGCATCACGTGTGCGGCACCTACGACGGCAGCGAGATGATGCTCTACGTGGACGGGACGTTCCAGGCTTCGACGCCGGCCGCCATGGCGGCCACGGCCAACGCCATCCGCATCGGCGCCTACCGCGGCGACTACGGTTTTTTCGATGGACTCCTCGATGAAATCCGCTACTGGTCCGTGGTGCTGTCGCCCGACGATGTGAACTTCCTGTACAACAAGGAACTGCATGGCGACGAGGCCGGTCTCGAGGCCTACTGGAAATTCAACGAGGGCAGTGGCATCACTGCCTATGACAGCACCGGCCACGGCCACGACCTGACGCTGTACAACAGCGTCGGCCGTGTGGTCCATGACAATCGCTATGTTGTTCGCCCCACGGGCGACTACGCCGTGGAGATCAACGCCGACACGTTTGTGTACGTGGGCGAGGGCCTGGCCCCGACCGACACGATGACCATCGAAGCCTGGGTCTACAAGACCGCGGCGGCGGACAATCCGGCCGTGTACGGGTTCGGCAACAGCATGCTGACCTTGTACGCCGGCCATGACGGCTCCGAGCATCTGGCGTATTTCGACGACAGCAATGGCTGGATCGAGAGCGATGCGACCGTGACGGTCGGCGAATGGCATCACCTGGCGTGGGTGCTCAACAAGCCAGCCGGGCAGAACGGCTACGTCGTCTTCTACCTGGATGGCGAGCAGCAACAGCAGGTTGCTTTGACCCAGGACCTGCCTGATGTCGTCGTGGACGGCTTCATCGGCCGCTCGGGGTTGGACGCGGATCCGTTCCTCGGGTACATCACCGAAGTGCGCATCTGGGGCGTGGTCCGCACGGCCATCGAGATCAAGGACCACCTCTACACCCGGCTGGCTGGCAACGAGGCCGGCCTGCTCGCCTACTGGCCGTGCACCGACGGCAGCGGGCAGTTGGTTACGGACTACTCGTCGAACGGCCACGATGGCGTGTTCTACTACGCGTTCGATCTGCACTGGATCAAGCCCGAGGGGCTGGTGTTCGAGAAGCCGCTACCCACCGAGCAGTCGCTGTCGTTCGACGGCGCCGATACCTCGGTGAGTCTGCCGTTCTCGCCGCGCGACGCGGCGTTTACCGTCGGCGCCTGGATCAAGTGGGACAAGACAGGCGCCGATGACGCCGTGGACGACGTGGTCGCGGGCTGGGGCGGGCCTGGCGGGCATTTCGCCGAACTGCGGGTGAGCACCGAAGGCAAGCTCATGTACTGCGAGTTCGACGGCCAGTGGGGCCCCCTGGTCGCGGCGCCGACGCTCCAGGACAATCAATGGGTCCACGTCGGCGTGGCCAAGACGGGGACGACCGTGACGCTCTTCCTGAACGGCAAGGCCTCGATCAACGGCACGATCGCCCGCACGCCGCAGCTCGACGCCCTGGCCATCGGTTCGGCGGCGACCGACACATCCCTGCGTCCGTTCAAGGGCCTGATCGACGAGGTGACGTTCTGGGACGTGGCGCTCGCCAGCATCCCCACGGAGGAATTGTGGGGCGACGAGGAGCACCTGGTCCGGTACTACAAGTTCGACGAAGGCGGCGGGGCGCGCGCGGTCGACAGCTCGGGCAGCGGGTTCTACGACGGCACGCTCTCGACCGGGTTGGACCAGGCCCACCGCGTGTCGCAGACCGGCCTGCCCATGGTCCGGCTTCAGGACCGCCAGAACGCGCTGTTCTTCGACGGCATCGACGACTACCTGGAACTGCCGCACCAGGCGCGCCCCGACCCGATGACGATCGCGGTGTGGGTCAAGCCGCAGACGGTGAGCCGGATGCACTCGATCGTCGTCTGGGCTGACACGGAGAACGGGTCTGGGCATCTGGCCGCGTTGCGCCTCAACGCCGGGCATCTGGAGTACGAGGAGGTCAGCCAGAGCGGCACGGTAACCGGGACGGCCGTCATCCCCGCGAACGTCTGGACCCACGTTGCGGTTACCAAGACCGGGAACAACGTGACGCTTTATGTCAACGGCGTCCCGGACGGCAGCGGCACGATTGCCGGCACGCCCGTGACCGACCGCCTGGTCATCGGCATGCAGCCGACCGAGCCGACCGACCGCCATTTCTACCACGGCCTGATGGACGAGTTCCAACTCTGGCACCGGGTGCTCGGCGCCACCGAGGTCGCCCAAACCTACAACCATGGCCGGCGCGGCAATGAGACCGGGCTCGATACCTACTTCACGTTCGACCAGCCGACGGGGTTGACCGTCGAAGACGTGGCCGGCGCCGACGGCGATGCGAGCATGAAGAACGTCGATTACCCGAACCTGGACCGGCACGAAGTCGACGACCTGGCGCTGGAGTTCCCGCCACCCGGCGAATATGTCCTGTGCCTGGACGGCGTCGACGACTACCTCGCGGTCGACGGCATCGAGATGACGGCCTACACCGTGGCGCTCTGGTTCAAGCCCGACGCCGCCGCGCCCGCGGCCGACATCTGCCTGTTCAAGGGACCGGCCTGCACGGTCGCCTTGCAGCCGGACGGCGCGATTGTCCATACGTTCACGACTGCCGACGGCGAGTTGACCCAGACACTCGACGCCGTGGCGACGTTCGGCGCCTGGAACCGTGTCGTGGCCGCCAATGACGGCCTCACCGCGCGTCTGTATTGCGGCCCCACCGATGTGGCGGACTTCGCAACCGACGTGGCGCGCCGGAGCGATTTTGCCGGTGGACGACTGGAACCAAGTGCCGGGACGATCACCATCGGGGATGACCCCGACTCGGACGCAGACGCGCTGTTCAAAGGTCACATCGAGGAGTTGGCCGTCTGGGAGTGGGCCCTGCCGGAAAAGGACATCGCGCGGCTCTGGGAGTACGAACTCGAGGGCGATGAGTATGGCTTGACCGCGTTCTACAACTTCGACGACGGCGACCCGGACGCGGCCACGGATGCCGCCGCCCCGGCGCAGGACGCCGTGCTGCACAATATGGTGTTGACGAACCGCGAAGACCGTGAGCCCGGCTTCGTCCTGGATACCGGCGGCGTGCCGCCGGACGGCACGGGGGACATTGCGGACTCCGCACCGGTCGCCCTGGAGTTCGACGGGTTCGACGACTACGCCGTGCTGCCGCGCGCCGCGCTGGTCATGGACGGCGCCAGTTTCACGCTCGAACTCTGGCTGAAGCCCGAGCCGTGGACCGGCCGGGTCCCAGTGATCACCAACGCCGACTCGAACAGCGAGGATTCCGCCTGGGGCATCTTCCTCAGCGACGACGAGCAGCACTGGGTCTTCGACCTGCTCGGCGAGATCTCGGTCCAGGGCGGTGCGGTCGATGACCGCGCCTGGCACCATGTGGCGGTCGTTTACGACAGTGCCGAGGAGCAGGTGACGCTCTTCCAGGACGGGACCGAGGTGGCGGCGGACTATCCCGCCGACATCACGGGTGCGGACAATGCGAACAACCTGTTCGTGGGCAGTGACGCGGATCAAGTCAACCTCTACATCGGCGCGATGGACGAGGTACGGTGCTGGTCGGTCGCCCGGACGGCGGCCGAGATCGAGGCCGACTTCAACCGGTACGTGCGGGCTCTTGCAGTCAGCCTCACGGGGTACTGGCGCATTCACGACACGGAGACAAGCGAGGTCCGCGACCTGGGCAGCGGCGGGCATGCACTGACATTGCACAACATGCTGGACGTCAACCTGGTGGTGGGTGCTGACTTCTACCCGCCGCCCGCAGGCGAACTGGCCCTCGAATTCGATGGCACCGACGACTATGTGGTACTGCAGAATCCCGACCAGCGGCTTGGGCTGCAGACGTTCACGATCGCCTGCTGGTTCAAACGGACCGGATTGGGAACGACCACCACGACCGGCCCGGACGGGATTGTCGCCGTGCCGCTGGTCGCCAAGGGGCGCGAAGAGCACATCGGCGCGGGCAACGCCACGCTCGTCAACTACCTGCTGGGCATCGGCGAGACCGGCGTCCTTGCCGCGACCTTCCAGGTTCTCGACGGCAACGACGTCAGCGTCAACGTGCTCGGAACCAGAGTGTTGCAGGACGACACCTGGTACCACGCCGCCGTCACCTACGAGTACTCCGGCAGCGCCGGCGAACTGAAGCTCTTCCTGAACGGTGCGCTGGAACGGACACAGGCCACTTCCGGCCAGGTCCCGGCCCACGTCTCCATCCAGACGCCGTCCATCGGGTCGGCCCTGGACTCGACCGGCCTGCCCGACGGGTACTTCGCCGGCGTGGTCGACGAGGTCACGGTCTGGAACCGCGCGCTCAGCGCGGACGAACTTGCTGTCGGCATGACCGAGCTGCGGCGTGGCGGCGAGACCGGTCTGGTCGGGCTGTGGCACGGCGACGACGGCTGGGCCGACCTGCTGATCGATTCCGGGCGCTATGGCGCCGACGGTACGCTGGAGAACTTCGATACCGACCTGTGCTGGGTCGCGGGTCGGCATTTCGACCCGCCCTCCGGCGGGGACCACGCGATTGCCTTCAGCGCCGAGGGGCAGTGCGTGGAGATTGACGCGGATCACGAGGACGATTTCGACTTCGGCGGCAGCTTCACCGTCGAGTTCTGGCTGCGGGTCGAGGCCTGGGACACGCCCTGGCAAGCCATGGTCTCGAAGGGGGATTCGGGCTGGCAGGTCCGGCGCTATGCGGACACGCAGCAGATCGCGTTCTCGACGCCCGGCATCCAGAGGGACACCGATGACGACGACGACATGGACGACCTGCCGGAACTGGTGAGCGACAGCGATATCGAGCCCGGCGAGTGGACGCATGTCGCGGTCGTTTACGATGCCGATATGCACCGGAAACGCATTTACATCGACGGCGAACTGGACGCGTCCGAACTGGACGTCGCGGGATTTGTTCAAGCCAGCGATTACCCCGTCTGGGTCGGCGCCAACCCGGAGGTGACGGGGCGCGCCCTGAACGGCGCCATCGACGAATTGCGTATCTGGAACGTGGCCCGCTCCGACGTCAGGATTGATGCCAACTACAACAAGATTGTCCGGGACAACGATTCGGGCCTGTTCGCCAACTGGCGGTTCAACGAAGGCTGCGGCGGCACGGCGTTCGACTCCGCCGGCAGTACGCCGCGTGACGGCGCGCTGGTGAACCTCGAGACGTGCGACCGGGTTGACGGGGTGGTGCTCGAAGAGTGGTCTGACATCCAGTATGCCATTTGTCTGGACGGGGCCGACGAGGACGTTGCCCTGGACGCGTTGGCCGCGGACCTTACCGGCGGCTTCTCCGCCGAGGCCTGGGTCCGGCCCGACGCGCTTCAGGACGACGACGAGAACGATCTGACCATGCAGGTGTTCCATCTGGCCACCGCGGACAACCAGACCTCCGTCTCGCTGCTCACGGTCGGAAACGACCTGCGCTTCGAGGTCATCGAGGGCGGGGCCGTGACCGGCTCGCTCGTGGCCGAGGATGTGTTCACGCCGACGGTGTGGGCGCACGTCGCGGTGACCGTGGACGCAGACGGCGTGGTCAGACTCTACATCGACGGCCTTGAACAGGCGGTCAGTGCGGACGGCGAGAACGTCACGCTGCCTGCGAACGCGACCTGGGACGGCAGCACGCTGGGCAGCGATGCCGGCGCGGACGCGTTCTTCAACGGCGCCATCGATGAGGTGCGGTTGTGGAACTACGTGCGCACCCCGAGCGAGGTGCAGGTGTTCTACGACCGGCAACTGTTCGATAACACGCCTGGGCTGTGGGGCTACTGGCGGCTGAACGAGGGGTTGGGCGACACGATCTTCGATGAGTCGGACAGCGATGTCGTGGGCACGCTGAACAATACCGAGGAAGAAGACTGGGTGGATGGCAAGTACATCGCGCCCGACAGCACGAACAGCGCCGACTTCGACCTTTCGCGCGTGCCGGCGTCTGCGGGCCTGTGGACCGGCAAGGTGAAGCTGAACAAGGTTAGCGAGGTGGCCAAAGTCGCCCTCACGCCCACCCCGACCCGCGATGAGATGATCATCGATATTCTGCTGCACACCGACAGTACCGGGCAGGTGCGGCTGCTCAAGGACGTGACCATGATGCGCACGGCCACGGACAACGAGGACAACGCCCAGATCGTTCTGGTTACGGACGACAGCAAGCTCGGCGACTTCGTGGGCCTGGTCAATCGCAATGGCGTCCTGATCGGGTTACGTAAGTCGAGCGTGTTCTATGACTTCGACGGCAACGAGTGGCCCATGGAGGGCGGACTCGGGTTCGGCCACGTCAGCTACGGCTTCATCACCGTTCCGGCCGATCACCCGACGAACCCGTACCGGCACAAGTACCACCCGGACAGCAAGACCGGCTTCCGTGTCGACCGCAGTCTCTTCCTATTGTTCGACGCCGAACCCACGGCGGGCGCGAAGCCCGGCCAGGGCGTGGACCGCCTGTCGGGTGTGTACCAGGAAACCATCAGCGGGCTGCACAAGAAGCCGATCCGCTTGGAAGGCACGTTCGAACTGCAGCGCATCAGCCCGGTGGCGACGTTGAACAATGAGTGACAATGCTGAGTGACAATGCTGAGTGACAATGCTGAGTGCTGAATGCGGAGTGATGAATGCGGAGTGATGAATGCTGAGTGCTGAATGCTGAGTGCTGAGTGATGAGTGCTGAGTGATGAGTGCTGAGTGATGAGTGATGAGTGATGAGTGGCAGATGAACAGAATACGGAGGATGAGATACGGATGAAGCAGGGCGGGGACAAGCGGCGAACGCGTAGGAAGGCGAGTGCGCAAGTCGACTACACGGCGATTCCTGACGGCTGCCGGTTGCTGGAGGTCATGGAACGTGAGGCCAGGTGCGATCTGCGAGCGCGGACTACGGAGTATGCGCTCGGAATCATACGGATGTACTGCTCGTTGCCAAAGACGGATGTTACACGCGTCCTCGGACAGCAGGCGCTGAGGAGTGGGACATCGGTCGGGGCGCACTACCGCGAGGCCACGCGCGCCCGGTCCGTCGCGGAGTTCATCAGCAAGATGGAAGGCGGCCAGCAGGAACTCGAAGAGACCGACTACTGGCTGGAACTCATTGTTCGGAGCGAGATCGTCCGTGCTGGCAGCCTTGACGCCCTCGTCAAGGAGACCTACGAGCTGATGGCCATTTTCGCGGCCTCCGTAACAACCGCGAAACGGAGACTCGACGGGAGATAGACCACGATGCCTACGCGCATACCCATACGCCAGAGGAACGCAGCAATGAACTCAACTCCATGCCATGGGCAGAGATGTCTCCCGCTTTGCCTTTCCGTCTTCCGTCTTCTCTCCCCATTCAGCATTCAGCATTCATCACTCAGCATTTCCCCCCGCCCCCGTCTGCCGTTCAGCATTCAGCATTCAGCATTCAGCATTTCCCTGCTCTCCATCGTCACGGCGCTTCTCATGCCCCGCGCCCACGCCCTCGAGCCCTTCTACCGCGAACTCAGTTCCGAGAGCGAGCCGTACCGGCATCACGCCCAGTCCCGCTTTGAGACTGGCGTCAACACCCATGACGACTACTGGGAAAACGAGTCCGAGTCCGGGATGCACGAACTCGAGTACGTCCAGCACGGGCCCAAGGCGGTCGCCGTGGATGCGAACGGCAACGTCTACGTGGTCGGTGCGCACAAGGGCACGGTCGGCGAACAGGGCAGCAGCGGCATTGTGAAACTCGCCGGCAGCAATGGCTTTTCGGTGTCGTACTCCGACGGTTACATCGCCAAGATGGACGCGAACGGCAACTGGCTTTGGTCGAAGAACCTGCGCACGGTCCTCGCCAGCGTCCGCGACCAGGCCCAGCCCTTCTACCCGCGCTGCGTCAAGGTCACCACGGACGCCCTCTACATTGCCGGCGACACCGAGCGCAACACGGCCGATGACATCTGGACGCCCAGCGACTGTCACTCCGCCGCGTTCGTCGCCAAACTGAACTTGGACGGCGCCTGCCAGTGGTGCACGTTCTTCAACTACGTCGACGACGCGGCGGCATACAAGCTCACCCACTCCAAGTACCTCGACCCGGAGCCCCAAGTCCACATCGCCGACATCGAGGTCGTGGGTGACAAAGTGCTGGTGGCCGGCGACTACTCCGGCGACCATCTGGAACTGCGCCAACACCACTCGGGCGGCTGGTCGCAGAACGTGCTGGGCGGTTCGAACGAGACCTGGTGGGATGACGACCTTGACGACGACGGCGACCGGGACTACCGCGTCACCGACATCTTTGCGGTCAAGTTGAACGCCGCTACGGGCAGGCACGTCTGGGCCACGCAGTTCGGGTTTGCCGAGGATGATTACTGCCACGCCGTGACCGGAGACCCCGAGGGCAACGTCTACATCGCCTGGAAGGTCGCCAACGACATCGAGCACAACCGCGACCCGAATAACATGGACTTCGCCCTCGAGTTCGGGGCCGACATCGGCGAGGAGGACGGCGTCGCCTTCATCGCCAAGCTGACCAGTTCTGGCGCCAAGGACACCTTGACCGAACTCTACCGCTTTGACACGGACGGGGCGTTCACCGACCTGGTGTTCGCCAACGACTATCTCTATGCCTGCGGCTACTGGCGCGATAACATCCATTCCGAGGATGCCGACGCCGACGACTACGACGCGCGCATCGATAGCACCGGCACGGACGACAACTGGCACGGCGACAAGGCGGACGGGTTCGTCTGGCGTCTGAGCCCAAGTCTCTGGCGGCGGCAGTTGGTTTTCTTCACCGGCCGCGGCGAGATCCGGCCGGACGCCCTGACCGTCGACGACGGGGGCAACGTCTTCGTGGTCGGTCGGTTCGCGCTTGGCACCATCGAGATTGGGCAGTTTGAACTGTCCACCGCCATGCCGTGGAGCTTCTTCGCCGCGCGCCTCGACGCCACGCTGAACGTGCAGGCGGCCGAGCGTTTCGAGGGCTCGGGCATCGCCTCGGTCTACGGCGCCGCCGTCGCGCCGCTGCCGGACCAGGGCGGCTGCGCCATCGTGGGCGCGTACAAGGGCAGTTCATCGAGCGCCAGGATTACGTTCCGCTCCGGGAGCCTGACGAACGACCTGGTCTATGGCAGCAACTCGAACATCTACAAGGGCTTTCTCACCGAACTCGACTACTCGCTCGATAGCCTGCAGCAGGTCAGTGTGACACTCGGTTCCGAGGTTACGCTCCAGACCGGCGATCTCGAACCGTACGAAGGCACGCGCAAGCTGATCAAGCGCGGCAGTAGTGAACTGACCGTCGAGGTGCCCGAGTATCTCTATTACAACTCGTTGAATGCGCGCACCACCGATGCGAGCGCCGCCGTCCGGCGCTACCGCTGCGACGGGTTCACCTCGCAGCCCGCGGTCGTGCCGAAGCCGGGTGAGCCGCTGTACCAGCTCACCTTCTCGCCCAACGAAGACGCCACGGTGACCGCGCAGTGGACCGAGGAGTTCACCGTGTCCGTCTCCTCCGACCATGCGGACTTGGACGACGATGCAGGCGACCCGGCCCTGAACGTGACCGGCGAGTGGCAGGAGTCCGGCACCTCGATTTCGGCGACCGTCGATGAGTATGTGGTTCCGGACCCCAAGGTGGGGACGCGCTACCGCTGCCGCGGCTACCGGTTGACTCGGGGCGGCACGGTCGACGAGGTGATTTTCAGCTACGACAAGACGTTCGACGAGGAAGAAGAGACCATTGCCCGGCGCGGCATCACGGCCTTCTCTCTCAGCGCCCCGACCAGCATCGAGTTCCTCTGGGAGAAGCAGCATCGGCTATCGGTCTCGAGCAATGCCTCGGACACCGACAGCGGTCCCAGGACCGAAGTGTCCGATGAGATTTTTGTAGGGAGCGGTTCGGTCTGGCTGGCGCACGGCGTGTCCATGGACCTCAGCGCCCAGGTCGTCAACGTGTACGGCAGCGATATGGCGCCGCAGACGCGCGACGGCGACGGCGACATCCCCGACGCTGGCAACGGCGATCCCGTGAACGGCGTTATCTTGACCCAGCCCTCCGCGGTCGTCTGGGAGTACGCCTTCCTGATCTATACCGGCGGCTGCCTGTTGGGAGAGGACGTCCCGATCGAGGAAATCCTCGATGGCCAGGATGGCCGGCCGAGTTACGAAAACGTCGACCTGACCCAGAACCCCCTGGTCGCCATCAAGGGCGGTGCAGCCCCGGTCGGGAGCAACGGCGCCAATATGGCGCTGTGGGGCGGCCCGGAGGGACAGCGGCGGCTGTACACGCTGCGGCCGGGCGTGATCCGCGTCGAATGGATGCGCAAGGACGAGGTCGGCAAGCGTCACATCACGGAAGTGACGGTGGACGAGCCGTCGGCGCCTGAGCACTACCGCTACCGCCACATTGCCAACACGACATACGTCAATCTCGAGCCGGCCCTTAACGATCACCAGCACTTCGTGCGGCTCGAGTATTCGACCAGCGGCGCCCGGGTCAGCGAAAGCCGGTTCACGGCGCGCCGTGCGGGCTACGCGGTGCTGCTGTTCACCACCACTGACGAAGACGGCGAGCCCGCGACCGGCAATGTCACCGGGGAGTATGTCAGCGTGCGGCTGGTCTCGACTGCCGAGTACAACGCGGGAACGGTCGAAACGGGGTCCGCCACCGTCGGCCAGGAGATCACCAGCAGCTACCATGACCCGGATATGGTCGAGAACGGCTACATTTTCAACGCGCTGACGCGCTACAACGACCTGCTGCATGACCGCGACACGCATACCGGCCCGATCTTCCCGGTCAATGATGGGGGGGACGACTTCACGGTGGTCTGGTACGAGGTGGTCGACGACATTGCCTGGCCCTACAAGCCGGTCAAGTACAGTGTGACCTGGCCGGACGCCGACGACATGAAGGTCATCTACATCGCCAGCCGCATGGGTTCGGAGGGCAAAGACCGGTTCGGCAACGATCATGTCTGGCCCGACGTCAATGGCGAGAACCGCAACTACCTCGATCCGGCGCGCTACACCGACCTGGCGGTGTTTTTCCAGAACGACGTGACTGCTGCCGGCTACAACCCGAACGAGGAGCACGCCGTACTCGCGACCTCGTTCCGGCACCGGGACTGGGCCACGCCGCCGGTCGCTGTGTACGCCCTGCGCAACGACCTGAACGTGCTCAGCGGCAGCGGCCGTACCTCGCCGGTCGCGGTGCTGCTCCAGTACTACGACACGGTCGACGAATGCTACCGGATGGAGTTGTTCCATGTCGTCCCCGAGTTCCCGGCCCAGGGCTACCAGTTCCGGTACGCTATGGACGCGGGCGAACCGGTGGTGCCGCCGTATCCGCTGGATGCGGTCATCGGCGTCAGCTTTTGCGACGAGACCGTGATCGCGAACCCGGACTACGACAACGACGGCGCCGCCGACCAGCGCTGCGTCTGGCAGGACTCGCGTGGCCAGTACTGGGCGATTTCGGCCGATACATTCGAGGACGGCGAGGGTACGGTCTACGACCCCTCGATCACGGCCAAGTTCTACTACCCACTGGACCCAACCTTCTGGTACGGCGACAGCGGTCAGCCCGGCGATCACATCGCCTGGCATCTCGATTTCGACGGCGACGGCCAGGACGCGCAGGTGGACGTGCTCTACACCCTGACCTGGCCCGCGGACGTACCCGTGCTCAAGATTGGCGAAACGTTGATGTTCGCGGGGGGCGAGTATGCCTCCGACCAGAGCGATTCGGACCTGGGTTTGCCCGACGTCATCAAGTGGGCCTGCGGTCAGATTGTGTACGACTCGCTGAATCCAACGATGGATACGACGAAGGTTTTCACCCAATTCCTGGCGCGCCTGATCTATCCGGTCGAACTGCGCAAGGTCGAACTCCGGTATGCCGACGTCCCGAGCGAGGCCAAGATGACCATGGGCCGCGAGGGGTACATGGAGTTCGACGACCTGCATGCCGGGCTGAAGCGCCGGTTCCTCTACGACCGCACCAACCAGCGCCTCATCTTCCGCGGCCTGCTGAACAGCCGTGCGGTCGGGGACGCGAGCCTCTACGACCGGGCCCTGGGCGTCCCGGTGTTGCAGCCCAACATCATGAGCTACTGGGAGTACCAGACCCTCAAGGACCTGGACAGCGGCCGCAACGCGCAGGCCTGGCAGGACACCGTCGACGCTCTGTACCGCAAGTGCCGCAACCCCGAGGAACTCGACCGCAATGTCATCCCCAACGATTGGACGGTCGGGCTGACGCCGGCCACGCTGCTGGACGGGACGGTCGATGACGATGAGGGCGAACCTCAACTCATGTGGGGGCCGGGACTGGCGCTGGTCGGCAATCCCGCCCTGCTGAAGCCGGGTCTGTGGGACCAGGACGAAGGCTATGTCACCATCCTGGAGAACGACGACGAAGACCTCGGCAACCTGCCCGTGACCCCGCACATCTTCCGGATCCGCAAGGACCAGCGCTACCGCGGCAGCATCGTGATGATGGAGCCGGCCAACGTCTTCGACGAGAAGGTCACGCTGCGTTACAGCGGCGATTTCGGCGGCAATCCCGATGAGCTCGTTTTCGAGTGGTGGTACCGCGAGGATGACGGGACCAATCCGCTGCCGCCAGACCAGGCGCCCGCTGGGAGCTGGAAACTGTTCTCCGACCCGAGCGGGCGCAACGGCTTGGGCATGGCGGAGATCAGCATGGCCGGCGCCGCCAAGGTCCTGCTGGTCGACAATCGTTTCTACTGCCGCTGGCGGCATTACCTCGAGAGCGCCTGGTCCGACTGGGCCGGCAGTCCGGCGTCGCGGCCCGGCGCCTACGAACCCCAGCTCGCCTACGGCTGGATCAAGCGTGTGCTCGACAAGATCAACCCGTACGACGCGCGCATCAGCGAGTTCGGCGACGGCGCGCCCGCGACCTACACCAGCATGTTACGCCAGGCCGGCCGCCGCTATGAGGGCCCCATCGCGCTGAACCCGGACCCAAATGTGATCGAGGACTACGGGCTCATCGAGATTTACGAAACCGTGCTCAAACGCGCCCGTGATTTGAGCATTGACTTGAGCACGCCGCAGACCTCGTCAGGCGTCAACTCCGCGCTGCTGCTGGCCACCTCGCGCATCGCCAAGCTCTACATGCTGCTCGGTAACGAGGCCTACTCCGACGCGCTTGACCCCACCATCGGCTTCGGCGAGGACAGCACCGAGTATGGCAGCATGGCGCCGACCATCTTCTGTTTCCAGAACCAGCTCGCGTCACTGCTCGATGAGGAACTGTGCCTGCTGCGCGGCCGCGACAGTACGGGCGCTTCGCCCGCCTACAATCGCTTGCTGTGGAATTTCACCAACGAGGACGGCGAAGCGGCTTACGCGCTGTCGTACAACATCAGCGATGTGAACTACGACGGGTTTATCGACGAGGACGACGGCGCGCTGCTCTATCCGCAGGGCCACGGCGACGCCTGGGGCCATTACCTCATGGCGCAGCGCGTTTACTACCGGCTGCTCCAGCATCCTTACTTCAACTGGGAACCCAGGACCGAGTCGTACGCGATCGGCGGCGTGCCCATTGCGGTCGATTACCTCGATGAACGCACCTTCGCCAATGTTGCCGCTGCCAAGGCCAAGGCGGGGGTGGACATCGTCTCGCTCGAGTACCGCAGCCACTATGTCGAGGACCCGGACGGCCAGTGGCAGGGCTACACCGACACGGACACGGACCGGGCCTGGGGCGTCACCGGGTGGGCGCGGCGCGCCGGCCAGGGCGCACTGTTCGACTGGGCGGTGGCCAACGCCATCGTTCCGAGCGAAGACACCGAGCACACCGGCCTGGCCAAGATCGACCGCACGACGGTGACGGATATCCGCGAAGTCTCGGCGCACGCGGCGCAGATCGCCAGCAAGCTTGACGACGCCAATGTCGGCCTCAACCCGCTCGGGCTCTCGGTCGATGTCGTGCCCATGGACATCGACCCCGCCCTGGTCATGTGGGAGGCATGGGAGGCCCGGACCCACTTCGAGCAGATTTACGACCGCGCCATCAAGGCGGTCGATAACGCTCGCCGTATCTTCAACCATACCAACGAGATCAACAACATGCTCCGGCAGGTGGCCAACACCACCGACGAGTTCTCGCGCGACGTGGTCGAGCAGGACCGTGACTACCGCAACCGCCTCATCGAGATTTTCGGCACACCCTACGAAGGCACGATCGGCGCGGGCAAGGTCTATCCGACCGGCTACACCGGCCCCGACATCTTCTACTACATGTACGTCGATGTCAACGAGGTCAGCGCCAAGACAGTGCCGGAGCCCTCGGCGTCGTTCAAGGCCTACTACAAGCCGGTGCAGTATGGAGTGTTGCCGTATCTTGACGACACCAAGGTGGACGCCGGCGCGCTGGTCGAGGCCGGGGACCTGAGTCCGTTGGACCCTGAGTCCATCCATTTCTTCGAAGGCGACATGGACAATCCGGCGCTCGGACGTGCCTACCCGGAGATTCTCGAGGTCGACTACCCGCAGACCGCGGCGGACTTCACGTTCCACGCGCCGTCGGCCTGGGGCACGCGCAAGTCGCCCGGGTCGATCCAGCGCGGGGTCAGCGACCTGATCCAGGCCGAGGCGGACCTGAAGCAATCCGTTGCCGCCTACAACACCCACGTCATCCACATCCGGACCATGTTCGAGACCATCGCGGCCCGGGGCAAACTCGCCGTGGACCAGATCGAAATCAGCAACAACGAGTACGTGCAGGCCACGCTGTACGAGAAGTTCGCGAAGGTATCGGAGTTCGCCGCGGCGATCGCCTTCGACTTCGCCGACAGTTCGGAAGGCAACATCAAGGCCATTGCCGAATTCCTGCCCAAGATGATTGGCACCTCGACCGACCCCACCGCCCCGGCGCGCGGTGCCCTCCACGTCGCCGCCGAGTCGACCAACTGGGTCGCCAAGGGGTTCGGGACGGGCTTCTCGGTCGCGGCCGCCGTCCTGGAAGGGCTTGGCGAACGCGTGCATCACAATGCCGAGCAGAAGATCGTGATGGCTGACTACGAGTACGACATTGGCTGCCAGCTCGGCGACGTCGAGGTGGAACTGGTGCGGGAAGGCGAAATGCGCATGGAGATTTTTGCGCGCCGCGAGCGCCTGCGCCAGGCGACCGACGAGTACAAGGCCGCGGTGCAGGAAGGCATGCGCCTGCTCGATGAGCGCCGAGCCTACAATCAGAAGGTCTCCGGCGTCACGCAGAAGCACCGCTACCAGGACATGGCGTTCCGGATCTTCCGCAATGACGCGTTGCAGAAGTACCGGGCCGCGTTCGACCTGGCCGCGCGCTACGTCTACCTGGCCGCCAAGGCGTACGACTACGAGACCAACCTGGACGCGAACGACCCCGCCTCGGCGCAGGGGGTCTTGACCGATATTGTCAA
The DNA here is from genome assembly GCA_001803235.1 of Lentisphaerae bacterium RIFOXYA12_64_32. Taxonomy (GTDB): domain Bacteria; phylum Verrucomicrobiota; class Lentisphaeria; order Oligosphaerales; family YB12-FULL-65-16; genus YB12-FULL-65-16. The sequence continues at coordinate 43,302 of MHBL01000381.1, forward strand.
GCAGCGCACACTTGGCCAGTTCATCGATGACGCGCCGGTCCTCGGCCGTGGCGGGCTGGCAGATATCCTCCAGACCCTGGCGGTCAACTTCGACGTGCTCAAGGGGCAGATGGGGTTCAACAACCCGCAGATGGAGAGCGGCCGCTTCTCGCTGCGCACCGAACTGTTCCGCATCAGGCACAACACCATGGACATCACGGAAGAGGAGCAGGCACAGGCTGACCTGCAGTGGGAGCGGCTGCTCGAACGCAGCCGGGTCGATGACCTGTGGACCGTGCCCGAGTTCCGACGCTATTGCCGGCCCTTCGCGCCCGAGAGCCTCGGCACCCAGCCGGGGCTGGTCATTCAGTTCTCGACCGAGATCGTCTCGGGCAAGAACTTCTTCGGCCGGCCCCTGGGCGGCGGCGATCATTCGTACGATCCTACGAACTTTGCGACCAAGATCCGTTCCGTCGGCGTCTGGTTCGAGAACTACGATGGCGCCGGCCTGTCCCTGACGCCGCGGGCCTACCTGGTCCCCGCCGGCCTGGATGTCATGCTCGTGCCCACGAGCAACGAGCTGGCCGTCCGCCAGTGGAAGGTGGTCGACCAGAGTCTGCCCATACCGCTGCCGCTGACGGATAGCCAGCTCGCATCCCCGACATACATCCCCATCAACGACTCGCTCAATGGCACGTTTGCCAAGATCCGGCGCTTCTCGCGCTTGCGCTGCTACCACGACAGCGGCCTGATCGAAGAGGAGGAGATGACGTTCGACAGCCGGCTCATCGGCCGGTCCGCCTGGAACAGCCGCTGGCTGCTGATCATTCCCGGCGAAACCTTCCTGGCCGACCCCAAGGATGGCCTGGATACGTTCATTCACGGGAAGAAGGTCCCGGGCAGCACCACCGAGCGCGACGGCAATGGCGCGAAGGACATCAAGCTGTACTTCCAGACGTATGGGTATTCGGGGGGGTGAGGGGAAATGCTGAATGTCCAATGCTGAATGCGGAACGCTGAATGCTGAATGCTGAAGGCTGAAGATGCGGAAGAAGCTGGGGAATGGCAGGAATGTTCGGACCGATGAATGTGAGAGTGGGCGGTAGGTGATGACAGATTCCGGCTCGGAAGCCAGGTGCGATGAGATTGGGGAGCAAGCAGTTGCCGAGATTCGCGAAGAACAGCGAGCCGGCCGGTAATCAGAGCGCCCACGGTTAACCTTGGGGTAGGACAAGATGACTACAAGAACACCCATGTCCCGAATGTCCCCTCTCCGGTTCAGCATTCAGCATTCCGCGCTCAGCATTCGCTTCTTCCCGCTCCGCGCGTTTCTTCCGGCGTTCAGCATTCAGCATTCAGCATTCAGCATTCGCCTCTTCCTCCTCCTTCTTGCATTCAGCATTCAGCATTCAGCGCTCAGCACTCTCCGCGCCGAGATCCCCGAGCCGGAGACGGTGTTCTACGGCAAGGTGACGAACCTGGCCGACGGCCACGCCTATCAGTTGACCGACGGCACGCTCTCATGGACCCTGTCCAGCGAGCAGTCGGGCGGCGTGTCGGTGACCCTGACCGCGAAACTGGAGTCGCTGAACGACGGTGCGTACTCCTACCATCTCTACGTACCCCACGAGACGATCGGGCAGGTGACCACCATCCCGTCCGGCGTGGTCCCGCTGAGCAACAGCAATGCGCGTTACCTGCACTCCAGCGTCAGTGTGAACGGCGCCGCCGCCAGCATTGTGGCCCCGGCGAAAGACTTTATCGACGTCAGCCAACTGACCCGGGCGCTGACCTATCGTATTGACCTGGAGGTCTCGTTCCAGCCGTCCGACACCGACGGCGACGGGATGCCAGACTGGTGGGAGGACGCCAACGACCTGGACAAGTACGTTGACGACAGTGCCCTCGACCCGGATGGCGATGGCGTGAGTAACCTGAGCGAGTACCACGGCGGCATGGACCCGGCGGCGGACAACCGCGCGCCCACACTGCTGACGACCACCATTCGCGTGTACGAGAAGGGCGCGGCCGGAGTCATCCTGCGTACTGCCGACGCCGACAGCACTCCGGCGCAACTGACCTACACGCTGACGTCGCTTCCTGCCGGCGGCACAATCTGTCTGAACGCCGCGCCGCTGGGCGTGAACGACACGTTCACCCAGGCGCAGGTCAGTGGCGGCGCGCTCACGTTCGTCCACCAGGACACGGGCGTCGCTCAGACTTCCTTCGACCTGACGGTTCAGGACGAGCAGTTCCCCACGCACGCCGCGGACAGCGGCACGGTCACCGTAGACGTGGTCCGGCCGAGTGCGACCGACGGCAGCAGCGCGCTGCTCTGGCTGGATGTCAACGCGCTGGCTGGCACGCCGGACGGGACTGCGGTTGCCACCTGGCCGGACCGGTCCGGCAACGCCCGTGACGCGGCCCAGTCCGAGGCGGCGGACCGGCCGGTGTACCAGGCGGACGGCGGCGACGGCCTGGCGGCCTTGACATTCGGCGGAACGCACCGGTATCTGGACCTCGCGAGCCAGGCGTTTCCCAGCGCGGCGCACACGGTGGTTGCGGCCTACGACGCCCCGACCCAGGCGGCGGAACAGGTCCTGCTGATGAACAGCGCGCTGCGCGTCGCTGTGACCGGCAGCGAGGATGCGCTCGGACACGACGCGGAGGTCCGGCATAGTGCGGCCCTGGCCAGTATCCACGGCAACCAGGTTGTGACGGGCGGCTGGGCGCTGTCCACCGTCGCCGCGGATGGTGTCAACCGTACTGTGTTCCAGGGCGGGACCTGGAGCGCCGCGGGCACGGACAGTGTCGCCTCCGAGCCCCTCGCGGTTCAGCCCGCCCTGGGTGCGTACAAGAAGCGGTGGACTCAGGGCGGTGTGACCACCTACACTTACGAAACCCCGTTCGGCGGACGCCTTCGCGAAATGCTGATTTTCGGCCGCGTGCTGAGTATCGCGGCGCGGCATCAGGTCGAGGACTGTCTTCAGGCCAAATGGTTCGGTGCCGTGGTGTGGGACGGCGTCGCGGAAGCGGCGGCATTGGACCTGACAGGCACGGCCGGGCCGGACATTCTGATCGGCGGCGTGTTCGACGATACGCTCCGCGGCGGCGACGGCGACGATGTCATTCGCGCCGGGGCGGGCAACGACACGCTCTACGGTGGCGCCGGCAACGACCTGTTCGTGTTCGACACGGCCGGTGACGGTGACGATGTCATTGCGGACTTCGCACTGGACCGGACGCGCGCCGGCGGCAGCCACGACCGGATCGACCTGGCGAGCGTGTTCGCCGCCGCGACCGGCTCGCTTAACCAGTACCTGGCGGTCGCCACCGACGGCGTGGACAGTGTCATCGGCATCGATGCGGACGGCGACGGCAGCGGCTACACCGATATGACTGTTACCATCGTCGGGGAAGCACTCACCAGCGACGACCTGCCCTGGTTGGTCGCCGACGGGATCCTGCTGACCGGCAAGTTACGGCCGTCATTGGCCTTGGGCCTGACCGTGACGGATGCGACTGCGGTCGAGGCGGATACGGACCCGGCGGGGTTTGCCGTCAGCGTGAGCGGCATGGTGCCGCCAGGGCTGGAGTTGCCGTTCGTGGTCAGCGGCACCGCGGTCCAGGGGACCGACTACAATCTGGAGGCCCGCGTGTACAGCGGCGGCGTCTACGCCTGGGTACCGGTGACCAACCGTATCCCGCTGTCTCTGGCGTCCGGCGACACGCTACTGCAATTGCGCGTGGCGCCCGTGCCGGACTCGGCCAGTGAAGGGCAGGAGACCGTGCAGGTTACGCTCCTGCCCAAGCCCGGGGTCTACAGCCTGGCGGCGACCTTTGGCGGCAGTGTCGCGATCGATGACGGCCTGCCGACCGTGACGGTCGTGGCAACGCAACCGAGTGCTGCCGAGGAGGGACCGGTCGACGGTTCCTTCACGCTGAGCCGTACGGGCGCCACCGATGTGGCGTTGCCGGTCTACCTCAGCGTGCAGGGCTCCGCCATCAACGGCAACGACTACCAGCTCATCAACTCGCCGGTGAGCATTCCGTCGGGGCAGGCCGCGCTGGTCATCGCGGTGCATCCGTTCCCCGACACGCAGCCTGAGCCGCGCGAGGAGGTCGTGCTGACGGTCCTGACCGGGACCGGTTACGCGGTGGGCGCGGCCAGTCAGGCCACCGTTTCCATCCAGGACGAGGTCCCGCGCGTCAGTATCGAAGCCATCGCACCGGTCGCTAGGACGGCCGGCCTGGTCCCGGGCGTGTTCCTGGTCTCGCGCACCGGCTTGCTCACCAGCAGCCTGCTGGTGCGCTTCACCATCGGCGGTTCGGCCGCTAATGGCACGGACTACGAATACCTCAATTCTTTCGTCATGATCGGCGCGAACGAGGCCTACGCCACGATCTACGTCACACCACACGACGGCGCGTCCATCCAAGGTCTGGAGACCGTCGAGATCACGCTTCTGGACCAGGCCGCGTATGATCTCGGCGACCCGACCGCGGCTACGGTTACCATTGACGCGACCAATGACGCACCGGTCCTGACCCCGGCGTCTCCCGCCATGACCGGTATTGACGAAAACGCGGTGAACAACACCGGGATGCTCGTGTCCGGCATTGTCGGCGCCACGATCGGCGACCCCGATGCCGGCGCGCGCGAGGGCATGGCGGTTTTCGCCACGACCGCGGGCAATGGTACGTGGCAGTACTCGTTGGACAACGGCGCAACCTGGGGCGATACCGGCACGGTCACCGAAGCCGCGGCCCTCCTGCTGCGCAGTACCGACCGCGTGCGGTTCCGGCCGAACGCGGAGAACGGCACCATCGCGACGTTCTCCTACTACGCCTGGGACCAGACGGACGCGGGTGTGCCGGGCAGCAAGGTGTCGGTGACCGTCCGCGGCGGCAATGCCGCGTTCAGCAACGGCAGCGACACGGCCAGCATGACGGTGACCGCGGTGAACGACGCGCCGACCGTAGCCCAGCCCATTCCGGACCAGACCGCCAGCGAGAACAGCGCGTTCGTGTTCCAGTTCGCCGCCGCCACGTTCCACGACGTGGACACCGGCGACACGCTGGACTACGCCGCCACGCTCGACAATGACTCGCCCCTGCCGGGCTGGCTCGCATTCACCCCGGCAACCCGGACGTTCACGGGCACGCCGCAGGCCGGTGACATCGGCGCCATCACCGTCAAAGTGACCGCCACGGACGACAACCTCGCTTTCATCGGCGATTCGTTTGTTATCCAGGTACTGCCTGACGACCCGACGGTCACCATCGCGCCGGCCGGGGGCCAGGCCAATCCGGCCAAGGCGCTGCCGATCCTCTTCGCGGTCACGTTCAGCGAGTCTGTGACCGGGTTTGACGAGACCGACGTGACAACCGGCGGTACGGCCGGGGTCCAGGCGCTCGGTGTGACCGGCAGTGGCGCCGCGTACCAGATCGTGATCGGCAGCGTGGCCGGCGACGGCACCGTCGAGGTGTCGGTCCCCGCCGGCGCCGCCCTGGACGGGCAGGGCCACGGCAACCTGGCGTCGAACACCGCCACGATCCTCTACGACTCGGCCGCGCCGGCCGCGCCGGCAATCGCCGCGCCCGCGGACGGCAGCGTGACCAACGACGCGCGGCCCACGTTCAGCGGCACCGCGGAACCGGCGAATCAGCCCGTCGGCGACACGATCACGGTGGAGTTGTTCAGCGACAAGGACGGCTCACTGGGGACAACCCAGGTCGACAATGCCGGAAACTGGTCGCTGCGTCCCGCCCAGCCGCTCTCCGAGGACACCCATGAGATCACCGCCGTCGCGACCGATGCGGCCGGCAACCCGGGCGGCGCCTCGGCCCCAATCACCGTCATCGTGCGACTCGACCCGTTCGCCCAGCCGGACACGTCGAACCAGATCTGCTACGCCTGGGGCAACGTGACCTTGGACGGTGATCCCATGCCCGCCGGCAGCATGGTGGCGGTGTTCAGCAGCAGGAATGCCGATGAGCCGTGCGGCAAGGGCACGGTGCGCACCGGCGGCCAATATGGTTTGGTATCCATCTTCGGCTATGACGAGTTCAACGCCGGGTTGCCGCATGCGGGCGACGCGTTGACGTTCAGGGTCTGGGACTGCACGACCGGGACCGTGTACACGGCGAAGAGCAGTCCGGCGGACGTGACCTGGACAACGAACAACGGCATTCTGCATATTGACCTGCATGCCGGCGGCATGGACATCGCGTTGCGGACGGGGTGGAACCTGATCGGGTGGAATGTCGATACGTGCTGGTACGCGGGCGCGTCTGCCGGCAACACCCCGGCCTGCCTTCTCTTCCCTGGCCAGCACTTGGCGTACGTCGGCAGCGACAGCATCGCGGATGCTGAACCGCTGCAGGAGATTGCGGGGGACTTCTCCCGGGTCACCGGGTTCGACTGCGACGGCGGGCACATGTTCGATGTCAGCCTGCCGGCGGTGGGCACGTTGAAGGCCCTGGGGGGCGGTTATGGATACTGGGTCCACATGGCGACTCCCGGGACCCTGCGGTTACGCGGCGCCAAGATCTCGCCCGCCGCGGCCCTGAACCTGGCCGCAGGTTGGCATTTGCTGACGAACTGGTCCAACACCTGCTACTACGTGGATGACAAGGTCGATCCAGGCACGCTGGTGCTTCCTGCCGGCGTCGTGACCGTGCCGGTCGACAGCATTGCCGACCTTTTCCCCGGCGTCACCGGCCGGGTCCGGATCACGTCCTCTGACGCGGATGGCGGCCACCTGTACGACAACCAGATCGACGAGTCGGCCAATACCCTCTACTACCTGAGTCCGGGGTATGGTTTCTGGATATACCTGGAGAATGCGTACACGGGGTTTGTCTGGCCGTGACCAGAATCTTGTCTGAGGCGTGGAGGGTCCGCGGCCGATGGGCCGCCCATGGAGGTACGTGAGATGAGGAAACAGAACAGCCACTCGCGGGTCCTGGCCGCGCTGGTCGGGGTGTTGTTTGGCGGTGCCGGCGCCCTGTGGGCGGCGCCGCCGCAGCACTTCACCGGCGTGCATGTCTCCCAGGAAATGGTCTTCATCTACGGCAACCTCGTCAGTACCACACAACCCGGCGACGAAGTGGCTGTCTTCTCCGCGGCGGGCGTCCTCTGCGGCGCCATACGCATCGACAGCGCCGGGAAGTATCCGGCCGTCGCGGTCTACAAGGACGACCCCATGACCCCGGCGCGCGATGGCGCACTGGCCGGCGAGGTGCTCAGTTTTCGCCTGTGGGACGCGACGGCGGCCCAGGAGTACTCCAGTGACAGGCTCCGTCTCACCGTCGTGGAACGGCAAAATGCGGGCGGCAATCCGTACTGGAGCACTAACTTCGATGCCTACCGGGTTGACATTGCGGTTAACGATGAGGGCACGACATGGGTGGTTCTGACCCTGGAGCCGGGGTGGAACCTCTTGTCTCTGCCGTTCGATACTTCCCCGGGCAAGGGGCCGCGCACCGTGTTGACCAGCAGTAGTGGGGTGGCCTTGTATACGGGCGGCGTCTGGGTGTGGGACAACCAGGCAGGGGGGTTCGACGTGCTGCGCGATCGGTTTGCCGCCCAACAGGGCTTCTGGGTCCTCAGCGCCGCCACCGGCCCGGTTCAGACCACGGCCATTGGCGGTGAAGTCCGGGACGAGGGCCTCGCGCTCCAGCCCGGCTGGAATCTGGTTGGCCCTGTCGTTGACAGCCCGGTTGCCAACTTGGTCGGGATGGAAAAGGTCTCCCGCATCTGGCGGTGGAACAGCGCGCTCGGCGCTTACGACCCGGTGGGCCAGGACGGCGTGCTCCAAGTCGGGAGAGCTTATTGGGTGCATCTGCTCGGCGATACGCCCTGCGTACTCCGCACCGGCAAGTAGGCGGGGCGATTGTGCCCGTAAGGTACTCGATGCGACGTTAAGGCACAGCAGGCCATGCGCTCCCGTGTGTCGGGAACCTTGGTGAACAGGCTCTGGCGCGAGGGTTCGTGCGTGGCCATGTTTTCTTCTTGCGACTCAGATCAACGAGGGGGCGATGGCGCACGGCGTCTGCTGCGGCGCGGCCGTGACGTGACGTTGCACTCGTTCCTGGTCGTCATGGCCCTTGCCACTCCGCTGGTCTCCCGTGCACTGGCCGCGCGAACGCCGCACTTCGGCCCCGTGCATGCGTCCCCGGAAATGGTCTGCCTCTACAGCGACGATTTCCGTATCGATGCTGTCCAGGCCAGGCCCGGCGACGAATTGGCGGTCTATTCGGAGGCGGGCGTTCTGTGCGGCGCTACGGTGGTTGCCAGCGATGGACGGTACACGGTGACGGTCTACCGCGACGATCCCGTGACGCCGGAACAGGATGGGGCACTTCAGGATGAAGCGTTGTTCTTCCGCGTCTGGGACGCCGTCGCGGGGCGGGAGTACGTCTCTGCCGAGGTCCAGGTCGTGTTCGCGGAGAAGACCAACGGCACGGGCCGGCCGTACTGGACGTTCAACAACGACGTCTACCGTGTGGACCTCGACGCTGTGCCCAACGACCACGCCCCGGTCATTCAGAACACGATCCGGACCGTGCTGGAGAATGCGGAGAACGGGGCGCCCGTGGGATTCCCGGTGACCGGCACGGACGCGGACGGGGACACGCTGCACTACCGCATCACGGCAGGAAACGAGTCCGGCGCCTTCGCGCTGAACGCGGACAGCGGTCAGCTCACCGTCGCGGACCACACGCAGTTGGATTACTCGACCGTGCCCCAATATGTTCTCACGGTCCAGGCCGACGACGGCCTGCATGCGACCTCCGCGTCGGTGACCGTGAACGTTCGGCCTGTCGCGCACTTCCAGCCCATCCACGCGTCGGCCGAGATGCTGTTCCTCTACGGGACGGTGGTCATTCATGGCGTGGGTGCGCAGCCGAACGACGAGGTGGGCGTCTACTCCGATTCCGGCATACTGTGCGGTGCTGCCCAGGTCGAGACCGCCGGAGCCTACACCGTGACCGTGTACGCGGACGACCCGGTCACGCCGGGGCTCGATGGTGCACTGCCGGACGAGACCCTCTCGATCCGGGTCTGGGACCTGAGCGGCGTCAGGGAGTATTCCGGAACGGAAGTCCGGTTGCCGTTTGTGGAAAAGGCCAGCGGCGGTCGTCCCTACTGGAGCCAGAGCAACGACCTGTACCGCGTGGACGTGGCCGTCCCTCGCTGGCCGACCGTGTCCACCGCTGCGGTCAGCGCCATCACCGCGTCCACGGCCCGGTGCGGGGGCAACGTCAGCGACGAAGGCGATGCGGTCGTCACGGCCCGAGGTTGCTGCTGGAACACCACCGGCTCTCCAACGCTTGCCGACGACAAGACCAGCGACGGGACCGGCCCTGGGGACTTCACCAGCGATCTTACCGGCCTTACGGCCAGCACGCCCTACTACGTGCGCGCCTATGCCACGAACGAGTACGGCACCGCCTACGGCGCCGAGCGCGCGTTCACCGCCGCGGCGAAACAGGACCAGACCATCACGTTCGACCCCCTGCCGGCCAAGACCTACGGCGATGCGGATTTCACGCCGTCGGCCACAGCCTCATCGGGGCTGGGTGTCGGTCTGGCCAGCGCGAACCCAGGGGTTGCCACCATCGTGGACGGCAAGATCCACATCGTCGGGGCCGGCACGGCAACGATCACCGCATCCCAGCCGGGCGACGCGAACTGGAACGCGGCCCCGGACGTGCCTCGGGTTCTGACCGTCGCCAAGGCGCCGGCGACCGTTACGCTGTCCGGCCTCAGTCACACCTATGACGGCACGTCCAAGACCGCCACCGTCACCACGATCCCGTCCGGACTCGCGGTGACGGTGACGTATGCCGGCAGTGGCACCGCCCCCACGCAGGCCGGTGATTACGCCGTGGTCGCCACGGTCAACGACGCGAACTACCAGGGCTTGGCCAACGGCACGCTGACCATCGCCAAGGCGCCGTTGACCGCGCGAGCGGACGACAAGGCCCGACCGTACGGCCAGGCGAACCCGCCGCTGACGATCACCTATACCGGGTTCGTGAACGGCGACGATGCAGGGGACCTGGACGCGCCGCCGACGATCTCGACTACAGCCGTTATTGACAGCCCGGTCGGCGACTACGCGATCACGCTGGCGGGCGGCAACGACAACAATTACTCGTTCATCCTTGTCGATGGCACGCTGTCGGTGGGCAAGACGTCGCAGACCATCACGTTCGACCCGTTGCCGGGCAAGACCTACGGCGATCCGCCGTTCACCATCTCGGCTACCGCCAGCAGCGGTCTGCCCGTCACCTTCGCCAGCCTGACACCGTCGGTGGCCACGGTCAGCGGCAATACGGTCACGATCCACGCGGCCGGCACGGCCACGATCCGCGCGTCACAGGGCGGCAACGGGGAGTACGGTGCCGCGCCGACGGTCGACCGGACCCTGACCGTGGCCAAGGCGAACCTGACCGTCACGGCGGACAACAAGAGCCGGAACTACGGCGATGCCAATCCAGCGTTCACGCTTCAGTACGCCGGCTGGGTCGGCAGCGACGACCCCGGTGTTATCGACGCGCTGCCTACAGCCGGCAGCAACGCCACCGTGACCAGTCCGGTGGGCACGTATGCCATCACGCCGTCCGGCGGCACCGACAACAACTACACGTTCACGTACGTCAACGGCACGCTGAGCATCACTGCGGCGACCCTGACCGCCACGGCGGAGGACACGTCGCGTCCTTACGGCAGCGCCAACCCGGCGTTGACCGTGAGCTACTCGGGTTTCATGAACGGTGAGACCGTGGCGGTGCTCACGCAGGAGCCTGTTCCGGCGACCGCTGCCGGCCCCGGCAGTCCTGTGGGGACGTACCCGATCACGCTGAGCGGCGGCAGTGCGCAGAACTACGCGTTTGTCCTCGTCAGCGGCACGCTGACCGTGACGAAAGCGGACCAGAGCATCACGTTCGACGCCCTGCCGGCGCGGACCTACGGCGACCCGCCTTTCAGCGTTGCCGCCACGGCAAGCAGCGGCCTGGCGGTGACGTTCACCAGCCTGACGCCGGGCGTGATCACCGTGGACGGCACCACGGTGACCATCGTGGGCGCGGGCACGGCCACCCTCCGCGCGGCGCAGTCGGGCGACACGAACTACAACGCCGCCACGGCCGTGGAGCGGAGTTTCGCCGTCGGCAAGAAGGCGCTTGCCGTCACTGCGGCCGACAAGAGCCGTGTGCACGGTGCCGCCAACCCCAGTTTCACGCTCGGCTTCACCGGGTGGGCAGGGGACGACGAGGTTGGCGACCTGACGGTCCTGCCCACGGCCTCCTGCACCGCCACGGCGACGAGCAACGTCGGCAGTTACGACATCGTGCCAGCCGGTGGCAGCGACGAGAACTACACGTTCACTTACGTCAAGGGCACGCTGACCATCACCCGGGCTACACTCAACGCCACGGCGGACGACACGTCGCGGCCGTACGGCCAGGCCAACCCGGCGCTGACCATCACCTACACAGGCTTTGCCAACGGCGAGACGGCCACGGTGCTCGACGACGAGCCGGATGCGGCGACTACCGCCGCGCCGGACAGCGCGCCCGGCGCCTACGCCATCACGCTGAGCGGTGGCAGCGACAACAATTACGCGTTTGCGTTCGTTGGCGGGACTCTGACGGTGACCCAGGCCAGCCAGTCGATCACGTTTGCCGAATTGCCCGGTAAGACCTATGGCGACACGAACTTCGACCTCACTGCCACTGCCAGTTCCGGGTTGCCCGTGGCCTTCATCAGCGACAATGCAGCGGTCGCCACGGTCAGCGGCAGCACGGTCACTCTCCACGCCGCCGGCACGGCGACAATCCGGGTTTCGCAGGCAGGCGACGCCAACTACAGCGCCGCTCCGGCTGTCGAACGGACCTTGACCGTCGCGAAGAAGACTCTCACCGTGACTGCGGATCATCAGGGCCGCACGTACGGCGCGGTCAACCCGGCGTTCACGCTGCAGTACAACGGTTGGGCCGGTGACGACGACACCGGCGACCTGGACGCCGTGCCCACGGCCGCTTGCGCCGCCGTGCCGGCCAGCGACGCAGGCCTCTACGACATCGTCCCCGCGGGCGGCGCGGCCGACAACTACGACTTCGCCTATGTGAACGGGACGCTCACGGTGGCGAAGGCGGCGCTAACCATTTCCGCTGATGCCAAGTCGCGCGCCTACGGCGAGGCGAACCCTGTGTTCACGCTCAGCTTTGACGGGTTCGTGCTCGGCCAGGACCGCAGTGTGCTGGACGCGGAACCGACCGCCGCGACGACCGCGATTCCGGCCAGCGCGCCCGGCAGCTACACGATCACTCTGAGCGGCGGCAGTGACGGGGACTACGCGTTCACGCTGGTGCAGGGGACTCTGACGGTCACCAAGGCGGCACAGACGATCACGTTTGGCGCCTTGCCGGGAAAGACCTACGGCGATGCGGACTTCGCGGTGACGGCCAGCGCCAGTTCGGGGCTGGCCGTGGTTTTCACCAGCCTGGCCCCGGCCGTGGCCACCGTCGCGGGCAGTACCGTGCATATCGCCGGTGCGGGGCAGGCTACGATTCGTGCCTCGCAGCCGGGCAACGCGAACTACGAACCGGCGCCGGCGGTCGAGCATGTCCTCGACGTGGCCAGGAAGAACCTGACCGCCACGGCCGACAACAAGTCCCGCCTCTACGGCGTCGAGAACCCGCTGCTGACCATCGGCTACGATGGCTTTGCGGGCGGCGACGATGCCAGCGTTCTCGACGAAGAACCTGTCGCTGCGACGACAGCCACGGTTCACAGTCCGGTCGGTATCTATCCGATCACGCTGAGCGGCGGCAGTGATGACAACTACAGCTTCGTGCTGGTGGACGGCACGCTCGAGGTCGGGCGTACGCCGCAGAGCATCACGTTTTCCGAGATCGCCGCGAAGACCTACGGCGCCGCGGACTTCGATCTGACGGCGACCGCGACCTCCGGGCTGCCGGTCAGTTTCGCCAGTTCCGACGCGGCTGTGGCGACCGTGGCGGGCAGTACGGTCCACATCGTCGGTGCGGGAACCGCGACGATTACCGCGTCGCAGGCCGGAGACGAGAACTACGCGCCCGCCGCAGACGTGAACCGGACGCTGACCGTGAACCGGAAGACGCTCACGGTCGTTGCTGCCGACAAGAGCCGCACCTATGGCACCGCGAGCCCGGTCTTCACGCTGCAGTTCAGCGGCTGGGTTGGGGCCGACGGTGTCGGCGACCTCGCCGTTGCGCCGACCGCCACATGCACGGCCACCGCGACGTCGCCCGTGGGGCCGTACGACATTGTCGCCGCCGGCGGCGCTGACGACAACTACGACTTCGCGTACACCGACGGCACGCTGACCGTCACGAACGCGCTGCTGACGGCGACGGCGGAGAACAAGAGTCGTACCTACGCGACGGTCAACCCACCACTGACGGTTTCCTACGCGGGTTTCGTCAACGGCGAGGACAGCGGCGTCCTGGCGCCGGCGCCGACCGCCGCGACCGTTGCAGACTTGGCCAGTCCGGCCGGGACGTACCCGATCGTGCTGTCCGGGGGCAGTGCGGCCAACTACAGCCTGATGCTGGTCAACGGTACGCTGACCGTTACCAAGGCGTCGCAGACGATCGCGTTCGATGCGCTTCCGGGCAAGGTCTACGGTGACGCGGGCTTCGCACTGATGGCAACGGCCAGTTCAGGCCTGGTCGTCTCGTACACGAGCCTGAACGAGGCGGTGGCCACGATCAGCGGCACGACGGTCACCATGGTCGGGGCCGGCAGCGCCACGATCCGGGCGGCCCAGCCTGGAAACGCCAACTACGACGCCGCGTTGCCGGTCGAGCAGACGCTGACGGTTGCGAAGAAGGAACTGGCGGTTACGGCGGACGACAAGACACGTGCCTACGGCGGCTCAAACCCGCCGTTCACGGTCCGGTACGCGGGTTGGGTCGGCACGGACACCGTGCAGGTTCTGGACACGCCGCCGGTCGCCGCCTGCGCGGCCACGATCACCAGCGACACCGGGGCATACCCCATCACGCCGAGCGGCGGCAGCGACGGTAACTACGACTTCGCGTACACGGCCGGGGCACTGACCGTCGGCAAGGCGCCGCTGACCGCGACCGCGGACAACAAGTCGCGCGCAGCCGGCGCCCCGAACCCGGTGCTCACCATCACCTACACCGGGTTTCTCAATGGCGACGATGCAGCCGATCTGGATACGCCGCCGGTTCCGGCGACGGCGGTCCTGGACAACAGCACGGACGTCGGGACGTTCCCCATTACGTTCTCCGTTGCCGGAGACGACAACAACTATGCGCTGACGCTGGTTGGCGGGACACTGTCGGTTGGCCTGATCGAGCAGGCGATCACCTTTGACCCGCTCGGGGCCAGGACCTACGGGGATGCGGCGTTCGAGCTGACGGCGAGCATTGTTCCGGCGGACCTGGCGGTCGTGTTTGCCAGCCTCAATGCGGATGTGGCCACGGTGAGCGGCACGACGCTGACGATCGTCGGCGCCGGTACCACGACCATCCGCGCCTCCCAGCCCGGCGACGCGACGCACGCGCCGGCGCCGAACGTCGATCAGGTACTGGTGATCGCCAAGGCGCCGCTGACCGCCACGGCCGAGAACAAGGCGCGGCCGTACGGCCAGCCGAACCCCGCGCTGACCATCGCGTACAGTGGGTTTGTCAACGGCGAGGACAGGACCGTTCTGGACGTCGAACCCACCGTCTCGACGGCCGCCACGCTCGACAGTCCCATCGGCGATCACCCCATCGTGCTGGCGGGCGGCGGCGATGCGAACTACGCGCTGACCCTGGTCGATGGCCTCCTGACGGTCGGCAAGTCGCCGCAGACCATCACGTTCCCGCAGCCTGCCGACCGGACCTACGGCGACGCGGCGTCTGACCCCGGCGCGAGCAGTAGTTCGGGACTTGCCGTCGCGCTGACCAGCCTGACCCCCGCCGTGGTGACGGTCAGCGGCAGCACGGTCACGATTGTGGGCGCGGGTCAGGCCACCGTCCGCGCCGAGCAGGCCGGGGACGCGAACTATGCGGCGGCCACGCCGGTCGAACGCACCTTCACGGTGGCGAAAAAGGACCTGAGTGTGACCGCGAACGACCAGACGCGCGAGTACGGGCAGGCCAACCCGCCGCTGACGCTCACCTACGCCGGCTTCGTGCAGGGTGAGGACGAAACGGTCCTGGACGTGCAGCCCACCGCTGCAACCGCGGCGGCACTCGGCAGTGCGCCGGGCGCCTACCCGATCGAACTGAGTAGCGGCAGCGATGCGAACTACGCACTGACGCTGCACGATGGCACACTGATCGTGACGCAGGCGCAGCAAACCATCACGTTCCCGGCGATCGCCGGCCGGACCTACGGGGACGCGACGTTTGCGCTCAACGCAACGTCCGGTTCCGGGCTGGCCGTGATTTACGTGAGCCTGGATGAAACGGTCGCCACGCTCAGCGGCAGCACCGTGACGGTTGTGGGTGCGGGGCTGGCCACGATCCGTGCCACGCAGGCGGGCAATGCGAACTACGGACCTGCCCCGGACGTGACGCGGAGTTTCACGGTGGCGCGCAAGTCGCTGATCGTCACGGCCGAGAACAAGTCCCGGCCGTACGGGCAGGCCAACCCGCCGCTGACCGTTGCCTACACCGGCTTTGCCGCCGGCGACAATGCCTCGGTCCTGGACGCGCAACCGACGGCGACAACCGTGGCGGACGCGGCCAGTCCGGCTGGCAGTTACGCGATCACACTGTCCGGCGGCAGCGACGCGAACTATGCGCTGACACTGCAGAACGGGACGCTCACGGTCTCCAAGGCGGCGCAGACCATCAGTTTCGCCGCGCTCGACGTCAAGACCTACGGGGACGCGTCTTTCGGCCTCTCCGGCAGTGCCACGTCGGGGCTGCTGGTCGCGTTCACGAGCCTGAACACGTCCGTCGCAACCGTGTCCGGAAGTACGGTAACCATCGTCGGCGCCGGCACGGCCACGATCCGCGCCGCGCAGGCCGGTGACGGCAACTACACCGCGGCACCGAACGTCGACCGGGTTCTGACGGTGAACAAGAAGACGCTCACGGTGTCAGCCGAGGACAACACTCGCACGTACGGTGCGCCCAATCCGGCCCTCACGTTGACCTACGCCGGCTGGGCCGACACTGACCCGCTGCGGACACTGGACACCTGGCCCGCGGCGACATGTTCAGCCATAAATACTGCTACGCTAGGAGTTTATGCTATTATTCCTGCGGGTGGAGCGGACCGCAAGTACGACTTGGCCTACGTCAACGGCACGCTGACGGTGACCCAGGCGCCGTTGACGGCGACCGCGGACAGCAAGTCGCGGCCCTACGGGCAGGCCAATCCGAGCCTGACCATCACGTACTCGGGGTTCATGAACGGCGAGACGGCGGCCGTTCTCGATGTGGCGCCGGGCAGCTCCACGCTCGCCACGGTCAGCAGCAGTGTCGGCGCGTACGAGATTGCGCTGTCCGGGGGGAGCGACGGCTGCTACGCGCTGAGCCTGGTGCACGGGACGCTCACCGTCGTGAAGGCGGCGCAGACGATCAGCTTCGCCGCGCTGTCCGGCAAGACGTACGGGGATGCGCCGTTCGGTCTGACGGCGACGGCCGGTTCCGGGCTGCCGATCTCGTTCGCCAGTTCCAGTCCGGCTGTGGCCACCGTCGCGGGCAGCACGCTGACGGTCACGGGCGCGGGTACGACGACCATCACGGCCTCGCAGGCCGGCAATACGAACTGGCTGCCGGCGCCGGACGTGCCGCAGGCGCTGGCGGTTGCCAGGAAGGCGCTTGTGGCTCGGGCGGAGGACACGACGCGTGTGTACCTGGCCGCGAATCCACCGTTGACCGTTGCGTACTCGGGTTTTGTCACCGGCGAAGACCACACCGTGCTGGACCAGGAGCCCAGCGTGACGACCACCGCGACGCCGAGCAGTCCGGTGGCGGCGTACCCGATCACGCTGTCCGGGGGCAGCGACAACAACTACGCCCTGACTCTGGTCAACGGCACGCTGACGGTCACGCCGGCCAGCCAGGCGATCACCTTCGGGCCGCTGGCCGGCAAGACGTATGGCGATGCGGGGTTCAACCTCACGGGCAGCGCCAGTTCCGGGCTGCCGGTCACGTTCACCAGCCTGAACAGTGATGTTGCCACGGTCAGCGGCAGCACGGTGACGATCACCGGCGCCGGTGTGGCAGCGATCCGGGCCACGCAGCCGGGCAACGCCAACTACAGCGCCGCACCGCACGCGGATCAGGCTCTGACCGTGCTGAAGAAGACGCTGGCGGTGGCCGCGCACAACAAGAGCCGCAGTTACGGGATTGCGAACCCCGCATTCACGCTGCAGTTTTCCGGGTGGGTCGGCGGTGACGGCCTGGCCAACCTTGCCACGGTTCCGACAGCCACCTGTGCGGCCACCGTGACCAGCGACGCCGGCGTTTACCCCATCGTCCCGGCTGGCGGCGTGGACGAGAACTACGACTTCAACTACACCCACGGCACGCTCTCCGTGGACCAGGCCCCGCTGACCGTGACGGCGGACGACAAGACGCGCCCGTACGGCCAGCCCAATCCGTCGTTCACCCTCTCCTTCGCGGGGTTCGTGAACGGTGACGTCGCCACCGTACTTGATGCGCTCCCGACCGTTTCCACGACCGCCACGGCTGCCAGTCCGGTTGGCGACTATGCGATCCACCTCGTCGGCGGCAGCGACAACAACTACGCGCTGACTCTGGTGGACGGCACGCTGAGGATCACGCCGGCCAGCCAGGCGATCACCTTCGACCTGCTCCCCGGCAAGACCTATGGCGCCGCGGCGTTCGGCCTCACGGCCAGCGCCAGTTCCGGGCTGCCGGTCACGTTCACGAGCCTGAACAGGGATGTGGCCACGGTCAGCGGCAGCACGGTGACGATCACCGGGGCTGGCGCGGCGACACTGCGCGCCACGCAGCCCGGCAACACCAACTACGGTGCTGCGCCGCAGGTGGACCGCATTCTGTCCGTCGCCAAGGCGACGTTGACCGCGACGGTCGACAACCAGTCGCGCGCGTACCGGACCGCGGACCCTGTGTTCACAGTTTCCTTCAGCGGTTTTGTAAACGGCGAGACGGCGAGCGTGCTCGACGCGCCGCCGACGGCGGCGACGTCGGCAACGTTCGACAGTCCGCCGGGCGTGTATCCAATCACGCTGTCCGGCGGCAGTGACACGAACTACGATTTCAGCCGGGTCGACGGTGCGCTGACGATCATCAATCTGTCGCCGGTCATTGACCAGGCCGGACCGCTGAGCGTGGTCATGGACGAGAACGGCGCGCCGCGGCCGTGGGCGGCGCCTGTGCTGACCGCATCGTACGACGGCGCGGGGGTTCTGAACTGGTCGCTGCTCAGCAGTCCCAGGCACGGTCTTGCCACGGTCCGCGGTACCGGTGCGGCACCGACGGTGTTCCACTATGCGCCGGTCGCCGACTGGTACGGCACAGACCGGTTCAGCG
The DNA here is from genome assembly GCA_001803235.1 of Lentisphaerae bacterium RIFOXYA12_64_32. GTDB lineage: Bacteria > Verrucomicrobiota > Lentisphaeria > Oligosphaerales > YB12-FULL-65-16 > YB12-FULL-65-16. The sequence continues at coordinate 61,830 of MHBL01000381.1, forward strand.
TGCAAGTCACGGATGGGTTTGGCTTTGGCGACGCGATCACGATCGAGGTGACGGTGGCCCCCAGCGCCGCGCAGGGCATTGTGGTGTCGGCACCGGATCTCATGGTGGTTGAGGGCGAGACGGCGTCGTTCAGCGTGTGCCTGGCCGCACGGCCGCTCGGCGCGGTTGACGTTAACGTCACGGTCGCGGGCCGGGCCGGGGCGGTCGCGGTCGTGGACCACGCGGTCATGGTCTTTTCGGTGCACAACTGGAACGTGCCGCAGGCGGTGTTGGTGCTCGGGTGCGAGGACGCGGATACCACTGACACGTCGACGGTTCTGAATATTGCCGACAGCCTTCAGGCGCTGGTGGCGCGCGATCTGTCCGTCACCGTACTCGACGATGACCGCCAGGGCATCTGTGTTTCGGCGCGGGAGTTGTCGGTGCGCGAGGGTGGGCAGTGCACGCTTGGAGTATCCCTGATGCAGGCACCGGCCGGGCCTGTCGAGGTCGATATCTGCTGTGTCTGCGGCGCGGCGTATGTCGCGCTCTCCGGGCGCCAGAGTCTGACGTTCGGCCCGGGCGACTGGAACACGCCGCAGACGCTGACGGTCTCGGCGCCCGACGACGGGGACGCCGAGGACCGGTTCGCACGCCTGCAACTCAGTGCAGCCGGTGTGGATGACATCTTCGTTGATGTGCAGGTCCTGGATGGCGGGGCGACGCAGGTCCTGAACCTGGAGCCCGGCTGGAACCTGGTCTCCATCCGCGTGGACACCGGGACCGCAACTCTGACCAGCCTGTTTTCGCCGCCCTGCGTGGGCGCCATCTGGCGTTGGGATGCGGTCTTGCAGGGGTATGTCAACGCCAGAACTGAGCCGGTCGTGCCTTTGGTAGGATACTGGGTGTACTGCGGCACGCGCGCAATGGCGCAGGTGGTGCTGCAGGGCGAGGCGCTGCAGCCGGTGCGGCGCGACCTGAGCCCGGGCTGGGACCTGATCGGCCCGCTGGACGACTCGCCTAAGCGGCAGACGCCTGGTCTGCTCGGCGGCGTCTGGGTGTGGACCGGTGGCGACCTGTGGGGTTGCCAGGACGGCTACCTGTCGGCGGCCGGACACGAGACACCCGATCTGTGGGGCTATCACGACGGGAAGATGTTCAACCTCGACGACGCACCGGAGCAGCTCCCGGTGTGGCAGGAACAGGGCGTGCTGATGCAGGGCCACGCGTACTGGGTCGAGGCCGTGGCCACGCACCCGTGGTACCCGTTCCTGTTCTGGGACCGCGTGCCGCTGCCCGACGGGGCAGGGGACTATACCGCCTACCAGGTCGAGATCTGGGACGGCGCCCCGGAGCTGCCGGACAGCGTGTGTCTTGCCGTGCTGTATGTGGACGAGGCGCAAGCCGCGCCGTGCGACTGGTTCCGGGCCGGTTCCGCGGGGCTGCTGCCCGGCAGTTACGCGTGGCGCTACCGCGGCCGCATCCCGCAGACCCAGACGCTGGAGAGCGGCTGGCACACGGCGTCGGGACGGCAGCGCGGCCCGTTGCTTGTCGCTGACTACGGGTACGCATCGCCTCCGGCCGGGCTCTCTGTGTCGGACCTGGGCGACGGCTGCTTTGAGTTGGGGTTCAGGGTCGAGAATGCCCAGGGCTACCGAATCGACCTTGCCGGGCCGAACGGGTTCCGCCAAGCCTGGTCCTGTCCCTTCCTGCCCGACGAGTACGGCGTCATACCCATCAACCGCGACGTGGTCACGGAGGTCCAGCTTCCCGGGCCGGGCGTTTACACCTGGCAGGTCTGCGGCTACAACCCGCTCGACACGGCTGACAGTGTCCAGGGATGGCGGGCCGGCCCTGACTTGGTGGTCCCGGCTGGCACCAGCGTCGTGCCCGTTCCCCTGACGGCGCCGGGAGAGGTCTGGCCGGCCGATGGTGGCGTGATCCAGGCTGACACGAGTGGCGGGGGCTGGATCGAGTTGAGCTGGCAGCCGGTGCCCGGCGCCGTCGACTACCTGGTGTACCTGGGCGCGGACGGCCAGGCGACGCTGTACAATTACGAGCAGGTCGGCAATCTGAACCTGATCCGGTTGCGCCTGGCCCCGGGCCACTACCTGCTCAGCGTGCAGGCGGTCGGCCTGAACGGTGGTACCGGCGCGGCGTCGGTGCGGCGTTTTACCGTGCTGGGTGCGGACGCCGCACCGGTGGTCACCGGCGTGGAACGCGTGCCGGACGATCCGCACCGTCTGCGCATCCTCACCAATGTGGACAGTGCCGAAGTGGTGGCTGTCTGGCTGGCGGTGTTTGATCCTGGCACGTCGGCGTGGACCGAGTGCGCGACGGAACTGGACACTGCGAACCGTACGGTGCGGTGCGCCGAGGTCACGTTCGCTGCCGGGGACACGATCTGCATCCAGTTGGTGGCCACCGATGGGCAGCAGAGCACGGCCCGAATCCTAAATCTGGAGTGAGAACGGTGCGGTCGGACCGGAACAAACTCGCCTTGGCCAGCCTGGCGGTGCTGTTGAGCGTCGTGGTTGTGCGCGGGGACGAGTGGCGGCTCAGTCTGGGTGTGGCCTGGCGCAGTTTCGGCGACGTGCAGTTCAAGCCGTTCGTGCTGCGCAACTGGAATCCGGTCCCGTCCCCGGCGCCGTTCGGGTTCCAGCAGTTCGACAACGCGGTGCTCGGCAGCTACAACGTAGTGGCCGGGCAGACGCTGGACGCGGACACGGCTGCGTTCACAGGCGCCGCCACCGACCTGGACGCGGCCGGGCACTGGACGCCGGTGCTTGGACTGGAGCGACGGCTCTGGCGCCGCGGCCGGCTCGAACTCGGTCTGGTCGCGGACTTGCAGTACGCGCACCTCTCGGCCGCGGGATCGGCAACCGGCGATGCGGCCGCCCCGGGAGCGTTCGACGCATGGTATTACCGGTACCAGATTTACGACCCAGGCAGCGGACTGAGCATCGATCCACAGCCGCCGCTTGGGGGGTGGCCGCAAGGACCGTTCCCCGGGTACTCGAACCTAACCTCCGCCGTCGTGAAGCAGCGGTTTGAACTCGACGCGTTGAGCCTGGACTTCGGCGCCACCGCGGCGATGTGGACCGGTCGCGTGCGCTGGCAGGTTCGCGGCGGCGTTTCCGCGAACGGGTTCCAGACTGAATCCAGCCGCGTCGAGTCCGCACGCTGGCGCAAGCCCGGCAGCACCGAATACGAGAGCTACCGGATCGAGGATGACGACCGCACTGAAACCGTGCGGTTCGGGCACTTCGCCGCCCTGGGCGTGGACGGCGCTCTGACGCCGTCCTGGTCCGTGGGCGCGATGTTGCGCTACGACTGGGTCAACGGCACCGC
>MHBL01000382.1 GCA_001803235.1 Lentisphaerae bacterium RIFOXYA12_64_32
TCACCGCGATCTCGGCGGTGGGCCAGGCGATGACCATGTCGGCGCCCAGGTCCCGGGAGCACATGGCCAGATACGACCCGCCGTAGTCCTTCCGGGTCACCAACGTGATCTTGGGCACCGTGGCCTCGGAGTAGCACCACAACAGCTTGGCCCCGTGCCGGATGATGCCCTGCCACTCCTGGTCGCTGCCGGGGAGGTAGCCGGGCACGTCGGCGATGGTCAGGAGCGGAATGTTGAAGGCGTCGCAGAACCGGATGAACCTCGTGGCCTTGTCCGCGGCGTCGCAGTCCAGGCAGCCCGCCAGCACCCGGGGGTTGTTGGCGATGATGCCCACCGGGCGGCCCCCCAGCCGCGCCAGGGCCACCAGCATGTTGCCGGCGAAATGGGCGTGAGGCTCGAAAAACTCGCCGTCGTCCACGATGGCCCGAATGACGTCGTGCATGTCATAAGATTGCCCCGCGCTGTCCGGGACCATGCTGTCCAGCTCCGGGGCCTCCCGGCCCGCGGGGTCGCCCGTGGGCATCAGCGGCGGGTCTTCCATGTTGTTGTTGGGCAAAAAGCTCAACAGCCGCTTGATCTGGTCGATGGCGTCGGCGTCGGACTCGCAGGCGAAGTGGGCCACCCCGGACTTCATGTTGTGGGCCATGGCGCCGCCCAGGTCCTCGAAGCTGATCTCCTCGCCGGTGACGCTCTTGATGACGTCCGGCCCGGTGATGAACATGTAGGAGGTGTTCTTCACCATGAAGATGAAGTCGGTCATGGCCGGGGAGTAGACCGCGCCCCCGGCGGTGGGGCCCATGATGGCGGAAATCTGGGGGATGACCCCCGACGCGATGGCGTTCCGATAGAAAATCTGCCCGTAGGCCGAAAGCGAATCCACCCCCTCCTGAATCCGGGCCCCGCCGGAGTCGTTGAACCCCACAAACGGCACCCCGGCCTTCAAGGCCAGGTCCATGACCTTGCAGATCTTCTTGCTGTGCATCTCGCCCAGCGACCCGGCGCGACTGGT
>MHBL01000383.1 GCA_001803235.1 Lentisphaerae bacterium RIFOXYA12_64_32
TGGCCTCATTGGCAGTTCCCTGGCCGGCGCTGCTTGTCGTATCAAGAATCGCCCAGACATACTTCTGCCCGGAAGTGGCACTGGATGGAATGGTGACGGTCCGGTTGACGCTATATGTATTCCCTGCCGCAATGGCGGGTACACTGACACTCGCCAGCAGGGCATCGGATGTGCTGACGGAACTGGTTGACGCATTCAGGCGCAGGTTCATTGTGGAAGCGCTGGCCGAACTGCCGCCCTGGTTGCGCACGGTCAGTGTCACGGTTGCGGCCGATCCGGCGTTTCCGCTGGTGGGGTTGACGGCGAGGTTCTGGGCGATCAAGTCAGATGCCGCCCACGTGCCTTGGGCGGCGAGGAGCAGGGCTAGGACGGGGAGCAGGAACACGGGCAGAAAGCGGCGGTGGCGCGGCGGGCCGGAATGGGAAACGGGCTGGGGGCTCGAACTGCCGGATGCGGGTCGTCGTGTGGTCGGCCTGGTGGTGGTCGGATTCATGGTTGCGCCTTCCGTGGTTTTGGAAATCCCCTCACGCGTTGTTGCAGGAAAGTGTTTTCAGATTACTTTGAGATCCGTTCAATTCGATCAATCAGGACATGTAAACCGCGCTGTCCTGCAACGCTTGTTTCCTCGGTTTTTCCCCATATCTCAACGATGTCTCCCCGCTTTAGTTCATAAACGATGTCACTTTTCTCTTTTGTCAGCGACAATGCGAAAGGTGGGAATGCTATATCGCTGCTACCAAGGCCCGTTTCACTTGCCGCATAAGAAATGTCCCGGTGGTTAATAAAAACCCTGTTCGTTATCCGAACACCACCAGTACTATAGACATTAACAATGGTCCATTCGCCGATGAACATTGCCTTAAAATGGACACTGTTTCGTTTGTAGTCGTCAACAAAGGTTTCACTGCCAAGTTTTCCATAGACGACATCTTGATAATCTGCAGGGTATGGTGCGGGCGGTGTGTCGCCTGACAAGTTGCCGACTGGAGGTTTGCCATTGACCGGAGGCTCGCCATTAAAGCGTATGGCAAGAACTTTGACTATAGGAGTTGTCTTTGCTGCAAATCCGGCAGACATGTTTACGGTACCAACCTCTTCAACAATGATCGCATCAGCTCCGTTTTTAACTGCCAGGCTATAAGCATACCCGATCATATCTTGTGCTGAGTGGCTTGCTACAACCTCCGGCTCTTCTTGAATGATATACTGCGCCAGCACCGTATATGTGGAAGCACCGGGAGCGTTTCCTTTTGTATAATATTTGCAGACATCGGTAGAAACCCTGGGCGGAAGCCTGCCGAATTGATCACTCATCTGTACCGTATCAACCCGCAAGTCCATAAAGCGCATTGCCGTGCAGCCGGACAACAGAGCGGACAGCACAACGAAGCCCATCGGCGTTTTCCGGCGCAGCCCTCTCCAAATTCTCTGCATCGTGTTCATCTTCTCCCCTTTCCATTTCTGTATCTGCATGAGTGCCAAGAGCCTTTGATCGAGCGCCGGGTTATCAGGGGGCGTCCGGGGTCAGGCCTTGGAATTTGCAATTGGTCGTATGCGTCTTCCTACTCCCCGGTTGTTTCGCGCCTGGGTTGAGCAGGCGATCATGCTGTTGTTCACTCGGTTGCGGCTGCATGTTCGTCGTTTGCCGATCCCCCGGTTGCGGAGAACCGGGGCTCCATATCCATATGCCGCCGGCTCCGGTTGCGGCTGTATGCTCAGCATGTTTCGACGCGAAAACGAACGCGCCGTGCCACGGCGCATTTCCTCGGGACACGGGCTATATTGGAGACATGAGTATCCGGACCTACAATAGGGGAGCCGTGCGGTCATGAGCCTGCCAGGACGCATTGTCATCGATCCGGCAACCTGCGGCGGCCGCCCGCACTTTCGCGGCACGCGTATTCCGGTGTATGTGGCGCTCGAAATGCTCGCCAACGGCGAAACGCGCCAGGACGTCCGCCAGGAGTTTCCGGACCTGACGGACCAGGACTTGGTCAGTGCCTTGGAGTTCGCGCGCGACGTGGCGGCCATCCCACGCCAATCCCCAGCCGCGGCCGTTCCCGCATGACGGCGCTGGTCGACAACAACCTGCCGTTGAGCCTGGCGCGACGCATGCGGGAGATCCAAGACCGGGTCGAGGTCAAGCACCTGGTCGAACTGGGCCTCCAGAACCGGACCGACGCCAGCCTGCGCCGCCGCTGGCGGCACGAGGGCATCATCTGGATCACGCGCGACGAGGACTTCTGGCTGGATGCGCCAGAGAGCTGGGCCGTTGTGTGGGTTCACTGCCATAATCCGCGCTTGTCTTTCCTCCGCGATGTCGTTGCTCCGGCTGTGGCCGCTCGCCTGCCGGCGCTGACACCGGGCGCCCGGCTGTTGGTGACCGAGCAGATGGTGTCGCTCATGTGAGTTCCCGCACCCGTCTCCCGATGCCCACGCAAACGATGCTACCGTTCCTCGATCGGTTGTGACCGCATGTCCGTCATGTTCCCACAGGCGTCGGCTCGGGAACCGACCCGACAGCGCGGGGCCGTTCGCCTGGAGGGCGGGTGCTCCGCAACCCGCCGATTCTCCGTGACCCGCCTTCCCGGGTTCGTCGCACCCCGTCAACCCTTGGTCCGACGTCGCCCGGTTGCGGAGAACCGGGGCTCCAGTCCAGGGTTGTGGACACGTCGCCGCCGTTGAGTTGCCGAGCGTTGGAGATTCCTCCGGCCGCGAGCGTTCGCGCATGTCTCAAAATTCTTCCCGATCGCGGCGGCTTCCCAGGCCAACCCGCACCTCGCAAACTGCATTACCTAATTGGAACATACAGTACGCCCATTAGGCGTCCGGGGTCAGGCCTTGGAATTTGCAATTGGTCGTATGCGTCTTCCTACTCCCCGGTTGTTTCTCGCCTGGGTTTAGCAGGCGATCATGCTGTTGTTCACTCGGTTGCGGCTGCATGTCCGGCATTTTCCGATCCCCCGGTTGCGGAGAACCGGGGCTCCAGTCCAGGGTTGTGGACACGTCGCCGCCGCTGAGTTGCCGAGCGTTGCGCATTCCTCCGGCCCCGAGCCTTCGCGCACGTTTCGCCAAGTCCTTCCCGAATGCGGCGGCTTCCCGGGCCCGCCCGCATCTCGCAGTCTGCATTACCTAATTCTGGAACATACAGTACACCTATTGGGAATACAAGAGCGTTTACGGGACTGCATAGGCTTTCGTGGGATAGACATGACTACCTATCGCGTCAACCTGTGGCGGGCGTACATTGGCGTGCACGACAGTGGTGCGGGATCTCTGGGACCGCGGTAGAGTGCTCGGGGCCGTCCCGGACCGAGGCCCTCGGCCGGGGACCGGCCCGAGCACCCCACTTCGACGCGAGGACGCGTCGAGCCACTGCCGCAGACCTCGGCGCGGGACGCGCCGAGCCACGGATCTCAATCGGACGGAACTATGAGCACGCCAGAGCGGGAATTGACCCCGGAGATGCGGCAGCGACTGCGGCAGAAACGCGTCGAGCTCGGCCTGACGCTCAAGGCGGTGGGGATGCTTCTTGGCGTCGATTGGTCAACGGTGCGCAAGTGGGAGAACGGGCTGACGCGGCGCTGCTCGATCACGGTGGGGCCGCGCCTCGAACGGTTCCTGCGCGGCGAGTTCGATGGGGAACTGGCCGCCGCGCAAGGCGGCGATGTGGTGGCACGGGTCCGGGAGGTGCGGGAAGCGCTGGCGTCGCCGTATGTGGAGGAGTGTACAGCCCTGTCGCGCGGCGGCGTCGAGGCCATCCTCAAGCGCGCCGGCACGGTCTACAACGTCTGCGCGAACCATCCGAAGTTGCAGCGCGAGCTGCTGCGTCGCATCGAGACGGCCACCGACGCCGTCCTCGCCAAGGTCGCCACCGCACGCGGCCAGTAGCGACGCGGGACAGTGCCAGCCACTACCGCAGCCCCAGTGGCGCGGGACCTCCGGGACCGCGGTAGAGTGCTCGGGGCCGTCCCGGCCCGAGGGCCTCGGCCGGGGACCGGCCTGAGCACTCCACTTCGGCCCGGGGACGGTCCGAGCCACTGGGTGCGGCGGTCCGCCTCTCGACACTTCACTGTCTTCCACCGATCGGTTGTGCCGTGCTTGACTTCTGGCCACGCCCCTGCATTTTCCCACGTGAACGCGTGAGGGCCCGATGCCAGAGACAAGAACAAGACGAAAGCAAGCCTTGTCCTCAATCCCGGCGCGATGGCGTCGGTTTGCGGAAGCCCGGAAACTGGTGTGGACACTCGAGTTGCGCGATGTCGACGAATGGCGGCGCTATTGCCTTGGGCAACTTCCGCACCAGGACGTGCGGCCGGACGACATTCCGGCCAGTCCGGATACCGTGTATCGTAGCGCGGGTTGGAACTCCTGGGCGGACTGGCTGGGCACGGCGCCGGTCGTTGTCCGCGGCAAGACGTACCTGCCGTTTCCGGCCGCGCGCGAATGCGCCCGGACCCTGGGCCTGAGCAGCGAGGCGGAGTGGAACCAGTATTGCCGCATGGCGTTGGGCGGCTCCCGGCCCGCCCTTCCCGCGGACCTGCCGCTCTCTCCCGACAAGGTGTACGAACGGCTGGGGTGGCAGGGCTGGCGGGATTGGCTGATTGCCCCGGCTGAATTCAGAGATGAGCAGCCGGTCAGGAGTTACGCGGCGGCTCGACGGCTCGTTCGCGGCCTCAAGCTGCGGAACGTGTCCGAGTGGAACCAGTACTGCCGGGGCGAGTTGCCAGACCGGGGGCCCCTGCCGCGGGACATCCCGGCCACGCCTCACAAGGCATACAGGGGCAATGGCTGGTTGAGCTGGGGTGACTGGCTCGGAACCGGTGGAGAGGCGGCGCGCAGACGAAAGACACGGCCATTCAGGGAAGCCCGCCGATTCGCGCGAGGGCTCGGCCTGAAGAGCATTCGTGAGTGGGACCTCTACTGCCAGGGCAAGATGAAGCACCTGGGCCGGCGACCGGACGGCGTGCCGTCGAGGCCCGATAACGCCTACAGGAACGATGGGTGGGTAAACTGGGGCGACTGGTTGGGCACCGGCACGGTTTCGACTCGCCTCAGGAAATTCCGTCCGTTCGCCGAAGCGCGCGAGTTCGCTCGCGGACTCAGGCTGCAAAGCGTCGCCGAGTGGAAGAAGTACCGCCGCGGCGAGATGCCAGGCAGAGAACCGCGGCCGCCGGACATCCCCACCACGCCTCAGAGTATATACGGGCGCGATGGCTGGATGGGCTGGGGCGACTGGTTGGGCGTCGGCACGATTGTGGCTTTCCGCAGGGAATTCCGTCCGTTCGCCGAAGCGCGCGAGTTCGCCCGCGGACTCAGGCTGCAGAGCCTCGTGGAGTGGGACAAGTACCGCCGCGGCGAGATGCCAGACAGGGAATCGCGGCCCCCGGACATCCCCGCCAGGCCTCGGCATGTGTACAGGCACAATGGGTGGGTAAGCTGGGGCGACTGGTTGGGCACCGGCAGGGTTGCAACTTCTCTCAGGGAATTCCGTCCGTTCGCCGAAGCGCGCGAGTTCGCCCGCGGACTCAGGCTGCAGTGCGGCGCGGATTGGCACACGTACTGCCGCGGCGAGATGCCAGACAGGGAACCCCGCCCGCCGGACATCCCGATCAAGCCTGACGGCGCGTACGCGGGCGACGGCTGGGTGGGCTGGGGCGACTGGCTGGGCACCGGCAGGGTCGCGAATTACCTGAGGAGACACCGTCCGTTCGCCGAAGCGCGTGAGTTCGCCCGCGGACTCAGGCTGCAGTGCGCCGCGGATTGGTACACGTACTGCCGCGGCGAGATGCCAGACCGGGAACCCCGCCCGCCGGACATCCCGATCAAGCCTGACGGCGCGTACGCGGGCGACGGCTGGGTGAGCTGGGGCGACTGGCTGGGCACCGGCAGGATCGCGAACTACCTGAGGGAATACCGTCCGTTCGCCGAAGCGCGTGAGTTCGCCCGCGGACTCAGGCTGCAGTGCGGCGCGGATTGGTACACGTACTGCCGCGGCGAGATGCCAGACCGGGAACCCCGCCCGCCGGACATCCCCGCCAGCCCGGAAAAGGTGTTCCGGCGCGATGGCTGGGTAAGTTGGGGCGACTGGTTGGGCACCGGCAGGGTTGCGCCTTGCCGCCGGGAATTCCGGCCGTTCGCCGAAGCGCGTGAGTTCGCCCGCGGACTTGCCTTGAGCGGAACACGGGATTGGGAGCGGTACTGCCGGGGCGAGAAGCCCCACCTGCCGGCACTGCCCGGCGATATGCCCCGCGATCCGTCCAGGATCTACCGGAGCGGCGGTTGGCTGAACTGGCGCGACTGGCTGGGGGCCAGCGCGACGGCGGCCCCGCATGGGCCCTACCGTCCGTTCGCGGCCGCCCGGCGATTCGCGCAAGGCCTGGGCATGAAGAGCTTCCATGAGTGGCAGCTCTACGGCCAGGGCAGGATGAAACACCTGGGCCGGCGCCCAGATGACCTTCCTTCGACGCCCGATCGCGTCTACCGAAACGACGGATGGGTAAGCTGGGGCGACTGGTTGGGCACCGGCACGGTTGCGCCTTCTCTCAGGGAACGTCGTCCCTTCGCCGAAGCGCGTGAGTTCGCCCGCGGACTCAGGCTGCGAAGCGTTGCCGAGTGGAGAAGGTACTGCCACGGCGACATGCCAGGCCGGGAACCTCGTCCGCCGGACATACCGGCCAGGCCTGACACGGGATACAGGAGCGATGAATGGATGGGCTGGGGCGACTGGCTGCGTACCGGTCGGGTGGCGACCCGGGCGCGGCAGTAAACCGGCGGCCCATCGCCACGCGCTCCCAGGCGGGCGGGATCTCCGCATCCCGCCGATTCGCGTCGTACCCTGCCAATCCCCCGGTTACGGAGAACCGGCCGGGGGGCGTCCGGGGTCAGGCCTTGGAATTTGCAATTCGTCGTATCCGTTTTGCTATTCTCCGCGCTGTTTCTCGCCTGAGTTGAGTGGGTGCTCGTCCAGTTGCTCAATCGGTTGCGTCTGCATGCCCGTCGTTTGCCGATCCCCCGGTTGCGGAGCCGCCTTCGTCCGGGCACTTCGGCGCGCCACGGAACCCGGCCCCGGTTGCGGAGAACCGGGGCGCCAGGGGGCACGAGGGGCTCGGCACGGCGGACGTGACAGGGCACTTCTTCCTCCTCTGGCCCGGCGCGTAGGGCGACGCGTGCCGGGAGCGGCTGCTATATCGTAGAATACCGGGGTATCTCGGGAATCTTACGCGGTCATCGCGCCGTGATCTGCCTTTGCGTGTGTCCGTGGCCCGATTCCGGCGGGGGGCCGAGGGACTCGGCCGGGGACCGGCCTGAGCACTCCACTTCGGCCCGGGGACGGTCCGAGCCACTGCCGCCCGGACTTCGGCGCGCGAACGCGCCGAGCCACTGTTGCGCATCGATTTTTCTCCGCTTCGACTCTTCTTGCGCATTGACTTTCTGACGGTTGGTTGTACTATATGCATCGTGTTTCTGACATTTCGCTGGCGGTCGACGGGGGTTGTCACGTTCGCCGGCGGCAAGCGCAAGGACGCCTGCATGAAACGTTCGATCGATGAACATCTGCTGGCTTGGAAGACCTCGCCGCACCGCAAGCCGCTGCTTCTGCGCGGCGCGCGTCAAGTGGGGAAGACGTGGTGCGCGCGTCAACTGGGCCGCACGTTCGCGAGCATGCTGGAGGTGAACTTCGAACAGGACCGGGACTTGAGCGTTCTTTTCGAGGGCCGTCTGGAGGCGCAACGGCTCTGCGAACGCCTCGGTGCATACTTCGGGACACCGGTGGTTCCCGGTCGTACGCTGGTGTTCCTGGACGAGGTGCAGGCGTGCCCGAACGCGCTGCGGGCGTTGCGGTTCTTCCGCGAACAGATGCCCGAACTGCATGTACTGGCCGCCGGCTCGCTTCTGGAGTTCACGCTGTCGGAGCTCCCCTCGTTCGGTGTGGGCCGAATCGAGTCGCGGTACATGTACCCGATGTCCTTGCGCGAGTTCGCGACGGCGGTCGGGGCGGAGGCCCTGCTTGACCTTGCCGTTTCGACCGCTGACCAGGGCGGGCTGGCGCCGGTCCTCCACGGGCAACTGGTCGAGCATCTGCGCACGTTCATGGTGACTGGGGGGTTTCCGGAAGTGGTCCAGCGCTACGTGGAGGCGCGGGACTTCTCGTCTTGCGGGGAAGTCCTCGACGACTTGTACGCCACGATCAGAGACGATTTCGCCAAGTACCGCGGCCGGGTCCCGTCCGCGCGGCTGGACGAGACGTTCCGTTCGGTCATCAGCCAAGCCGGCGGGAAGTTCGTCTACTCCCAGGTTGCCCCGGAAATCGGGTGCGCGCAGGCGAAGACAGCACTCGAACTGCTCGATTTGGCGGGCCTGGTTCACCGGGTGATTCACACCGATGCACAGGGGCTGCCGCTGGGGGCGCAGGTGAACGCCCGGCGGTTCAAGGTCATCCCCTGCGACGTCGGGCTGTATCACCGCCTGTGCGATGTGAATGTGTCCGCGACGCTCTTCGGTGACAGCCGGGCCATGGTGAATTCCGGGGCCGCCGCCGAAGTCCTGGCGGGCACGGAACTGTTGGCGGCCGGCGCCCCGCGCCGAAGAGCGCAGTTGTACTACTGGCAGAAGGAGAAGCACGCCGGCAATGCCGAAGTGGATTACATCGTGCAGATCGGTGACGGCATCGTTCCTATTGAGGTCAAAGCCGGAACGCGCGGGAGTATGCAGAGCATGCGGGTTTTCTTCAGCACTCATCCGGGCAGCCGCTACGGCATCCGGAGCAGCCTGGAGAATTACTCCGGCTATGGTAACATCAAGGTCGTGCCGCTGTACGCGCTCGGGTCTCGATCGCCGGCGTGAGGGGAGCGGGGGGATTGCGGTGTTCACGGCGCCCGCGGTCAGGTCTTGAAAGCGGCAGTTCTCCGCATGAAACCGGCACCGTGCAAGCATCGGCTGTTCTGATGTAGTTTGCGACGTCACGGTTTTCCTATCCTGTTGCCGTTCATCCGGGATGTGCGTAGGCAATCATCCTGTTTCTACCGGAGGTCTGCGCAAGCGATTATCCTGGAATACCGGGTTATCTCGGGAATCTTACGCGGTCATCGCTCCGTGATCTGCCTTTGCGTGTGTCCGTGGCCCGATTCCGGCGGGTGCCCGAGGGACTCGGCCGGGGACCGGCCTGAGCACTCCACTTCGGCCCGGGGACGGTCCGAGCCACTGCCGCCCGGACTTCGGCGCGGGGACGGGTCCGAGCCACTGCACTGACGGGAGTTTCCATCCCACTCTGAGGCGCTATATTAGGTGCTGAAAAAGAGCTTCGCTGTGTTCCATGCTCAGACACAACGGGCTTGTCGTTCGGGCAGGAAGGCGGGCTGGTATGAATCTGGTTCCGGTCAACGCGCTCAAGTCGCCGCGACGCCTGCGGGAGCGACTGCTTCAGGAACATGAACTGATCGTGACCAACAACGGTCGGCCCATGGCCCTGATGGTCGAGGTCCGGCAAGGCGAGGACCCGGAAGTCCCGCTGCGCGCCTTCCGCGAGGTGCGCAGCCGGCTGGCACTGAGCGCCGTGCGGCGTGCCGCGGCGGAACACGGCACGGACCGGCTGGGCCTGACCGAGATCAACGACGTTATCGCGGCGGTCCGAGCGGACAGGGAGCCGGACCGGGGGGGGAAACGGTCGCCGTTGTCGATACCAACGTCATGGTTTGACGCCGCAGTAACAGCCCAACATGACCGGGCGGTCCGCCGCCCGGGAGCAGATGACGCATTGCCAATGGCGTCAATAGCCGCATTGCGATCTTCTTTGCCGGGTGTTATCTTTGACGCACGAGATCGATGTCGCCGAGAACGACCGGGAGACAGCGCCGCGCTCGAGACCACGCTGAAGCTGAGAGGTCATTCAGAGATGAACGCGAGAACCCTTCGCGAATGCTGTACCGTCCGCCCGTTCAAGCCATTCGTCATCAATCTTTCGGACGGACGGTCATTCCCGATCCCACACCCCGATTTCCTTCTTATCCCGCCGGCTGGCGACATTGTCATTGCCTGCCACCAGGATGGCGCTGTGAACCTGATTTCGCTCGACCAGATAACCGATGTCGCCATTGATGCCGTTCCCGGCCGCCGGCCGCGCCGTGCCGCCCCGGCCAGGTGAGCGGTCGGCCTTTTCGACCTGCGGACATTTGGCATCGGGCGGCCAGGGGATCATAGTGTGTGTGTGGCCCCGGAATGCGGGGTGCAACACCGAGGCAGCAGAGGGCAGGCACAGTGGCTAAGAAACAATCAACCGCGGGGCCTTCCGAGCAATGGTTCAGAGAACAGACCAACGTGATTCTCGAGCAGATGAACAGCCAGTTCACGCTGGTTCTCGAGTCGCATCACGGGCTGCGGGAAGAGATTCGTCAGTTGCGGGAGCGGACGGATGAGCGGTTCGGCCTGGTTGACGCCAAGATCGAGGGGCTGAAAGTTGGCCAGGACGCACTGCGCCACGATGTCGAGGGGCTGAAAGCCGGCCAAGAGGGGCTGAAAGCCGGCCAGGACGCACTGCGCCACGACGTCGGGGAACTCAAGGTTGGGCTGAAGGCAGTGCGGGAGGACTTGGCGGCGCACCGCGCCGACACCGAAGTCCACCACCGCGGGCGACGCGCCGCGGGCTGACGGTACCGGAAAAGGCGGCCGTGGTCTGCCGTTTGCGTGTGTCCGTGGCCCGAAGCCTGGCGCGGTGGCGCGGGACGTCTCGGACCGAGGCCCCCGGCCGGGGACCGTCCGAGGCACTCCGCTTCGGCCCGAGGACGGTCCGAGCCACTGGGGATGCTACGGCCGGCGCCGGGCCGTCTTGAAGCGCAAGTAGTCGAGCACGTCCCGGCGTTCGGCGTCCGACAGGGTCTCGAAGAGACGGAGGAGTTCCTGCTTGGTCGGATCCTCGCCGCCGCGCCGGGCGCCGCGATGGTCTTTGGGCTCAGCAGGCGACGAGGTCGTCTTCCACTCGCCGCGCGTTTCGCCGATCGCGAGCACAGGCGTTGGGAGTGTTGGGAACCAACGGTCCCGCTCGGGTTCACCGATGTCCTGAGTCAACTGAGACAGCCGCCGCTGCGCGCTGCGTCCGGGACTGCGTCCGCCTGTTTTCCAGGCGGACACCGTCTGCTGCGAGACCCCACATCGTTCCGCCAGTTCGCCCTGCGTCAGCAGCAGTCGGTCCAGGATGGCATTGACCACGCCGCCCCAGTCGATCGACTCTGGTTTCGCTTTTGCACGGGCCATTCGCGTACCATTCCTGGTGTTTGTGTCTGCTTTCTTTCGTTTCGATCTGTGCGGGTGAGCCGAGCCAGCGGAGCCGCGTCGCGCTCTTGCGCCGTACCCGGCGCTTTGGCTTGCCACGGCGGAACGCTTGGGCGAAGCCGGGAGTGCGGTACCAGCGCAGCGCCGGTACCGCTGGTACCGCTTTCCTCCGACGCGCCGCGGAAAGCGGTACTTCGCACACGCACTCCAAAGCGGCTGCGCCGCAGGGATCTCGTACACTCTCACACTCTGCCCGCACAAGTCGCTTTCTTCCATAGTTCGATCACGCGTGCGCGCGCGGTATTGCACAGAAAGCGACCTGTGCAAGCAGAGTGACGCCGGGTAGGTCGCGGTGCCAGCCCAGACCGCCTTGCCTGACCGACAGTACCGCGGGCGGCCCTCCGCCCGCCATCCGAGCCTTAGCGCTACGTGCGTGCCGTGAAGCGGGCGGAGGGCCGCCAAAGTATCGATGTTCGGCGTGCAGTTGCAAAAGAATGTAGTGCACTCGGGTTGACTGTGGTTTAATGTGGTGTACTGTACGGTGAAGGCGTCGACGCCTTGGTGCGGGGTTCCGGTGCCGGGGTGACACTTGGACACCAGGACGGCGGGGGACGATGGCAGACACAGACACGGGGGCGTGGAGAATGGAGAGGCGCATCCTGATCGTCGACGACTATCCGACCAATCTGGACATCTGCAAACTGGTGCTTCGGGGCGCGGGGTATGACTGTCGGACGTTCGAACGCGGAACCGATGCGCTGGCCGCACTGCAGGCATGGGTACCCGACCTCGTGCTCTCCGATCTCGAGATGCCGCACCTCCACGGCCTGCGACTGCTGCAGGAAGTGCGTGCCATCGCACCGGGAATCCCGGTCGTCATCATGAGTGGCCGGAGTGGCGAAGAGACGGTCCGAGACGCAATGGCGCGCGGTGCTGCCGCGTTCATCGCCAAGCCGTTCTCGCCCGACTCGCTGCTCGCGGCGATCCGGCGCGTGCTCGCCCGGACCGATGGGTGCCCGGCGGTCGGCGGGTGAAGACCATGCACGGCGCGGCCCAGTGGCGCACAACCCCAGTGGCGCGGGACCAGCCTTCGTCCTGATGTGACTACGGCTGGCAAGCTCTCCGGGACGACAGCGGAGTGGACCGAGGATCACTGACTTCGGCCCGGGACGGTCCGAACCACCGCCGCACCTGACGCGGGTCAGCGCTGGAAGGGGCGCCGGACGTCATCGCGCGCCGGTTCGAGGAGCCGGACGTTGCGGACCTCCACGGTGGCGCCGGCCCCAGCGAAGATTCCCCAGTTTCCCGGGTCCGGTTGCTTCTCGACCTCTTTCTCGAAGACCGTCTTCCCGTCCAGGCGCAGCCCGCACTTCTCACGCGTGAGGTAGAAACCGAGTTTGACCCATCCGTCCGAGGACTTGGCAGCGACCGGTTGCTGCGGCTGGGAGTTGCTCTTCTCATCGACCTTGGAGTGCAGCGACCACAGGTAGGCCCCGTCGCTTTTCGACTTCTCAAAGAGAAGCACGAGTGCCTGCTTCACACCCTCCAGCGAATCACGCTGCACCTGGTCGCCAAAATCCACCGCCCAGGCCAGCCCGCCCGTCGTTCCCGAGGCAATGCGCAGTTCGCACTCGATGCCGGTCTTGTCTCGCCCCTCCGCCGACAGCCAGAAGGCTGGCCCCTTGTCCCCCGCCAGTTCCATCACCCCGTCTGAACGAGGTTCTAGTTTGCCCACCTGCCGTGCCCCCTCGCCACCCTTGCCTGAAGGCTTGAGAGACTCCGGGACCGGCTTCGCCCCCGGGGGCGCAGATTCCGGGTCCGCCGCCCCCTCGCGGACCAGTTTCGGATCCACGTAGCGGATCAGTGCCGCGCCGAACGGCCCCTGCATCGCGGTATAGTACTGCCCCGCCTTCTTTTCGTTTCCGCCGTAGTACGCCAGCGTCCCGCGCAGGAATGCACCCGTCGGGGTCGTCTCCTCCGGCAACCGCCGCGCCTTCTCGACCGCCGAGAGATCCTTGAAGAGAACCTTCACGCCGAAGCTGCCGCGTCCGGCAGGATCGGCCACCTCGCAATCAATGACCGCATCCGCGCCCTTGTCCATGGGGACCTTCTTGATCGTCAACGTCTGATTTCCCTGCTTCGTGCTAAGCGTCACCTTCTTCCCCACATCGCGTTGGAGGGATTCGAGCACAAACCTGTCGATCTGGGGAATTGCCGAGACCAGAGGAATGGCTGCCTCGATCGAATCCAGGACCGTCTGCAGTCGAGAGTCGGTTCGGGCGGCTTCGAGCTGCTGTAACGCCTGGGCTGGGCTGCGACGCTCCAAGAGATCCCGCACCGCGCCGTCAAGCAGATCATTGAGGACCTCCGCCGGCGGCGGCTCCTTCTTCCGCTGCTCTTCGCGCGCCGCGATACTGGCCTTGACCTGAGCAACCCGCTGCTGCAACTGCGGCGCCAGTTCGGAGCGGAACGGTCCGTCGTATTGCTGCAGCACGGCGAGCGCCTCGTCGAGCTTCCCGCTTTTTTCCAAATCACGGGCCTGCTGGTCAATCTCGGCGTACTTCTGCACCGCGCCGCTGCGCCGCAGATCGCGCATCCGCTTCAGCGCCACCAACGCCTGATCTTCGAGCGGCGACCCTACCGCTTTCCTGCGGATCTCCTCGAAACGCCGCAGGTTGCCCTCGTGATCGTTCGGGTTCTCACGCGCCAGCCGCCGCGCCTCCAGCAGGGCGTCGCTGAGTTCCGCAATCTGCCGCGCCTGCTCCTGCGGCACACGGGTGCCGGGATCACCGTGCGGAGGCGGTTTTCCGGCGTTAGATCCCGAGGCAACGCTCGTCTCCGTGGCCGCCGCAGCCGCCGTCGCCGGCGCCCGGAACGAGGGCCGCTGCCCATGCTTGCCGCCCTTGGCCGCCTCCGGGTTGCCCGGGCTCACGACCGCCGCCGGACCCGTCGTCGCCCCCGCGGCCGCGGCGGCTTGTCGTTTCCGCTCCAAATGCTTGCCCAGCGCCGCCAGCAACACCAGGCAGAACAGGCCCGCCATCAGCACTGCGGCGGCGACAGCCGCCCAAGTAAACACCTTCCGCAGCCTGGACGACGCCGCCACGGCCCTGCCGTCCTTGACCTGCAGGCTGCCGGTCTCAACCACCACCGCAATGGCGTCAAGGACCTCCTGCCAGGTGCCCGGCCGCTCCGCCGGGTCCTTGGCCATCATCCATTGGATCAGGCGGCTGCAGCCCTGCGAGACGGCGCCGTTCGCCTCGCGCGCGTCGGGCACCGGTGCAGACTTGTGCTTCTCGACAATCTCCAGAATACTGTCGCCCGTGTACGGCACGCTGCCGGCGACCATGTTGTATAGCGTACCGCCGAGAGCATAGATGTCGGCCCGAAAATCCATGCCGGTGGCGCCGCGCGCCTGTTCGGGACTCATGTACGACGGCGTGCCGATCAGTGCCCCGGTCATGGTCAACCCGGCGTCGTCGGCCAGGCTCTTGCCGATGCCCAGGTCCATCAGCTTGACTTCGCCGGCCTTGTCGATCATGATGTTCGCCGGCTTGATGTCACGGTGCAAAATCTTGTGCTGGTCCCAGGCGAAAGACAGGGCCCGCGCCACCTTCTCGGCAATCATCAGGGCCCGGACCTCGGGCATCGCCTTGTCCCGCTTCAGAATGCTGCCCAGCGTCTCACCGTCAACGAACGACATCGCCAGGTAGTACTGACCGGCTTCCTTCCCCGCTTCGAATGCCGTGACGATGTTCGGGTGCTCGAGTCGCGCCAGAATGCGGACCTCATGCATGAACCGCTGCACCAGATCGGTGCGGCTCTGCACGGAGGGGGCCAGTACTTTCAGGGCGACCAGGCGGTCCATGGACATCTGCTTGGCGAGGAATACATCCCCCATGCCCCCGGAACCGATCTTCTTCTGAATCTCGAAATTGCCGAGGGTCATCCCGGGGCACAACGCCACGGTCGGGACATGCACATCCTTGCCGCATTGCGGGCACTGGTACACGCCGCCGCCGAGGCTGGTGTCCGCCTCGATAACGCTGCGGCAGTGATTGCATGCAAAACTGATCTTCATCGTTCCGTTCCGGGGGGCACTCGATACATCGCGTTTCCGCACCGCGCGGGATCGGTGGCGCGGGACCTCCGGGACCGCAGTGGGGTACTCGGGGCCGTCTCGGCCCGAGTTCCTCGGCCGGGGACCGGCCGACGCACCCCGCTTCGGCACGAGTCGCACCGAGCCACCGTCACGCAACCGGCACGCCTTATCGTAAACCGACATGACTCCGTTTGCAAGAGCCGCGGTTCGCCCAAACAACGCGCTCAGGCCAGGCCTATTGTGCGGCGCGGACGCGTTTCCACTGGTGATACCCGCCCAAGGCGCGCCAAGGTTACACCAGAGCGGGGGGCGCAAGGATGACGCCGGTTCACGGAGACCGCACAGGGAACCTGGCCCACTGCTATTAACCGTCACGGTCGCGGCTATCCGGACCGTTCCTCGGTCCCGCGGTACGGTTCCGGCTGTACCCCGCGCGGCCTCCGCGCGGTGCCAGCGGGCGGGGGGCCGCCCGCGGTTATGTTGCGCGCAACATTACCGCGGTACTTCGGAGAAATCCTCTGGCCGACGGTTATAGCATTGGAGCCTGACCTCTGCCCGACACCGACAGGTTCGCAGGCACTGCGCGCTACCGCCCCCGGTCGCGCAGCGCGGCAACGATGGCGTCGGCGACCTGCCGGCCCATGAGTTCGTAGCCGGCTTCGTGGAAGTGGCAGTCCTTCGGGATCTGGATCTCGCCCAACTTCGGCAGCGTCAGCGCGTGCAGGTCGTTGATCCGCACGCCGTGCCGCGCCATGAGCGGCGTGGCCAGACCGTTGCTGCGCTCCGAACTGCCCTGCTCGTACAGTTCAGCCCCGGCGCCGATCGGCGTGGTGGTCGCCCAGATCAGGGAGGCGCCGGTCGAGGCCAGCCGGCCGAGGATGTGCTCAAGCCGGATCAGGTAGTCCGACGCGGGCGTATTCCGGTCGTGAATGCCGAAGTTGAAGTGAATGACGTCCCAGTTCCGGTCGCCCAGCCACAGATCAAGCTTCTGCATCGCGGTCGCTGTGGGGCCGCAATTCTCCGGGGCCCGGTGCACGTTGACCTTCCCGGCCAGGACGTGCCGCGTCGGAACGGTGTAGCCACGCGAGATCGAGTCGCCGATGAGCAACACCCGGGGCAGCGCCGGGTCGTCCTTGACATAATCCCACGCGGTTTCGACGCCCCGGTGCCTGCAGTCGAGGTATCGGGGCAGGTAGAACGGCCCGAGGTTCTCCTCCAGGATCGTCTCCCACGCCGCCTGCTCCGCAGTCATGCCGGGCTTGTCCAGGAACGGGATCTCGCGCCCGTCCAGCGGCACGGTCTTGGTCTTGAGTTCCTCGCCCGTGCTCGGCTCGTGATGCGCGTCGGGAATGGAGCAATCCATCGCGTAAGTCCTTCTCCCAATGCTACTAAAGTTCTCGGCAATGGCGCAATATGGAGTGCGGGGGCAGAGGTCGCCAGCAGCGGCCGGCGACCCCGCTTTGGCTCGGCGCGGAGCGCCCCGCCGCCCACGGAGACAACCGCTGGCCGACACCACGACGCCAGACACGCAGGCCACGCGCCGCCCGGCTCCACCGGAAGCCAAAGCGGCGTCGCCGGGCGCTCACTCGCCCTCTGCCGCCGCACTCCACATGCCGCCGTCGATGGCCACGATTCGCCGCGATGCCGACGCGTTTGCCAAGTGCGACGGACACGCAGCACCGGAGAACCTCAGTAGCATTGGCCCTTCTCCCCCCCTGCCCTTGTCAAACCCTGGCCACCGTTGAACACCCGGCGGCACGCGTTTCTGCCTCAGGGACCTGAACACCTGGCCCCGGGTTCAGCCCGCGAGGACGCGGGCGCTCCAGGGTGCACATTTCCCCACCACCCATCCGCGTCTGTCCCGTGGTTTATCACGCGAGGCTCTTGCAGAACCCCGTATTGCGGGATGAGTGTTCAGGTGTCAGGTTTCAGGTTTCAGGAAGGAACACTCTGATGTTGAATCGGTTGCGCATTCCTGAAACCTGAACACTGACACCTGAAACCTGGCTCTGGCAGTACTTCTGCAAGAGCCTCACGCATCAACACCTCCCCACCCACACACCCACACACGTCCTCCCCCCCCCCGCACCGCCGCTCACTTGTAGTCGTAGTACTTCAGCGTGCCGTTGGCGAACAGGAACTCCCGCATGTTCCGGGTGGCGTGCCCGTCCACCCACACGACCTGCGTCTGCTTGCTGTGGACGGTGGCGACGTTGTAGTAGTACATGGCCCAGCCCGGGTGCAGGAGAATCCGAGTGTCCCCGTTCCAAAGCAGCGGGTCATACCCCGCGTATTGCCAGTTGTCGCCCATCTCGACCGTTTCGACCGGGTCCGTGATCTGCTTTAGCTTCCAACCCCAACAGTAGACCGGCGGAGGGCCCGGGGGATCATAGTGGTCATCGTTCAGACGGTAGTTGTAGCCGTACCCGTAGTGCCCCGCTACCGGAAAGGGACGCTTCTTCGAGCACTGGAGGATATCGATCTTGGACACGCCTTTCGAAGTGTCCACGCCCAGATACGGGTACAGGAACTCGAACCAGGAATGCTCGACGACGTCCTGCGTCGGCTGGCGCGACCGCCACGGGACCAGATGCTCGTCATTGGCATCCGAGTAGAGCTGGCGCGCCAGTCCGAGCTGCTTGAGGTTGTTAAGGCACTGCAGCGCATACGCTTTCTCCTTCGCCTCGCTCAGCGCCGGCAGCAACAGTGACGCCAGAATGCCGATGATCGCAATGACCACCAGCAGTTCAATGAGCGTAAACGCTTGAGCCCTGGGCTTGTCGAAGGGCTCTGTGAGCGTGAAGTCGCATCGCCGACCCGAGTGTATGCGCATAGCTTAGGCCTCCTCCGAAGTTCAACGTTTTCGTCAACATAACAATACCCCACTTCCGCGGCACGGGCAAACTCCGGCCACCGGAAATGGCAATGCGACAGACACGGGTGGAGGACGAGGCGCCGGCCGTCGTCGACCGCGGAAAGGCTGGTGCCCCGCTGGTTGTCCGGCTTCTTGACGCCACCGACTGCTGTCGACCGCGACCGGTCGCCATCGAGCGCGATCGACGACGGCTGTGGGCCTGGGCACTTGTTGCGTGCGTTTCCCCCCCGCGACTCCCATAGTTACTCACGGGGCCCAATAAAGTGGCCGGAGCGGCTCGCTCCGGCGGTTGCGGGACCGAGCCGGTCCCGCCACTTTGCCAGAACGCCCCGGACAGAAGCCAGGAACACCTGCACATGACCGGCCGGTCCGCCGACCGGGGGGCGCAGACGCAACACACTCGCCCCGGGCATTGGGATTGACCACAGCCGCCGCCGGGTGTACATTCTATTATATACGGTATGGGCGCTGACATTGTCCTGCCGGTTGCTTCTTGATCTGCACGCTGCTCTTGCGCCGTGGCGTTTCGCCCGCACTACGGTTCGTCCGCACTACGGAGAGTCCTGACATGAACAGAAATGTTGTTGCTTTGTGGTTACTGCGTCGCGCGCCGATTCTGGCGTTGGCCTGTCTCTCATTCGCCGCCTCGCGGGGCCTGGCGGATGACGCGGCGGACATCGACGCGCGATTCCGGGCTGCCATAGCCGCCTGGAATGCGGGGTCCGCGCACTATCCGACTACGGAACCCTACCTGACGACGTTCATGACCTTCTTCTCCAACAGCTATCTCGACAACGGCGATACCAAGGCCGACCAGAGAACGAAGACGCCCAACGATTGGGCAGACGCGCAAGGGGCGCAAATAGACTACAGCACCATTTTCCCCCTGACGGTGACCGGCGACACGGCCACCGGTGTGGTCAACTGGACCACCATGCCGGCGGAAGCCCAATACTTCCACAAGGAGGGCGGGGTCTGGTATCTGTACGGCAACCAGCGGCAATACGAGGTGAGAGTCGTGACCGTCCGCCTGTCCAATCATGTGCAGGGCCCGAACGACATCCTGGTCCAACTCGAGGTCGAGGACCCGCTCAACACCGTTACCGGGGTGGACGTCGAAGGCCAGGGGATAGCCACGTCGATCGCCCTGAACCACTCCACCGGTGGCGATAGCCCGTCGTGGGTCTCGTGGGGCACTAACGAGCAACAGACCGACAAGAGCCCCAGCTTCCCGAACGCCAGCCGCCCCGCCGTGGGCACGCCCTACACGTTCACCATCCACACCACGACCCGGGGCACGCTCGTCTACACGCAACCGATCGCCGGGTATCTTGACACGTTCGTCACCAACCTGTCGCCCGTCGACGGCGGCGTGGTGACCACGGCCACGCCGACCTTCTCCTGGACCGGCCTGGGCGAAGGCTATACCTACTCCGTGAACTGCAACATGTGGAACACGGACGGCACCTACGACACGTCCGTCATCTATGGTGGTGCCGCCTTGGCTCCCGACACGCAATACCAGTACCAGGTCGAAGCGTGGAGCGATGCCATCTCCAGCGCCTCCCGCGTGACAGCCTACTTCACCTACACGACCAACAACAAGTACATCGCCATGACCGGCGCCGAGCGGCTCTATACCGAAGGTGACGGTGCGGTCGTTGTCGACTCGGGGCTGGTGCTCACGAACAACTCCGGATTGAATGTCGGCGGCGCAAGCGTGTGGATCTCTGCCAACTATGTCAACGGCCAGGACGTGCTCGGGTTCAACAACCAGAACGGTATCACCGGCAGCTTCAGCAGCAGCACCGGCACTCTGACCCTGACCGGGACCGCCTCCACAGCCGCGTACGAGACGGCGCTGCGCTCGGTGACCTTCAACACGGGCGACAATCCCCTGTCGCTGACCCGGTTCGTGGCGTTTCAGTTCAAGAACACGTCAGATGCGCAGAGCGCCGTGGGGTGGCGGCTGATCCAAGTCACGCCGGTCAACGATGCCCCGACGTTGACCACGATCGCCGACCTGGCCGGCGCGCTGCAGGACACCGATCTGACCATCACGTATGAAACGCTGTTCGCCGCCTCGAACGCCGCGGACCCGGAAGACCAGGCGATCAGCTTCCGCATCGAAGCCGTGAGCACGGGTACGCTCAAGAAGGGCGGCTCGGCGGTGACGCCCGGCAGCACGCTGCTGTCATCCGGGGAGGAACTCGTCTGGCGTCCGGCGTCCGGCGCCACGGGACTGCTGAACGCGTTCACCGTCAAGGCCTGGGACGGGCAGGCCGCATCAACCACGGCCCGGCAGGTGAAGGTCAATGTCGCCGTACCGGCGGAGATCGAGGTCAAGCAGGGCCTCACCACTCTCGTCGACGGCTCGACCACGCCAGTCTCGTTCGGCACTACGGTCCAGTTCGGGTCCGCTGCCGTGGAACTGACCTTCACCATCAACAACCTCGGCACCGGAACACTGACGGTCGGCAACGTCACTCTGGAGAACCATCAAGGTTTCGCCGTCAGCGCACAACCCGCCGGCAGCGTGGGTCCGAGCAGTTCGACGACGTTCAAGCTGCAGATGCTGACTGGCGCGCTGGGAAACATGGCCGCGGATGTGAGCCTCACCAATAACGATTCGGATGAGAACCCCTTCAATTTCAAGGTGAGCGGGACCATCGTCGGCTCGGGGGACGGCGATTTCAACGGCTTGGACGATGCTTGGGAAAACCTGTACTTCGGCGGTACCGGGGTTGACCCGAATGCGGACCCGGACGGGGACGGCTGGAACAATCTGCAGGAGTTCCAGCGCGGAACGAACCCGACCGTCTACATTCTGCCGCTCATGCAAGGTTGGAACCTCATCGCGCTGGCACGCGTCCCGCTGAACCGCTCCGTCGACACGGTCCTGGGAAGCTACATCCGGGGCCCTGCCTGGGTCTGGCAGAATGGCGGCTTCGTGAAGGCCACGGAACTGGAACCGCTGCGCGGCTACTGGGTCTACGCCCCCGCGGACGTCGATGTGCCGATCGACCTGCCGTAGGAACGCACGGCCCCACGCGGCAACGCGACCGTCAAGGCGGACGTAACTCCGAAGCCGAGGAAGGGACGGGGCTTGCGCCCAAAGTCCGCCACCTCCGCCCGCATACCTGCCAAGCTGACGACGACGGTGTGTGCCCGTGCCGCAGCAGGACGACGCTCCGACAACGTAGAGCAAGACTCCCGCCTTGTTGTCTCGACCTTGATCCGCGCATGAACCTGGGCCGGCGCGGAGGACAGCAAGGCAGGAGCCTTGCTCCACTTCCCCAAAGCGTCGATCCACTCGCTGAAGCGTCGCTGCAACTTCCGCCTGAAAGGGTCTGTCGATTTAACCGATGCGGCACCAAGACAGCCCGCGAGGACGCGGGCGCTCCAGTTCGGATGCCGCACGAAACGTGGAGCGCCCGCGTCCTCGCGGGCTCCGGAAGCGTCGTTGCCAGTTTCACCTTGGTATGACCGTGCGGTCCACCGCCCGGGGGGCGCTGCCGCATTACGACGATTCCCTCGCGCACACTGGAAGAGAACGCGTCCAGCGGCTAAACTTCGCATGGCCAGAGGCGCCATGGCACAGATCGGCCGGCAAGGCCGACACTGCAAATCGGATAGCCGTACGGATACAAAGAAGGAGTTCGGACAACATGAAGCGTCGAGTCGTCGCGTTCGGTGAGATCATGGGGCGGTTGGGGCCGGCGAACCTGAAGCGGTGGGCGCAGGTGCTGCCAGGCACGGTCGAGTTCACATTTGGCGGCGGCGAGGCGAACGTCGCCGTGTCGTTGGCCATTCTCGGTATGGACTCGGCCTTCGTCACCGCGCTGCCAAAGAACCCGATGGCCGACGCATGCGTGAACGCCTTGCGCGCTGTCGGAGTGGACACGTCCATGATCCTGCGCACCGACGCGGGGCGGCTCGGGCTGTACTTCCTCGAGACCGGCGCGAACCAGCTCCCCAGCAATGTCGTCTACGACCGCGCCGGGTCGTCGATCAGCGTCGCCCCGGCCAGCGCTTACGACTGGCCCAAGGTCTTTGCCCAGGCCGGATGGTTCCACACCACCGGCATCACGCCGGCGATCAGTGCGGCCACGGCGGAAGCCGCACTCGATGCCGTCAAGGCTGCGAAGCAGGCCGGTGTGACAGTGTCCTGCGACCTGAACTTCCGCAAGAAGCTCTGGGGCTGGCGTCAGGGCGTGAAGCCGCGCGAACTCGCCGAGACCACCATGCGCCAGCTCCTGCCGTTCATCGACCTGGTGATCGCCAACGAAGAGGACGCCGAGCAGATACTGGGGATCAAGGCGGCAGGTACTGACGTCGAGGCGGGCCAGCTCAACGTGGCCGCGTACGAGGACGTGGCGCGCCAGATCGTGAAGCAGTTCCCGAACGTCAACCGGGTCGCCATCACGCTGCGCGAGAGCATCTCGGCGAGCCATAACAACTGGGGCGGCATGCTCTACGACGTGGCGGCGGGCAAAGCGTTCCTGGCTCCCCTCAACCGCGACGGCAAGTACGCACCGTACGAGATCCGCAACATCGTCGACCGCGTCGGCGGCGGCGATTCGTTCGCCGGCGGACTGATCTTCGGACTGATGACCGACGGGCTCAGCGATCCCGCCACGGCCATCCGTTTCGCGGTCGCCGCATCGTGCCTGAAGCACTCCATCCCGGGCGACTTCAATTTCGTGTCGCGCAAGGAAGTCGAGGCGCTCATGGGCGGCTCTGCCTCCGGCCGCGTCAACCGGTAGGCGGCCCCGCAATCCGTTACATACCGACTCGCGTGGTACCCCACGACTCCAGACTCGCGTCTTCTGGTTGTCTTTGTGGTTGAGTTCGGATGGCAAGGCGGGACTTCTGTTGCGCGTCGATCTGATGGACGTGCAGCGGTTCGAAAAGGACTTCCCACCAACGGAAAATCGAATCTACCGCGCCTCCATTGACTTGATATCGCGGACTTCACGTCGAGGTCGGACGGGGCGGTCACAGGCGACACGGGCGGCGGGACATGCAAGGGCGTCCAACTCCTCCAGGTCTACGCGGCACAGCTCGGTGTCGCCTTGACGTTGCAGGGCGAAGGCAAGCTCCTGGACGCGGCGGAGAAGTGGAAGGCGCTCCTCGAACAGTCGCAGGGGCAGCAGGCCCGGATGTCATTCAGAACGCCTTGGTACGCCATGGTCGTCTCCGGTGGTGCGAGAATGGGGAGAAGGGAAATCCGTCTGCTGGGCGCTTATCGGTTGGTTCACCGGCGCCATCGCGACTCCGTCCAGTAGATCTTCGTCTCCCATCTTTGCCTTCCGTCTTTGCCTTCCGTCACCGTCTGTCAAATCACGAGTATTTCTCAATGAACCCGCGGATGAACTCGGCCTGCGGCGGGTGCATGTCGATCAGGCACCCGGCGAGGATGTTGTAACCCGTGATCTTGCCACGCTCCAAGAGCCGGAGCATGGTCTCGTACTGCGCCTGCATGAGTTCCAGCGGCACCCCGGCCTTGGCGGGATAGTCGCGGATGTAACTGCCAATGATGATCTCCTTGCCGGGAAAGACCTCGGCGCAGCGCGCCACGTGTTCTTCCAGCCGCGGCAGGTCCTGGAACTTCCAGACCCACAGGTTGACGATGTCCATGTACGGCAGGAAGGGCTGCCACTGGTCCAGGTGCAGTTCGTGGGTGTACACCACCAGCCAGAGCTTGAGGCGGGGGTTGGCGCTGTGCAGCGCCGCCCGGATCTGCTGCGGGCGGCCCGCGTTGTAGGCGTCGTAGTTGAAGATGCCGCTGGTGTCGTCAATGATCGCGGCGCTGACGTTGGGGAAGTCCAGCGACACCCGGCTCAGGTTCGCGGCTTCCTCGCGCACGGTCTCCGGATTGCTATCGCGCCAGTTCGCGTAGCCCCAGCCGTGCTTGCCCTGCACCGGCTCGATCTCGACCCATTTCCACTTCGAAATTTCCGGGACCACTTCGCCCAAGTGCTTAAGCTTGCTCAGGTTGACGTGGTTGTTGCGGTGGAACATGAAGTTGACACGGTCGAGCCCGAAATACGCGGCGCCCTCGCCAACCCCGTAGATCGACGGCTCCAGCCCCGGGTCGAACCCGTGCCCTTCCCAAACCCAGCCTGCGTCGCGGAATGTCGTCATGTCGCACCTCCAGCTCTGCTCCTACGCTGCATGCAAGACCATAAGGTGTACATATCCGTTCGCCATTACTCCTATGGCCCCCAATTCAGCCCGAAACGTTACGGGTTAGTTCAGGCGGATCGGGTACGTCCCGCACTCCTGCGCAGTCCGCACCATGGCAGCGTAGTTCTCCGGGCGCACGCACGAGGCGATGGTGTTGCCGCTGGACATGATGTGCGGGCCCTTGGCCGAAACCTCGCGCAGGAGGCGCTTCGTGGCCGCCGCCACCTGCTCGGGCGTGCCGCGGCTGAGCAGGTCGACGCTCAGGTTGCCCATCACCGTGATGCGGCCGGGGTAGCGCTCGAGGATCTTGTCCAGTTCCATGCCCGGCACATCCTCGAGCGGGCCGAGCGCGTCCAACCCGGTGCCGACCAGCCAGTCCATGATCTTGCGGATGTCGCCGTCGGTGTGCTTGATGCAAAAGGCGCCGGCCCTCTTGATCGACGCCACCACCGCGGCATCGTGCGGGAGGATCAGCTCCTCGAACATCTTCGGCGACATCATGGGGCCGTTCTTGTCCGAGTAGTCGTCGCCGAGGAAGATCACATCCGCGCCCGCCGTGACCGCCAGGGGGAAGAGCTCGGCGTAGTACGCCGCACCGATACCCATCAGGGCCTTGGAGAACTCGGGCCGCAAGGCCAGGTCCATGAACAGGTTCTCAATGCCGCCGCGCAGGAACGCTGCCGGCGCCCAACCGGACTCGCCAACCACCGCCACGGCCTTGTCCGGGTAACGCCCCCGCAACTGCCGCACCTTCTCGAGCACCGGGGACTTGGCCGGGTCCGGGGGCGTGTAGCGCGCCAGGTCGTCCTCCGTCTCAATGCGCGCCGGCAGCGTGGGCACCGGAATGGCCTCCTGCGTGAGGTGCTGCATGGCGCCCCACGTGTCGCGAAACAAGCCCTTCTCGCGGTCCACCCACTCCACCTCGTCGGGCTCGTAGATCATCGTGGGCGCCGTCACCATGTCCAAGCCCAGGGGCTCGACCAGGTCGTTCGAGTAGCTCGCACCGGGCACAAACGCGCGCACGATCTTCGGATCAATCCACATCTCGGCGATCGGCACACGGTCGGGGTGCTCGTGCTTCAGGACGGCGATCACGCGCTCGCGTGAGTTCATTTTGAATCACCTTTCCAGCTAAGCGATCTGTCCGATCCGACTGATCCGTCCGATCGACGGGGATGTTTGTGCCCTGGTCATGCTACCGTGCGGCATCACTTAGCTTTGTCACTAAGTAAATATATGATACCACCTGGCCATCGGATTGTCAAGGCACTAAATTGGTGAATCAGGGCTGTTTCAAGATCCGTGACCGTCGCGTGCGGTGAGTACCCCCGGCGTGTCCCCACGCCGCGAGACGCGGCGCCGGATCTTGAAACAGCCCTGTTGGTGAATGAGCGAAGCGCGCGGGCTCGATCGCAGGCAGGTTGCCGGACCCGCCGGGACGGAGGATGCACGATGACCGACCTCAGACGCACCGACCGCGACCTGATGCGGGCCATGAACACGAAGTTGGTGCTGGATGTAGTGCGCGGGGTGGACATGACCTCGCAGGCCGACCTGATCAAGGCCACCCGGCTCAGCACCGGCACGATCGTCAGCATTGTCCGCGAACTGCGCAAGCTGGGGATGCTGGCCGATCTGGGGCCGGGCGCGTCCAGAGGCGGCCGCAAGCCGACGCTGCTGAAGCTGAACTCGGCGGCGGCCGTGGTCCTGGCGTGCCGGGTGGGTTCGAACTCGGCCACGGTCGGCGTGCTGGATCTGAACGGCAACATCCTGAGTCGTCGCGACCTGGTCCTTGCACCGGGGTGCGGCCCGGAGCCATTCATGGCGGCGCTGGTCGCGTGCCTGAAGGACCAGCTTCACCAGCTTGCACCGCGGAACGACCGTGTCGCCGGGCTCGGGTTGAGCCTGCACGGTCCGGTGGACGCCGCGCGCGGGGTCCTTCTCTTCTCCGAACACTTGGGTTGGCGGGACGTGCCGTTCCGGGATGAACTGGGCCGCGCCCTTGGCCTGCCGGTCTTCGCCGATGCCGAGACGCGCGCGATCGCGATGGCGGAGCAGTGCTGGGGGGCGGCGCGCGGCGCGCAGGACTTCGTGCTGATCGAACTGGACAGCGGCATCGGCATGGCCCAGGTGCTGGACGGCAAGCTGTGCCGCGGCAGTCACAGCCTGGCCGGGGAATTGGGCTTCACCACTTG
Organism: Lentisphaerae bacterium RIFOXYA12_64_32; assembly: GCA_001803235.1. GTDB lineage: Bacteria > Verrucomicrobiota > Lentisphaeria > Oligosphaerales > YB12-FULL-65-16 > YB12-FULL-65-16. Next base: position 26,627 of record MHBL01000383.1, read on the forward strand.
GGGCACGGTGCCGGCCGCGGGGGCGCCCCGGCAGCCATTGGTCCTCGAACAAGTGGCCTCGTTGCACGCGCTCTGCCGTCAGGCCGGGGAAACAGCGAGTGGCGACGGGCATGGCTCGGCTGTGCAAGGGAATATCGTTGGGTCGGAGGAGTTGTGCCTGCAGAGGCTCGTGGAGGCGTCCCGATCCGGCAACACTCGCGCCCGACGGATCCTGGACAACACGGCGCGCCAGTTGGGTATGGCGGTCGCCAACGTCATCAACCTGCTGGACCCGGAACTGATCCTGCTCTCCGGGCGGATGGTGTCCGGCGACGAGGACGGTCTGTTCCGTCTCGTCAGTGACCACGCCCGGGCGTACCTGGTCGGCGCGCAGGACCGTGCGCCGCGGATCGAGGCGACCGCGCTTGGCGCCGACGCCGCGCTGCGCGGCGCGGCGCGACTGGTCATCGACCACTTCTTCAGCGTCGAGAACCTGGCACAGGGCCGGGTGTCCGGACACGGTTTCTCGGCCGTACCGGTCCGCCGCGTCAGCCGCAAACGCCCCGCCAGGCACGCGCGCCAACTTAAGAGCTGATGCCGTGCGTTTGCGTGCGCCGTCAATGAGCAGGGACGCAAGGTTCGTAGTCCCGCGTTTACGCGGTCCGGGTCGTGTGCGTAGGGAACGAAATGGAGCGCAAGAGCCCATCGGGCGCGGTGCGGCGGTGCGGCGTGGGGATGGTGTCTTGCCCGGCGGACAACCGCCGGGACTGCGACACCACTACGAACGGTGCCGCGGCCGGATTTACCCGCACAGGTCTTCCAGTTTCCGACTCCTTGTCGTCCACCTTGTCGTCCACTGCGTCCATTCGTCCGGCGCGTTTCAAGCCAGCGGTCATGGGACTCGCCAAGTGGACGACGAAGGGGGGAAGTCTGTTGCTCCACCGGTGCCTGAACACCGAACATCGGGCTCAGGGGAAGTTGGGAAGGCCCTCGAACGCCTGCCCCAGGAGTTCGGTGGCATCCTTGACATCGGCCAGCTTCTTGCAGGCGGCCTCCCACGTCAACGGCCCGAGGGTATAGACAATGAACCGTTGCTCAGTGGTCGCAGGCCCCTCGACGCTGACCGTGATGCTGTAGTTGTCGGTCGTCAGGGTCGCGCCCGAAACGGCCTTGCGGTCAAAGATCAGGCCGAGCAAGCCGGATTGCCTGCCGTCGGGGTCAAGCTTGTGGTCGGCGAGGAGCAGCCACGGCGCGCCGTCCAGTTTGAGCGGCGTGGTGGTTCTCGTGGGGCCCGAGTTCTGAAGGTCCTGCCCGTGCCCGTGCACCCAGCGGTCGAACGGCCCCTTCATGCCGAGCGGATAGCCGCGAAACGCACTGGTCAGCGTCGCGTTCTCGCCGGAGTTGAGCTTGCCGCTGACGCTGACGAAGAGTTCATCGCGCCCGGCAAGGGCAACGGTGCGGATGATCACGAGCCCCGTGCCGGCGGCGAACACCAAGTCGTACCCGACGCGCGGGCCGGCCGTCTCCAGCGGCCGGACCTGACCCTGGATGCCATCCATGCAGACGGAACTAGCCCCGGCAACCGTTGCGGAGAGGAAGCCGCCGTGGTACCAGTACGGGTGGGGCTTGAGCATCCCATACCCGCTGCACCAGTCGTTGAGCGATTTCGGGTTGAGCGCGGCCTGCGGACCAAGAAACGACTTGTACTGCAACGCGTAGGCACGCCGACCGGTGTCGATCTGGAACTCGGTGTGCTCGAAGGCGTAGCCGTTCACGCCCAGGTATTCGGTCCGGACCGCGAGCGTGGCGCGGTTCGCGCTGGCGGCGACCTTGAGACGCTCCAGTTCCGCGTCGGCGGCTCGCAGCAGCGGCGCGTGACACACCAGCACCAGCATGGCGGCCGACCTCAACCATCCCGTGATTTTGCCATTCATGATTTTGCCGTTGGCCTTGGGCGCCCGCATGTCGTGTTGCCGGGGTGACTCAGTGACGCAGTGAGACCGTGACGCAGTGGCATGGGGAATGACCGGCCCGCGAGGTCGGGGGGTCACTTCGCCTCCCAGGTTGCGGAGTCCGCGGCGCCGCTGAGTTTGTCGGCGACCGTCACGGTCCAGTTTCCTCTCTTCGCGCCGACCGGCCAGTCCAGGGCGAAAGCGTAGACGCCCTGGTCGGCGACGCGGACACCGGAGAGGTCATCGCGCACCTGGCCGTCGGGGTCCTTGACGGTCAACTCGAACGGGAGCGTGCTGCGCAGGGGCTGGTCGTCGGCTCCGAGCAGGCGCACGGCAAGCATGAACTTTCTTCCGCACTCCATCGCGCCCGCGGTGCTGACTTCTATCTTCGCCGGGGCTTTCGGCATCAGGGCCAGGGCACGGCCCCAGCGCGCGGGCACGGTCACGTCAAACGCCAGGACGCCGTTCCCGACGGTGAACGGCACTTTCTCGCCGGTCACGATGTCGGCCAGGACGTGCTTCGCCTCGGCCTCGTCGCCGCACGCTTCGACGCGGGTCGCGGCGGCGGTCTTGTTACCGTTGAAGACCATGAAGACGCGCCCCTCGCCGCGGTTGGGCGTGAACGTGATGGCGCTGAACTCGGCATCAACCGGACGAGAAATCAGTGCGGCGCGACGGTTCAGGATGTGCGCGATCAGGTCGCGCTTCGGCTCGTTCAGTTTCGAGCGCAGTGCGGCCAGCGGCATGCCGAGGAGCAGCGCCTCGCCGCGGCCGACGGCACCGCGCACGCAGACGGGCTTCTCGTCGGGGAAGGCGAAGAGCACCTCGGCGCCGGCGTTCGGGGTGAGCGCGTGGCCGCGGCTGAACATCTCCGGCTTGGTCATGCGCGTATCCGAGTAGTCGGCGGCGACGCTGCGTTCTTCGCCCACGGCGGCGGGCAGTGCGGCGTAGAGCAGGTCACTCGGTTGATTGTTCTCGTTCATGCGCCCGGAGTCCGTGGTCACGAGGAGCATGCCGCCGCGCTCGGCGAACCGGCGCAGTTCGCGCAGCGTCTGTTCCTCGACCTGCCGCGCGTAGGCGAGGACGAACACGTCGTAGTCGCGCAGGTCGCCGCGGCGGATCTGCTCGTCGAACAGGACGTCCACGTGTCCGAACGTGCGGCGCAGCAGGTCGAACTCCGCCTGCACAGCGTAGGTCAGCGGCAGGTACTGGTCGGAGGTCCCGACCATTTTCAGGTAATCGTCGTTGAAGTCCTTGCCCATGGACAACCACATGTGCGCGGTGTGCGGGTAGAGCATGGCGACGCGGGCGCGCGACCGCTCGTAGTGGTTCAGTGTGCGGCCGATGCGCGACGCGTCCGCCGTGGTGCGCCGTGCGATGTCCGCAAACTTCGGGTCCTGTCGGCCGTTGGTCTCAAAGTTGGTGCAATCATAGGCGAACACGGAGAAGTTCCTGGCGCCCGCGGACAGCGCGGCAAAGACCTGTTCGGGGAACTCGTCATAGTAGGACTTGCTGAGTTGGCCGCCCATGAAGTCAGGGCGCGACAAGCGGCCGAAGTCGGTGGCGGCCAGAGCGATGGCCATGCTGGAGAGCGACTTCATGTACAACTTCTGCTCGCCGTACCAGTACTCGTCCGGCGACGTGGCGCCCAGCCCCGACAACGTGCCCGGGATGTCCGCCAGGCACGAAGCGTGGCCGCAGAACGAGTTGGGCGTCACCACGCTCTCGAAACTCCAGGCCGGGTCGTAGGCATTGCTGATGGCGCGCGCGAACCAGACGAAATTCGACGCCAGCTTAAGCCGGTAGTTGAGGAACGGGTACGCGTTGTCGGTCTGCCCTTCCGCCGGCGCCTTGAGACCGGTGGCTGCCTCGAAACTCTGGCGCACGCGGTCCGAGGCGGGGTACCAGATGCCGATGATTTCGTCGGCCGCCGCGTAGCCGTCAGTGAGCGGCAGGCGGCCCTGCATCTTCGTGCCGAAGACCTCGTGCCAGAACTGTGCGTGGGGGAGGTAGTCCTTCCCCGGGTAGCCCATGTCGGGAAAAGGCAGTTTCGTAGAGGGATTTACCTGGCCGGCTTTGTGCCCCGTATAGCCCGGGTTCACGACCTCGTAAAGGTTCGCGTACCAGACCGGGGTGACACGCAGGCCGGCTTCCTGGAAGATGGACTCGACACGACCCTCGTTCCAGAGCCGGTAGACGCCCTGGTAGCCGGCGTAAATTTCGCCACCGAGCCAGAAGACGCCGTTGAAGCCAATGGACTTGAGTTCGGCGGCGATCCGGCGCGCGTCGGTCTCGCCCTGGTAAGCACAATCGACAAGAGTCTTGAAGCAGAACTCGTCCTCGGCCAGCAACGGCAGGGCAACGGCGAACGACGCTTGGGCCGTGTCCTTGAGCGTGCCGCCCTTGCTCAGCTCCAGGCGCAGCGTGTAGCGGCCATGGTCGAGGTACGGCAGCGGAACCCGGAACTCGCTCGCCGCGTCCGTGAGCATGAACGTCCCCGCCGGCACGGTGCCGAGAGCCGGCCCCTGCAGCGCTGCGGTCACGTCGTACGGATAGTCGGCACGACCCTGCACGGCAGGCTTCACGCGCACGCTGGCGCCTGGACAGAAGATGTCGCCGATATTGTCCGCGATCAGGTCGACGAGCAGTGCGGTCTCTTTCGCGACCGGGGCCGCGGGGAGCGCGGCTGGGTGCGGGACTGGCCGGCCGATGGCGTACTGCACAAGGTTGTCCCAGAACACCGGGTAGTACGTCGACATGAACAGGTCGGTGCGGAAACTCGAGATCGGGACTTGGGTGGATTTGTGAGCGTATTCGCCCTGGATCTGGATGACCCGGCCTGTGCCTGCCTTCTTCTCCGCGATGAACGGAACGCCGCCCACACTGGCCAGCAGCGTTGCGCCGTCCGCGAGGCTGACCTGGCTGCTGCGGGCCGTCAGTTTCAACGTCTCCACCGGAATGCCTTTGAACAGGGGCGAGTCCTTGGCCGGAGCGTCCAGCGGCCGGATCTCGATCTTCCCGGCCGGCTTCGTGGGCATGAGTTCGGCCAGCGGCGACTTCCACCAGGCGTCTTCCGGCTTGTGCCGCCAGCCCGCCATGGGGCCCATGAGGATCAGAGTGCCGCCCTCAGTGACGTAACGGTGCAGATCCTGGAGCTGCTTGTCGGTGAAGAACGCGGCGGGCACGTCGGTGAGGACCACGAGCCCGTACCTGGCCAGTTCGCGGTAGCGCCGCGGCCAGTTCAGCATGGATTCGCTGAACATCGTGCCGGTCCGGATCTCGACGTTCTCCACACCGAGGGCGCGGTCCAGTTGCACGTGCGGTTCGAAAATGGCGGCCAGGCCGTACGCGTGCCCCCAGCATCCGATCAACGCACGGAGCGGCCCGTCGCGCCGGACCTGCTCGTCTGGGGCGACGTAGACACCGAAGTACACCTCCTGGAAGCGGTCGATGACATGGAAACCACCGGTGCCGGTAGGCGACAGCGCGCTGTACTCGCGTGCGTCGATTTGGCGGGTGCGGTTCACGTTCAATCGCCAGCACGCGCCGTCCGCAGGCGGCTGCAGCCCGAGTTCCGCGAACGAAATGCTCGCCTCGGTCGTCCAGCCGCGTTCGCCGACCGTCGAAGCGCAGGTCCAGTTGGGACGCCAGGTCGTATCGCCGCGGAACGTGCCGACGCCCGTGGCGACGCACTTGGCGTTGAACCGCGACCCGACCGGGTTCCACGCCAACTGCACGTAGTCGCTGCCGTCCTCGCTCGGGCAGATGAACCACTCGACGACCTCGCCGTTCCACAGGTCGGCACCGTTCACGTCCACCTTGGGTGCGACCATTTTCGCCGGTGTCGGCTCATCGAGCCAGAGCGCGACGTACAGGTTCCGCGCGTCGCAACACAAGGCCACGGTGCCGCCGACCTTGAGTTCACCGCCGGCGTAGTGGCGTAAAGGGATCCGCTGCGCCGTCTGCCAGCACGGCTCGTCGGGTTTGCCGTCAATGACTGGGGGTGCGTCAGCTTTCACGAGTACCGGCGGCCGCCCCGACGCAGCGGCGGTGTCCACAGCGAAGGCGGAGTACGCACCGCAGGCCAAGGTGGCAAGCCCAACTCCAACAGCCAGAAAACGACACATCGCGTGATCCTCCTGCTTACGGGCATTGCGAACTGATGCGCAGTGGCTCGGCCCGTCCCACGCCGAAGCGGGGCGCGCGGGCCGGCTCTGTCCGGCGACATGTCCGCCAGAGCCAGAGCGACGGCGGAAGCTGCCTGGGCGAAGACGGATCCCCGGCCGAGGACCTCGGTCCGGGACGGACCCGAGGCACTCCACTGCGGTCCCGGAGGTCCCGCGCCACTGGCGTTCGACACACTGTCCTTGACGACAAGAACGAACCGATAAGCCGACCGTGTCTCACTCCGAACCTACTTGATGTACCAGAACCGCCCCGGCTGGCCAGGGCCTTTCGATCCGGACGGATTGGCGGTGAGCGTGTACCACGGAGTGATGCTGCGGCGCGCCGCGTGGCCGTCACAGAACAGCACGTTCAGCGAGCCGTTGTGCAATCCGCCGTAAAGGGTGCCACCCCAGGGGCTGTAGAGCAGGCCGTTCGGGGCGTTCGGGGCAGCGGCATTGTACACCCCGGAGTCCGACACCAGGCACGTTTCCTCTGCCCACTTGCACTGCGAAAACCGGTACCAGGCGATCTTCGCGGTTGCGGGACCGCCGCAGCACGTCGCCGCAGGCCCGCCCTGCACCGAGTAGCCGACGCCGTACCCGCCCGGGAGGGTGGTGGAGTTCTGTGCGTACGACGCACCGGTGCCCTGCCCCCCGTTGCTGGTGGTGTCCTTCAGATTGCGCTTGATGGGGTCTGACGGACAGACATAGCTCTCCCAGGTGCCGCGGCTGCCCAGATACGGGTAGATGCGACCACCCCAGCCGGCGTACGGGCCCTGCGTCCCGTCGGCTTCGTAGTTGCCGACAAACTGGCCCCAGGTGTAGGTGCCGTTCATCCAGTTCGAGAAGTGGCCATCTGAATCGTCAGCGTACATCATGAAGCCGAGCCCCATCTGCTTGAGGTTGTTCAGGCACAGGGCGCAACGCCCTTTCTCCTTGGCCTGCTGCAGCGCGGGCAGGAGCAACGACGCCAGGATGGCAATGATCGAAATGACCACGAGAAGCTCGATTAACGTGAAACCGCGCGCCCGAGCAAACCGTGAGTCGCCGTGTGTCTTCATGGGTTGCATGCGTCCTCTATGCCCGATGCCCGACAGGGCCCATACGTCCTATGCGTCCTATACGTCCTCTATGCCCGACAGGGCCCATACGTCCTATGCGTCCTATACGTCCTCTATGCCCGACAGGGCCCATACGTCCTATGCGTCTTATGCGTCCCATGTATGCTCTTGGTCGCCGGCGGTTGGGCGCGCCGCCCGGCTCTCACGGCCGCGGCCAGAGTTTCTCCGGTGCGGTGCGGCCCAGGAAGAACGCCAGCTTCCGGTGCAGCACGTCCATTACATCGCCGTCGGTTCGGCCCGAAATGTGGAACCGCAGTTCCCAGTTCATGATCTCCTCAACCGCACGCGCCAAGAGCGGGTCGGGCGGGATGATCAGGTGCTTCGCACACCGTTGGAGCCGGCGCGCCAGATCGCCGTACCCGGCTTGGGTCAGGACATTCTCGTCCAACGGCAGCATGAGATGGCGCTGCGCCAGTTCCGTCTGGACCTCAGGCGCCCGCAACGCGCCCAGCACACGGAGGCACTCCTCAGGATAGGCACTGGCCCGGCTGATCCAGCCGGCGACGATGGAAACCGGCGCGACCCGGTCCACGGGATAGGGCACAACCTCGATCCCGTCCTCCGGCTTGAACGCGGCCAGGCTCTGGACCGGGCCTTCCATGGTCGCGGCCACCGGGCCGAGGCCGTCGCGGATGAACGTGTTGCGGTCGGTGGTCAGGTCGCCGGTGAGCAGGTCGCCGCTGGCCCAGTGCTCGCGGAGTTGCCGCAGCGTCTCGCGCCAGTGCGCGGGATCGCCGAACTCGATGCGGCCCTCGCGCGGGTTAAGGTAGGTACACCCCATGTCGACCAAGGCCGCAAAGACGCCCATCATGTAGTGCCGGACCGGCTGACCACTGGCGCGGCGGACGCGCCGGACGAAGTCCAGGATATTCCGGTCTTCGGGGCTGGGGCGCTGGTCGTGCGTGCGCCGGAGATAGATCAGGGGAACCTGGAAACCGATGGGAAGAAAGGGGTGCCGGTGCGCCCACTCAAGGTCTGGCCAGTCGACGACGCGCGGGGTTGCCGGGCCAAAGTCGAACGCCCGGAGCGCCTCCAGGTCGAACAGGTCGCCGACAGCGTGTCCAAGCGAACTGAAGTACACCGTTCCACCGATCACCAGATCCGCAGGCGCTTTGGCGGTCTTGGCCTCGGGCCCCCAGCAGACACGCGGCGTGATGTCGGGGTGCTGACGCGCGAAATCGCGGAAGAACCGGCGCCAGAACCGCTGCTGCCAGGGCTCGTAGTCCTCAACCCAGACTTGGAGTTCCTTCTTTCTCGCCCCGGTGTGAAAGGCAGCGCCAAGGTCAGGCGCAGCAGCGACGGATGCCCCGCCGTTCGTCCGCGAGATGATGCCGGTGCCCACACGCACCGTGACCAACCCGTCGTCGACGAGCAATCGCGCGGCTTTCAGCACGACGTTGTTGCTGACTCCGTAGCGCTTCGCCAACTGCAGGGCCGTGGGGAGCCGTGTGCCAGCTGGATACACACCCTGCCGCAACTCCTCCTCCAGCGACTGCTTGACCTGCGCCGCCTTGGGCTGGAACTTCAGTTGCCCGGAAGACTCCATAATTGAACAATACACCACAACTTGCTAATGTCAATTAATGGCAACACATTGGCCGCGATCGGCCGTCAGGAGAGGTGCCTGATTGACCCGTTGACTTGTCAGCGAAACGTACGGCGACTGAAGGCGTCCGCCGGTTGGCTTTACTCGCTATTAATTGATACAATCAATGCTTTGGATGGAAAATCGACCTGTGCGGGTAACCCGGCCTCGCGGAAATACGGCCACGGTGGCTCGGCGCGTCCCGCGCCGAAGCAGGGTGCGCCGGCCGGTCCCCGGCCGAGGGCCTCGGTTCGGGACGAACCGACGCACCCTACCGCGGTCCCAGAGGTCCCGCGCCACTACCCGCCGCCGCGGACAACCCCACGAACGGGGGCATCCTGGCGCACGTGGCACCGCTTCTTCCCTCTATGGATTTGCCCGCACAGGTCGAAAAACGAAGGGAGCGGGTCCGCGCGGACCCGCTCCCTCTTGAAAACACACGATCAATCCTTTATCCGAACTAGTGCGGGTTCGGGTCGCTCGTCAGCGGGCTGCCGGCATTGACATCGCCCGAGGTCGACGGCTCGCTGTTTCCCCACCAGTTCTTCTCGGCGCTCACAGTGCCGCTGCCATAGTTGCTCAGGCCGTCCCCGCCATTGTTGTAGAAGGAGTTGTTCCCGGCGCTGGCCGCGGTGCCGAAGTTCAGCAGGTAGTCCGTGGCGTTGTTGGCGTCGATCGCGAGGCCGTCTCCGTAGTTGTTGGCGAAGACGTTGTTCGTGCCGCTGATCGTGATCGTGCCCACGGCACGGTCGGCCTCGTAGGCCTCGATGTACACGCCGGGATCCTCGTCATAGATTCCGTTGAACTTCGCCACGACGTTGGTCAGCGTGGTGCTGATGCTGGTCGTCCCGTAGATTTCAAGATAGATGCCGTCGTACGCGGCATCCTGCACATTCACATTGCTGAAGGTCGCGCTGGCCGACCCGTTGTCGGTGCCCATATTGAAGCCGATACCGACGTCGTCCTGGACGTGGTTCGACGTGATATTGCTGAACGTGGCACTGACATTGCCGTCAATCGCTTGCAGGTCCCCGCCAACGTCCCATTCGCCGTTCGAGGAGCCGGTGATGTTGCTGAACGCCACGCTGCCGCCGTCGTCCGGATAGAGCCACGCATCGATTAGGTTGTTGCCGTTGCCGCTGCCGCTGATGTTGCTGAACGTGGCGGTCAGCGTCCCGTCGCCGTCGGCGTCGACGTCGATCAGGTCGTTGTCGTTGCCGTCGCCGGTGATGTTCGTGAACGATAGTGTTGTGTCGCCGGCCGCCGCCCTCGTGCCGCCGAGATTGGCTTCCGTTCCGACGGTGACACCATCCGATGAGTCGTTCCACGACGCCGCGATATTGCTGAACGTACCGCTCACGTTGCCGCCCGTCGCGCCGGCCCAGACGTCCAGGCCGCCGTCGCCGTTGTAGTCGGCCGTGATCGCGTCGAAGAGCAGGGTGATGCTGCCGGCATCGGTCCAGATGTCGTCAAACAAGATGCCGTCTTCATCCCAGTTGTCGTTGGAGTTCCTGTTGGCGCTCACGTTCGTCACCGTGACGCTGACGTTACCCGCCTCCGAGCCGATGGAATTAACGTACATCCCCTCTTCGGCGTTGCCGTCAGCCGTGATGTTGCTGAACGTCGCGGAGACATTGCCCGCGCCCGTCCCGATATCGTCGACGTCCACGCCGACGCCGTAGTAGTACTGGTCGTCGTCGTCGTAGTAGCCGTTGTCGTTGGCCGTGATGTCCTCAAACGTGGCGCTGACATTGCCCCCATTGCTCCAGATATCGGCGTAGATACCGTCATACCCGTTCGAACTCGCGGTGATGCCGTTGAACGTCGCCACCACGCCGCCCGTGCCATCGTCATAGAGATCTACGGCAAGTCCGTCGTCCCCGTTGTCCGAGACGTCGAGGCCGGAGAACGAGGCCAGAATGCCGCCGGTCGTGTTGATGTCGACATATACGCCATCCCCACCGCCACCACCCCACCCATTATGGGTGACGGTGTTGACGCCGCTGAAGGTCACCGACGCTTCTACGGCATCGTTGATCCGCACATCGATACCGGAGGCGCTGTTGTCGTTGGCCTTCATGTCAGTGAAGGTCATGGTGACGGTGTCGAAGCCATTGGCGTACACGCGAAGCCCGTCACCGTCAAAGCCGGTGAATTCGCCGTCCGTGCCCGAAGAGAAGGTCCCGGTGAACGTGGGGCCCGCCGCGCGGCCGCCGCCGTTCCGGTCCGCGTAGACGATCGCGGCCGAACCGTCGGTGCGCACCGCGTTGTCCTTGATCGCGACGTTGAGGTTGTCCAGACTGTCGTTGGCACTGATCACAATGCCGTTGGTGCAGTCGATGATGACGTTGTTCTGGATCGTCAGGTTCGTCTTGTTCACCGCATAGACGCCGGTCATGCTGGTGTCCGTATTGCTGATGTTGTCGGACGTTTCGTCAAGCCCGGTGTCGCTGTGGGTAATCCTCAAGCCGTAGACCGTGTTGTTGCCGCCCAGCTCCAAGGTCGGCCCGTCCTCCGTGCCGTTGACCCAGGCCCGGCCTCGGCCGCTATAGACCCTGCCGCCGTTCAACGGGACCAGACCGTAGAGACTTACGTTAGCCGGGATGTTGAAGTTATTCGTGGCCCGGTCGACATAGGGTTCATAGGCGTCCTCGGACGACTCGGCGAGCTGGATGTTGGTGTAACCCGAAGCAAGGGCCGCTTCGATCGTCCTGAACGGCGCCTCGGCCGTCCCGGGGTTATCGTCGTCGCCCCCATCGAGGTCGACAAAGGCCACGTCATCGAGGACCGTCTGGGTGCTGGTCGGGGAGTCACTGACGCCAGTCTCCATGTGCAGATAGCGGTCACGCATCACCATTTCGGTCATGCGGGCGGTGAACGGTGTGGGTTGCGGACCCTTGAACTGCTCCATCGTGCCGGCGAACGGATTCTTGCCCTCAAAGACACTGCCCAGATCGAAGGGGACGCGCACACGGCAGCCGACCAGCCAGTCGGACCCGATCAGATCATCGTCCTCGTAAACTTCGGCGTCCAGGATCACACCGGGCAGGATGCGCGCTTCCAAACGGCCCCTGAAGCCGTCCAGCTCATCGCCGTCGGACAGTTCGCTGTCGAACCAGTAGTAACCGCCGTAGACGCGCAGGTCGAGCCACTTGCAGATGAACGGGACCTTGAAGCCGAGTTCGCCATCCCAGCCTTCGCGCGGGGCTTCGACGTTGCCGTAGCCCTGCTGGACGATGCCGTGTCCCGAGGCCGACCCATCGCCCCAGCCAACCGGTGCGCCGCCGACCGACTTCTCGTTGTCCTCGGGCCAGTAGTAGTTAAAGCGCGCGTCAAACCACTCCTGGAGGATTTCCCCGCCGACGCCGATCTGGTCGAACTGGTTGTCCGACTCGGTCCAGCGCGAGTCATAGAAGGCGTTGGCGCCGAGAATCAGGTTCATGTCCGGGAAGCCGAACCGGTAGCCCAGGCCGATATTGGTTTCCTGTTCGTCGTTGTCATCGAGCATGCAGCGCGGGTCGAGGAAAATGAGTTGCGTCTCGTCGAGCCAGAAGGGAATGAAGACGTCGGTGGAACCCTCGATGTAGTGGTCGCCCCCCAGCGTGCCGAAGGTGATGCCGCCGCCGGCCATCCGCCCACCGTCTTCGGCCCTTGCCGCGGTCCCGATCACGAACGCTGCCGCCAGAGCACACGCCGCCAGAATGCCCCTCACGTACCGCTTCATGTCCACTCTCCTTCTTGCTTTGGGTTGCCGCTCCACTGTGACGTTTATTAACTCTTTCTCATTTTTTGGCGTAGACAGAATTCGCCCGCAACGAAAACGACGAACGACACGGGGAAACTACGACAGGGCCGAAACCAAACCCTAACCTTCCTCCCTGAATATCCCGGTCCTGGCGGGGCCAATGACCGTCTTTCCCTTACAACAGATCACCACGTGGCCCCGAGAACCATATGGCAGATACAATAGTCCCTATCCTGACAACAAAAGCAAGCGGTGGCGGGTGAAAAAAGGGCGGGACGAATTTACCAACGGTTCTTTTGCCTCCCAAACCGGACCAGGCCTGCCGGGAGCGACATGAGTGGTGCGCCCGTTGACCTCGCCGCCTGCAGCGCATCCGTCCGGGCCGGGAATCCAGCCTGCTCATGGCTATGGACTCCCATGTTACTGGCGTGTCACTCTGCGCCGCCGCCCCGCTCGTCCGGGCGCAAGACCCGCGGCGGCGCGAACCGGCACGAGTAACACCAACCTGTGATCGGCCGGTCCGCCGACCGGGGGGCGCTGACGCGTTCCCGACGCCGGTGGGCACGACGGCGCTGGAGGGTGTCGGGGCGGAGGTCCAGGCCAAGTGGGCTACGGTGCTGGCCGTCGACCCGGAGAACGTGCAGGGATTGTTCGGACGCGGCCGGGCACGGTTCGCGAAACGGCAGTACGGCCCGGCGCTGGCGGACATGGACGCGGTCCTGCGCCAAACCCCGACCGACTCCAACGCTTGGCTCGGTAAAGGCCTGGCACTGCTGGCCACCGGGAAGAAGGACGACGCACAGGGGTGCATCGACAAAAGCCGGAAATTCAGCGAGGCCGAGGTCCGGCAGTACATCAAGGATGAGGCCAAAGTCCAGGAACGACTCAAGGCCTGGAACAAGGAGATCGACAGCCTCGTCGAACGCGTGCAGAAGGAGTCGGCGGCAAAGCCGCAATGACAGGGGCTGCCTCCCGCCTACCTGGAGCGCCCGCGTCTCGCGGGCTCTTCGGCAGCGTGGCGGTACCCCGCGAGCCAGGCAATTCCCTACGACCGTGGCATCCCCGAGCTGTCACGTGCCTCTCACGTCGAAGCAGAGCAAGACGTCGCCATGCCGCACGTAGAGTTTGCCGTTCGCGAGGGCAAGGTGCGCCCAACCGGGCCCGCCCATCTCGGGTTGGCTCGGCATCTTGAAGGTGCTCTTCAGGCGGAACTCCTGCGGCGTGGCTTCGACCAGCGCGAGCGTGTCGTCCTCGTAGCGGAAGTACAATTCGCCGTCGGCGTACAGCAGCGCCCCTGAGCCCCGCCCCGGCTGTTTCCCGCGCCACAGCACCTTGCCGGTCTTCAGCTCGATGCAGATCGGGGCGCCCTGGTTGTGACCGTGCGCGCCGTAGAGGTAGTCGCCAACTCGCAGGAACCCGCCGTGGTGACACTGGAAGGTGTTGGCATCCAGCCAGTAAACCTGCTCCGCCTGGACGCCCTTGGCCGTCTTGACCAGCTTCAGCAGCGCGCTGCCCTTGCCGTAGGCGGTGGAGACAAAGACATAATCACCGAAGGCAACCGGCGTGGGGATGTTGGCCGTGCCGTTGGCCACCTGCGGGTACGCCCACAGGAACGTGCCGTCATCCGCCTTCACGCCGATGGCGGCCTGCCCCATCAGGGTCACGTACTGGCGAACCCCGCCGCCGTCCGAGACCACCGCCGACGCGTAGCCGGCGCCGCCCATGGCGCCGCCCGGTGGCGCGCACTTCCAAATGACCGCGCCGGTCTTGCGATCCAGCGCCACGAGCGCCGCAGCGTCGCCGCCCGGGGTCACGATCAACCGCTCGCCGTCCACCAGCGGCGACTCGCTGTAACGCCAACCCGACATCATCTGCCCGCCGAAGTCCTGCTCCAGGTTCTTGCGCCACACTTCCTTGCCGCTGGTGGCGTCGGCACAGACCAGGTCCGCATCCGTGCCCAGCCCGTAGATCAGGCCGTCGTGCACCGTCGGTGTGCACCGAGAACCACCGTCGCCGTACGGCGGCCCGACGCGCGTGGCCCACACGCGCTCGCGAGTCTTCAGGTCGACAGCGATCAGGAACTGGGCTTTGCCGTCCCGCAGGTCGCCCATGGTGTACAGCCGGTCGCCCACCACCACGACCCCGGAGTAGCCTTTGCCGACGCCGGCCATGCTCCAGAGCAGCGGCGGACCGCCATCCGGCCACTGCGGCATCAGCCCCTTCTCGGCCGACACGGCGTCGCGGTTCGGGCCGCGCCACTGCGGCCAGTCGTCACTCCAGCCGTTCGAGACCCGTCCGGCGGTGAACAACACCAGCAGCGCCAGCCCACGTCGAAACACTGCCATTCGTGTGACTCCTCTGTTCTTGGCCTCGGACGAGCCGCGCTCAGTGAATTCCGACAAAGTGTACGGCAAAGTACGAACGAAATCAACCCGGATGTCTCCCCGATTTAGGTTGCCATGTTGCAGCGCGGTCGCCAAGTCTCCCGGCCTGGCGGAGCCTGGGATGTTACCGGCCAAGTGCGAGCCTGCGCGCGACCGTCATTCCGGGCATTGCGGGGACCGTGGCCAAGGGACTGCCCGCGCCACTGGCGCGACGTGCGGTGTCACGGCGCGACGTGCGGTGTCACGGCGCGGCGAAGCGGTAGACGTGCACGGCGTAACGGGGGAAGGTGTCGGTGATGAAGCCGGCCTTGCGCTCTGCCGCGCGGGTCTCGAACAGGACTTGCGCCGGGCCGTCGCCGGCAGCGGGGACTTGCGCGGTGACCGGCTCGATGCCGGTGTTGACCGCCACCACGGTTGTCTCACCGGCAACCGTCTTCCACCAGACTTCGACCTTCTGCTTGTCCACCTCAAGCGCGGTTGACTGCGCCGGTTCGCGCGCGGTCAGCACGGGCGTCAGTTCGCGGAGTTGGCTGACGACACGGGTCAGGCCGGCCCAGGCGTCCGGGACGTCGGCGACCGTGAGCCAGTCCTTGGCGGTGTCCGCATACCACCACCACCACAGGCCGTTGATGTTCTGGGTGACGCCGGCAAACGCCGCGGCGCGCATCCAGTCAGGGTCGGGTTGGAACTTCGTTGGATCCGGCGCCTGGCCGCCGTTCATCAGCTTCTTCTGTTCCTGGTCGTAGCAGTGCACCAGCAGCGTGATGGGCGAGTCGTTGAGCAGGAGCTTGCGATGTTCCTGGATCTGGCGCACGACGCCGTCCGGTTTCTGGTACGCCTGGGTCCAGTGCGTGTCCCAGGTCCGGCGGTACAGGTTCATACGGTTGCCCCAGGTCGTCATGACGACCGTGTGGTACGGGTCGAGGCGACGGATCAAGTCGGCGAACGCGGTGAGGGTGCGCGGCGACACGTACTGGTCCGGCACCTCGGGCTCATCGAACAGGTACCAGCAGAACAGGCCGGGGTGGTCGCAGAGTGCTGCCACGCGGTTGGCCACGTGCGCAAAGTTGCCCTGCACGATGCCGTTGCCCGACCCGCCGCCACGGTCGAACCCGATGAACACGCGCAGCCCGTTCTGCCAGGCGCTGTCCAGGTAGGCCCGGGCCGCAACATCGTCCTGGTTGCCCTCCCAGGTGTAGACGTGTACGACATCGAAACCGCCTGCCTTGACCGTCGGCATGGCCGCGGGCGAGACTTGGTAGATACCGAACGGGAAAATGCGCGACCCGGCGCAGACGTAGGCGCCATCCGTGTCCAACTGCACCTTGTTCTCCGGGATCGGTTGGTTCACGATCCAGACGTCTCGCTCCGTGCGGTTGCCGGCGGCATCGGCGGCTGTGACACGCACCGTGTTCATGCCCTGCTGCCACGCGGGCGTGCAGGTCAGCGCGGCACAGAAGACACCGTCTTTCGGCGTGACCTGGGCCTGCACGGTCTTCCCGGCCAGTTCGGCCTGGACCTGGGGTGGCGCACCGCGCTCGTCGGAGACCAGGATCTCGGCGGCGGCGCCACCGTCCGTGACGCGGATGGCATTGGTGATGATCACCGGCGCCGTGCAGTCGGCGTCGGCCGGCGCCGTCTGCTCGAACGTCCAGGTGGCGCTGGGCTCGTAGCCCGGCGCGGTGACGCGCCAGTGCCACGTACCGGGGGCGATAGGTGTCGTGAGCGTGCAGCACGGGTCCTCAGCGGCGAACGGCTGCGTTGCCGCGGCGGGAAACGCCGGGTCCTGTGCCAGCTCGAGGGTGAACTGGGCCGCGCGCGCGTCGTTGCGCCAGCGGAAGGTGGGCGTGTTGTCGGCCACACGCTCGCCCGGCAAAGGCGATTCCAGGGCAACCGCGCTGTGCACGCGGACCAGTTCGAGGTCGTCGAACCACGCGGTGCCGGTGCCGCGCACGGCGAGGAAGATCTCCGCGAAACCGGCCTCCTCCGGGGCGCGCAGTGTTTCGCAGGTCTTGCGCGTCCAGTCGTGGTCGCCGTACAGACTGCAGGCATATTCGCCGGCGGCGAACCACTTGCCGTTCTTGTCGGACCACTCCACGATCAACCCGGCGCCGCAACTGTCCATCTTCCCCGGTTTTGGGGCCACGCCCTTGGTTTTCACAAAACAGTGCGCCTGATAGCACGACCCACCGACGACCGGAATCTGCCGCGTGATGTAGACCGGCTCGGTCATGGGATCGTTGACCGTGAGCGTAGCGCAGCGGGTCCCGCCGTGTGCGCCTTCCGAGGCCACACTGCCGTTGGCCGGGACGTTCCAGCCGGTCGGGCCATCCTCGAAGCCAGGATTGGCGAATTCCGCGGCACTGTACCAACGGGTGCGTTGCAGCAGGATTTCTTTGCGCCGTGCGGACTCCGCAGCGTCGTACCGCACGATGGCGACACTGGCCGTGCCCGTCATCTGCACCGGCGCGTCACTGGCGTCGGCCGTAAGCACGAGACGGAACCCTTTCGACTCGCGCTGGCGCCAGTCCTGGAGCGAGAATCGGCCCGGCTCGCCGGCGCAGGTCCACGCCACCGAGTACTCGGGTTGGTCGAGGACCAGCGCCTTCTCGACCGACAGAGACGGGAACGTGCGCTGGTCGGCATCGAAGGCGGCGGCGCCGATCCGGCCCCGGACGGTGCCGTCGGCCAGGCAGTACGTGTCGGCCGGCAGGTAGAGGAGGAATTCGCAGGGCCCCTGCGGCTGGACGGTCGCCGCGACCGACCAGGTGGCGGCCGTCTCGGTCAGACTGAGCGTCAGCGACATCTGCGCCTGGCCGGGAACGTCCTTGGTCCACGTCAGGCTGCGACCGTCTGCCGCAGGAGTGACCGCGGCGCCGCCGAAGTTGAACCGACCGGCCTTCCACCCGGGCACGAATCCGTCGAGGATCACACTGCTGACGACAACACGTCCGTCACACGACAGCGTGCCGACGCCGGATGCGGCCGGGGTAAACGTCCACGGCCCCACTTTCAGTTCCTGTGCGGAGAGTGCAAAGCCGGTGGCAAGCAAGGTCGAAAGCAGAGCGATGCGCATAGGGTTCATTCCTCCTGTTTGATGGCAACGCGTAAACTACAGGACGAGTGCGGCGTGCGCAAGGCCGTGCATCGCGGGTGACGTGATGAAACGCCGGTTTGCCGCCCACTCCGAAGCGACGGGCTCCCTGCCGGCCTTCTGGCCCTGGAGAAGCATCGACTGCAATCGACTGCAATCGACTGCGATCGACCGCTATCGGCGACGGTTGGGCCGGGAGACCTGGCCGCCACCGTGCGACCGGCCTCACAGCGTTGGCCGGGTTGCGGCGACCAGCAGGTGGTGAGGAAACTCGAGCCAGAAGTTCAACCGCTGCGCCACGGGGAAGCACACCGGCCTGCACTCGGGCCTGGCCTGCCCAATGGCGACCATGACGAGTCGCATCGTTTCGTGTCCCAACCGCAGGTTGGCTACGGTCTCGGCGTCCACGGGAACAGCGCCGCAGAGCATGTCGGCGGCGGTCCGCCCACTCGGGCTTTGTGCACGAAGAAGTTCCACGCTCTTGTCCAGAAACTCCTTCGCCAGGGCCGCCTCCGCGCGGAGTTTGGCGGCCACGTACAGGGTCAAGGCCGCCTCGAGCTTGTCGCCGCGCTGGAACTGGTCGAGCATCTTGGCCGCGGCGGGAAGGTCCCCGTTCGTGACGGCAACGGCGAACGCGTCGTCAGGGTCTTCCGAGGCCGCCGTGAGCGTCTTGAAGCGCTCGAAATCACCGGCGTAGTAGGCGAGGCGTGTCTCCAGGCTGGTGCGGAGCGCCTTGCCGTACTCGGCCCCCGACTGCTGTTCCGCGTCCTGAGCCAGGCGGTCGACCGTACTTTGCGCCTCAGCCACGCGCTTCTGCAGGACACAACACTGCAGATACATCGCTTGCCAGGCCCAATCCTTCGGTTGCGCCTTGGTGCATTCCTGAATTCCGCGGGCCGCCTCGTCGTACTGGCCAGCGGCGAGAAGGGACCGGATGAGGTGAGCGGTGAACCGCGCGTTGTCCGGGGCGGCGGTGCAGGCGCGGGCGCTGTTTGCGACGGCGGCGCGGAGATCCCCGGCGTACAGGGCGCGGGTTGCGAGATACTGAAGCGCGAACGGGGTTGGCGTCGGAGACTCCGCCGCCTGGCGCATGAGGGCCAGGCCGTCTTGCGGACTGGCCATGGCCCGGCCCGCGAGATACAGCAGATCGGGGTTGCCTGGGTCGGCGTCCAGGCGCTTACGGTACTCGCCGGCCAGATCCCAGTCGGGCGTGGCGCGTTCCCGGGCCTGCTGGTAGGCAATGTGGCAGCTCACCGCCACCGGCTTGCGGTCCAGGACGGGTGTCAGGGCCTTGAGCATCTGCGCGTCATCGAGACGGTCTTCAAGGAAGCGGAGGTGGATGTACGAGTCAGGGACGCAGGAGAGAAAGGCGGCGGCAGCGTTGGCGGCCGGTTCGAGTCCGGCGAGTCTCTCCACGGTGGTCAGCAGAAACCACTGGGCCGTAGGACCGTTCCCCTTCGACGGGAACAGCGTCACGCGTTCCCGCGCGACGGCCCCGGAATTGGAGGACATGTGCAGCGATTCGGGGAAGTCCTCGAACCGGTAGTCCAGGCCGCGGAACTCGTGGAGCGGCGCGCCGGCGAACAGGCGGGTTTCGCCTTCCGGGGCGTCCTTGCCCTCCGGTGCGTAGTATGTCTTCTGCCACACCAGCACGGCAGCCCGGTCCGGGTTCACGACGAACGTGCGATTCAGGAAGATCCGTCTCCAGAACGGAGTGGCGATCGTGACCGCCTGCGCGGGGATCGGCGTGGCGTCGACCGCCTCGATGGAGAGGCTGCCTTCATCGACCGTGGCCGTCTCGGCCCGGCCGGGTGCGAGCGTGTATTCGACGCCATTGCACCTGACCCGGTACGGCTGCTCCAGGCCACTGACGAGGTAGATGTCGCGGGCGCGGCCCTGGTGGTAGGACGCGACGAGATACGCCGTCAGCAGCACCGCGCCGAGGGCCGGACCAACATAGCGCGCCAGGATCAGCCCTGCCCCCGCGTCGCCGACCCGGGAGTTGGTGGAGAGCGCGCTGCTCTTCACGGGCTTGCGGGAGATGCGGTTCTTCTCCGAGAGCTTGCGCAGACGCCGGAACGCCTTGTCGTTGGCGACCGCCGGCAAGATCGCCTGACACTGATCCAGCACGTGCAACGCCTGGTCGTGCAGGCCTTTGGCCTGATAGCCTTCCGCCAGCAGAATCAGGCACCACAACCCGTCCTGCGCCTTCTGGCTGACCACGTGCTGGAGAAGAGGTTCGGCGGCCTCCGGCTTGCCTTGGCGGACCAGGCTCTCAGCCAGCCGTTCGCGACTGGCCGGCGTATCGCTGATGGCCAGCGCTTTCCGGAAAAGGTCTTCCGCCTCGGCCTGATCGCCGAAGTAGGCATACACCCCACCGAGGAGCCGAAGGATTTCCTCGTTGCCACTGAGAGCTTGCGCGATGTGTGGAGCGCGCTTCCGAAACCGCGCCGCGTCCTGCAGGCCCGCCAGAGCGCGGATCAGTTCCCGGGCCGTGTCGACACTGGTCCGGTCCTGGAGGTACTTTGCCTCCAGTTCCGCAAACGTCTTGGTCCGAAGCTCCAGCCACTCCTTGAGGGGAATGACCCGGTGCTTATGGCAGGCCGGACACTCGTCAATCACACGTCGCTTGCGGATGGGGAAAAGCGGAATGAACAGCACCACGAAGTACTCGGTGGTGTCGTAGGAAGCAAGCATGCCGCCGCGCTTGCAGTTTTCGCACTGCCCGGGGTGCTCAAACCGGTTGTGCTTTCCATAGTACCACGTACCGATTCCATTGTAGACAGCCGGCATGCGTCAACTCCTCGTGTTCCGGTCCCGCGAGGAGGGGCGGCGAAAACGTCCGCATCCCCCCTCCTCAGGGTTGCGGTAATATGCCAAGGCCACAGGACTTTCCAAGCGGCGCGGTCGTGGGTGAAACTGGGCGGCTTCGGAGCGGGGGGGGGCGGTCCATTTGGCCGACCGACCTCCTTCAGCACCGGCACAAGGCCGGTGGGGTCGGGTGATTGCACAGGTCGCGAAGAAGGAAAGGTGCACCGATGAAGGGCAAGACAGTACGGTTTGCAGGGCCATGGACGGTCGAGTTTGCGAACCTGGATGTGGCCCCCGAGACGGCGGGGCCGAATTCGGTCATGGTTCGGACCGAGGCCAGCATCGTCAGCGCCGGGACGGAAATGGCCATTCTGAGCGGTGGCTAAAGTTGGGCGCCCCTGCCCTACATTCCCGGGTACGGTAATGTCGGAACGGTGGTCGCCGTGGGAACAAACGTGACGGCGGTAAAGCCGGGCGAGCGTGTCTTCTCGTACGCCAAGCACTCGTCGGTGGTGGATGCCGGCACGCGCTTCGTCCTGCCGGTGCCTGCGGGACTGGCCCCGAAACTGGCAGTCGTGGCCCGCATGGGGCAGGTGGCGTCCACCACCCTCGACACCCGACACCGGCCCCACATCCCGTCACTCCGCCGGGTTCACCCAGTTCCAGAACTTGCGGACACGACGCAGCGGGGTGATCAGGAAGGTAAACACGAACACAACCACGCTGATGATCGTGGTCTTGAGGTTCTTCTGCAGCGGACCGAGGTCTTCCTGGGCGGTGGCGCCGGTCGGCGGCGGCGAGGCCTGAGCCTGGGGCGCGCTCGGCGCGGCGGCGGTTGGCGGCGGGGCGGGGGGCGGCGTGGCTGTGGTGACGAAGGCTGGCGCCGACGCGGTCGCTTGGGTCTGCTCTTGGGGCGCGTCCCAACCCCAGACGTCAGCCTTCCCCGCCTTGGATTTCACCGGTTTCTCTTCCTCGTCCTCGGTCGTTTCCGTGTCGGTCGATGCAACCTCTTCGGCTGTTATGCCTTCTCCGTCTTTGGGTTTGGTCTGGGTGCCGCTGCCGGTGACTGCAACCGCGGGCTCAACTTTCTTGGGAACCGACGGCGGAAGGCGCACCCACTGGCCGCCCACTTGCACGTATCCTGCGTTGGTGAGCACGTCCCGTGTGACCTCCGGCGCCAGCTTGGCAACCAGTTCCTGCCGGTGCCAGTTCAAGGCTTTCTCATACAGCGGGACCTGCGGCACCCAATTGCCCTTCCACTTCACGTAGCCGTTGGCCATGTACTGCTCCGGCTCGACCTGCTGGCGCAGCTTCCGCGCAAGCTCCTCCCGGCTCTGCGTCAGTTTGACCGTCTTGCGCAGGACGTACTTCTTCCGGGCCTGCTCGTTGGCGACACGATCGAGAGTGGCGAGGGAATTCTCGGTCAGATCGATCTTGGTGACCCAGTTGGTGCCGATCTTCACACGGCTGGGGCCGCTGCGGGACAAACGCCCTTTCACCTCGCCGCCACGCGAGTACCGAACCGTCACCGTGTCGCCTTCGGAGTAGAGCGGATACTCCTCGCGGGCTTCCGTCTCGAACGATGCCTCCTGATCCGCCGGGTACTCCTTGGCAACCGCAGCGGCGACAGCATCCTCGATCAACGTCTCGACGGCCTCCGTGTCCGCCCGCACCGAAACGGGGGGACAAGGAATCCCAATCCTGACACACAAGTCCTTTACATCCAATGTCTTGTCAGCCTTGTCAATCAGCGCGGCTTGGATCTGAGTCTTCATCTCCTCAGGCACGGCGTCGGGCTTCGGCGGCTGAGCGGCCGGGTCGGGAGTGGCGGCGGGAACCGGAGCGGCGGGCGCAGTCGGGGCCGGCGTTGCGGAGTCCGCAGCGCCGCGAGAGAGAGCAATGCCAAGCAGCATCGCCACAAGCGCTTTGGGCAGGTGTGTGCGCTTACCCGTCATCGCCTTGCCTTTCCCGTACTCTCGTCCGGTCTTTCCGCAAGAGGTCCCGACGCCCGCCGGGGCAGGAATGGATCGCCAAGACTCATTAAGGAAGCACAAAACATGCCGAACATCCGACCGGACACGTCGCACCGCGGGACGGAGACGACGTCCCGCGTGAATTCGCTTTCCGGGCACTACTCCATGGAACTCTGCGATGACCGGACAACGGTAATGTAGCGACGACCTGAGGAATGACAAAGAGTTATAACACGAAAACAACATGGCCACCGATCCTTTTTCGCATTCTTGCGAAAAGGAGTCCCCGATCTTCGCAAATTTCAGCAACGGCAGATGGACCGACCATGGGCAATGACAGCCGAGGACGGCCGTGTCCAGGCACGTTTCCCGTATCTCGTGCGCGCGGGCGTAAGCATTTGCCGACAAGCAGCGTAAGTGCTATGGGTAGGTCCAGCAGGAGCACGACAGCCGGAACAAAGCTGGCGGCGAGCCGTTCTTGGAGAAACGACGGTGCTGTACGAAGTGCAATGCAGACCGGACCTCGACGGAGAACCGTACCGGCGGCGCTGGTTCACGGACGGTTTTTTCGATCTCTTCGTCTGGTACACCGATGGCCAGCAGGTGCTCGGGTTCCAGCTCTGGGGGACGGCCTGAGGACAGGTCGCCCCTACTTGGTGTGCGCGGAGGCGTGGCCTTCCGAGACGCGGCGCCAGATCTTGAAACAGCCCTGTGGCGGAGGTGGGACTGTGTCGCCGGTGAAGATTGAGACGCCGGGGGCCCAGTTCCCGGCGCCACCGACTGCAATCGACCGCGACCGACCGCGACCGTCCCCCGCAATGGCCGGGGTGGGGAAGTGACGCCGTGACATTGCCCAGGCCGCGGGCGGATGCTATGATAGAGCGCTGGGGCGGCCGGACACTGCACAGCGTGTGTGATGCTGCCGCCGGGCCGGCCAGACCGCAGAAGCATGAGGTGTCCATGATACCCTTCGAACTTGTTGACAGTGCGCCCATGCCGGGCAGCAACGACGTGCTTCGCCTGTACCGGCGCGGCAGCGACTTCTCGATCCGGCTGGGCACCTGCGAACTGATGAACAGCCGCATGCATGCGTCAGAGGAGGCCTTGGCGGAACAGGGTTGCGCCAGCATCGCCGACCGGCCCCAACCCCGGGTCCTGGTCGGGGGGTTGGGCATGGGTTACACCGCGGCTGCAGCACTGCGCCGGCTCGGGGCCAAGTGTCAGGTTGTGGTGGCTGAACTGGTGCCGGCCGTGGTGCAGTGGAACCGCGGCCCCCTCGCCGACCTGGCCGGCCGGCCCCTGGACGACGCGCGGGTCAAGGTTCGGGAGGTCGACGTTGCCCGGATCCTGCGCTCGGAACCGGACGCGTACGATGCGATCCTGCTGGACGTGGACAACGGCCCCGAAGCCCTGACTCGGCAGGGCAACAACTGGCTGTACGCCCAGGCTGGACTGGCGGCGACGTTCGCTGCGCTGCGCCCCGGAGGCGTCCTGGCCATCTGGGCGACCGACCCGGACCGGGCGTTCGTTCGGCGTCTGCGTCGAGCGGGTTTCACAGTGGAAGAGCGCAGCGAGCGGGCGCGCGGCGGGGGGCGTGGGGGCGGGCACTACGTCATCTGGCTCGCCACGCGCGGGAAGTAGGCTTCCGCCGTCGGCGTTCCGGCCCCGCTTCCCCATCCGTCATCCGCGCCATCCGCGGTTCATGGCTTTCTCTCGCTTGCCACAGACCCGACAAGTCAGCGTTCGGCCAGCAGTTTGTCGATCAGGTAGGAGTACTTGGTCTCGTAGGATTGCTGGACGAGCTTTTCCAGGCCGGAGAGAGAGCGGCGCAGGTCCAGGACCGGGGCTCTTTCCGCATCGCGGTTCAGTTGCTCGATCTTCTGCCACTCGGCGAGCAGTCCCAGTGCCTGCTTCCGGAATTCGTCGTGTTTCACGGCCTCTTCCAGGGCGGGGGTGTACCCCTTGCCGGCGGCGTACGCGTCCCGCACCTTGCCCAGCAAAGTCAGACGGTATTCGCGGTTCAACTCCTCGGTCGCCACGGCGACCTCAGCCGCGGGCAATGCCTTTTCCACGAAACTGAGCGTGCCGAAGTTCTGCGGTTCGAGGAACCGGTTCTGCAGTGGCGACCAGTTGCTGTACTTGTCCCCGCCCGACGTGGTTGCGTAGATGTTTCGGCAGAATGTGCCGCGCCAGGTTTCGCCCGGTCTCGGAGCACCGCAGCCGAGCACTTTGAACGGGATGCGTACCTCCAGGCTGTAGGAGGTCTCGGCAATCTTTGCGGCCGCGCTGCACGGCGCGATGTCGGGCTGGCCCTCGCCGGCGCCTCTGGCGCCGCCGGACGTGACGCCAAGCTGGTAAACCTGGCCATCGCCCTTGGGCTGCAGGAAGACCTCGACCCCATCCTCGGTCCAGACCGGGCCACCGTCCTTCACGGTCGGTTTCAGTTCCTTCGCGTCCGGCTCCTCGCAGGTGAAGGCAATGTAGATCGCATCGTTGTCCCAGCATGCCTGGACCGTCGTCTGCTTGGCGGTCGCAAAGCTGCCGCCGAGCGCCCGGAAGCCGCTGGCACCGGGAACGGTCTGCCACGCCGGGTCTCCCGCGACCTGACCGTCGATCTGAGGCGGCTGCGCCGTACGGTGACATGGATAGCTGGGCAACGACGCGGTCTGCGCCAGGCACGCGGCACTCACCAAGCCAGCAACCAGAGCAACGATGCGTTTCATGTTGAGGTAACTCCTTTCGCTAAGTGGGTTAGGCGGCGTACAAGAATAACCTGTACATTTGCGGCCAGCTATCTTGAGCCGGTTTCAAGG
>MHBL01000384.1 GCA_001803235.1 Lentisphaerae bacterium RIFOXYA12_64_32
CCGCGGTGCTGCGCCCCGGCAACACCCACTCCTCCCACGGGGCGCTGGCGGTGCTCAAGCGGCTGATCAAGAAGCTGAGGCAGGCCTATCCCGAGGCCCTGATCCTCTTTCGGGCCGATGCCGGTTTTGCCGTGCCCGCCCTCTACAGCTATCTGGACGACCAGCCCGAGACCCGCTATGTTATCGGTTTCATCACCAATAACCGGCTCTTGGCAGAGACCGCGCCTCTCCTGTCAAAGGCGCAACGCCAGTACCAGGAGACGGGGGAGAAACAACGACTCTTCACCGCCTTCAGCTACCAGGCGGAATCCTGGGACCAGCCCCGCCGGATCATTGCCAAGGTGGAATATACCCACCTGGGCGCCAATCAGCGCTTCGTGGTCACCAACCTGAGCCGCAACCCCCAGTTTGTCTATGACGACATCTACGTGCTCCGGGGCGACGTGGAAAACCGCATCAAGGAACTTAAACTGGACATCAAGGCCGATCGCCTGAGTTGCCATCGCTTCCTGGCCAATCAGTTCCGGTTGCTGCTCCACACCGCGGCCTATTGCCTGTTTTGGCTGCTGCGCCACCACCTCCAGGGCACGGAACTGGCTACGGCTCAGGTCCATACCTTGCGGCTCAAGCTCTTGAAGATCGGGGCCCGCATCCGGGAGACCAGTCGCCGCATCTGGGTGCACCTGGCCTCGGGTTATCCTTACCGCGACCTCTTGGCGGCACTGTTGCAAAACCTGCGGGCCAGCCCCG
>MHBL01000385.1:0-114930 GCA_001803235.1 Lentisphaerae bacterium RIFOXYA12_64_32
AAAGCGGCGTCGCCGGGCGCTCACTCGCCCTCTGCCGCCGCACTCCACATGCCGCTGCCCGTGGCCACGGTCTGCCGTGGTGCCGACCGGTCTGGCGGGCGCGGCCGAACCGCAGGACGGGAGGACTTTGGCAGCACAGGGCAGGGGCGTCGCGGCATGGGGCAGGCGTGTGAGGGCTACGCTTTGGCTGCCACCAGCAGCACCGTGTCGGATGCGGCCGGGTCAAACGGCGCAAAGGCGAGGTTGCCGAAGGCGATGGGGGCGGCGAAGCCGCGGGCGTGGAGGGCGGTGCGGAGTTCGCTCTCGTGGTAGGGCCGCAGAACCGTGCTCTGCAGGGCATGGACGGGGTCGGGACCGGCGGACCAATCGAGGCTGAGCACGTTGAACTGGAGCAAGCCGTCATCGCGGAAGTCGTAGAAGCGGACAAACTCACGGTTATCCTGGCGGTTGATCTCGACGATGCGTTCGTGGCGGGCCTGGACGAGGTCGTAGTTGAGCAGTTGCAGGTAGAGCTGGCCACCGGGGTTCAGGACCGCATGGAACGATTTGAGTGCAGCACTGAGCTCGGCGTCCGTCAGCAGGTGCGGAACCGAATTGCCGAGACAGACGACGGCGTCGAATCGCGTGTCAGGCTGTTGGGCGAGTTGATCCATCGACGCCAGGAGCCAATTGACGTCAAGCCCGAGACGTTGTGCGTGTGCTTCGGCTTTCTGCAGCATGCCCGCTGAAATATCGACCCCAACGGTGCGGACTCCGCAACGAGCGAACGCCAGGGCGTAGATGCCGGTGCCGCACGCCACGTCGGCCGCGCGGTGAACCGGGTGCCGGGCCAGGACGCGCTGGACAAACGCCCCGGCCCGCTGCAGGCGCTGGTCAAACCCGGTCATGTCGTCGTAGAACCCGGCAATGCCGTCATAGAAGGCACCGGAGTGTCGGGTGTCCTGGCTTCGCTCAGAAGCTGCGCCGTGGCAAGCAGGTGTCTGGGGGTGGGGCATGGGGGGTATCCGGGTGTTCAGTGTTCGGTGTTCAGGGGGGAGAGGGCCAAGGGAGTTGCTGGTTGCGAAGATTTCGATGACCTCGACCTTCGTTACCCAAATCTGACACTCGGAACCTTCTACGGCCGCGCTACTTCCGCACCAGGAATACGAACTCTCTCAGCATGAGTTCCTTGACCAGTTGGACGACACCGAGCTTGGCTTGTTCCAGGTCGAGGTTGAATTCCTTCGACATCTTAACGGCCACATCGGCCAGGCGGGTGTTGGGTTTGAGTGCTTCATTGAGCATGAACTCACCGCCCTTGTCCAGCACAATTCGGCGTTGGGGATTGACGGTAAAAAACCGGGCGATGAACTTCTCGGCCGGATAGAGGTTGCGTTTCACGATCAGGATCAGTTCGCCGTTGGCGGCCCGGTGCTTCTCGATGCTGGGGTGGGCGTGCAGTTCCACCAGCAGCGCGCGGTCGACGTCGAACGACGTACGCTTGGGCGCGCCTCGCTTCGGCCGAAAGGGCATGAACGCGTCGAGGAAGTTCATGGTGATGCGGGTCTTGCTACGGCATGGTTCAGGGGTTCAGGGGTTATCGGATGTAAGCGCGGATTCTACCAACCTTGAACCGCTGAACGGTGAACCTCTGAACCCTGCCTTTGCTACTGCACCTCTTCACCGTCCATGGTGCCGACCTGGATCTTGAGGTCGTCGCGGTTGACGATTCGATCGACGCGGCCGTCGGCAATCCACAGCACGCGGTCGGAAGTGCTGAGCATCTTCATGTCGTGCGTCGCCGAGATGACGGTGACGCCGCGCTGTTCCTTGAGGTGGTGCAGCAATTCGATGATCTCCTGGCCGGTCTTGAGGTCGAGGTTGCCCGTCGGTTCGTCGGCCAGGATGAGTTTCGGGTTGTTCGCCAGCGCGCGCGCCATGGCCACGCGTTGCTGCTGACCGCCGGACAACTCGAACGGGTGGTGGTGCAGACGTTCACCCAAGCCGACCTGCTTGAGCACTTCCGCCGCCTGCGCCTCAGCCTTCTCAATGCTCATTCCGGAGAAGATCAGCGGCAGGGTCACATTGTCCAACGCGGACATTACCGGAATCAGATTGAAGGTCTGGAAGATGTACCCGATGTTGTGGCAGCGAATCCAGGCGAGCTGCCGCTCGCTGAGCTTGGAGATATCCTTGCCGTCGAGAAAAATCTTGCCGGACGTCGGGACATCCAGCCCGCCGATCATGTTGAAAAAAGTCGACTTTCCGGACCCGGACGGGCCCATGATCGAGAGGAACTCGCCGGCGTAGATGTCGGCCGTGATCCCGTCGAGGGCCCGGACGGTCTCGTCCCCCAGCCGGTAGTGGCGGCGGACATCCTCAGTGTGAATGAGCACCCTCTGTGGCACTGGTCATTTCTCCAACTTGGATCTTGATGTTCTTGCGCTCCTCGATGCGGTCGCAGGTGCCGTCACGGATCCATACCACGCGGTTGCACATGCTGAGCATTTTCATATCGTGAGTGGCGGAAATGACGGTCACCCCCATGTGTTTGGTCAGCCGCACCAGCAGATCGATGATATCGGCGCCCGTCTTCATGTCAAGGTTCGCGGTGGGCTCGTCCGCGAGCACGATGGCGGGGCGGTTCGCGAGGGCGCGGGCCACGGCAATCCGCTGTTGCTGCCCCCCGGACATCTGGGGCGGCTTGTGGGTGAGCCGATGGCCGAGGCCGACGGTGCGCAGGATCTCGCAGGCGCGCTCGAACGCTTCTTCGTGCGTGACCCCGGCGAACGTCATGGGCAGCATGACGTTTTCGAGGCAGGTCATGACGGGGATCAGGTTGAACGACTGGAAGATGTAGCCAATCTTGCGGCAGCGCAGCCACGCCAGTTCGAAGGCATCGAGTTGGGCAATGTCGACCTCGTCAATGAACACCTTGCCGCTGCTGGGCTTGTCGAGGCCGCCGATCATGTTGAAAAACGTCGACTTGCCGGACCCGGACGGACCCATGATGGCAAGGAACTCACCGGCAAAGACCGTGAGGTCCACGCCGCGCAGGGCATGGACTTCAATCTTGCCCATTCGGTAGAGTTTTTTGACCGCCTGTGCGCGGGCCACGACACGGCGATGCTCCTGCTTCTGCGTGAAGTGGAGCACGTCGCGCTTTTCTTGGTCTGTCAGTGCTGTTGCTGTGTCTGGCATAGCGTGAACTGCCGATGGCTGATTTGTGAGTGTCGGGTGTCGAGGTCATCGAGATCTTCGAGACCCTCGAAATCTTCGTAATCATCGACAACTTAAGACCAGAACGCCTCCTCAAACGTTGGTCCGCAAGGCATCAGCCGGGACCATTTTGGCGGCCACGATGGCCGGGTAGATGGCGGCGATGATGGCCAGGACGGTCCCGGCGATCGCAGACTGAACGCCGGCTATGGCGATGTGGCCGAACGGTGCGCTGCTCACGACCATTTGAGTCCCCGCGCTCAGCAGGTAGGCCACGAAAGGAACGAGAAAGCCGATGGCCGTGCCGAGGACCGCGCCCACGACCCCGAGCAGGAAACTCTCGATCAGGAACAACTTGACCACGAAACCGGAAAGTGCCCCCAGGCATTTCATGGTGCCAATCTCGCGGATCCGTTCCGTGACGGACATGAGCATGGCGTTGGCGATCCCGATGACGGTGACCAGCATTGAGATTACCGTGATCCAGATGCGACGGGCACGGTTGCGTGCATTCAGCTTCTCGGCACGAACAATCTCCTCTGGACTCATCTGGTAACTGAGCGATGCATACTGGATGCGCGGGTCGATGGTTTGCAGGCCGCTGAGGTCGTAGCGGCCGTAGTAATAGTCGAGGACGACCGGTTGTGCCATGAGTTTGAGGCTTGCAGCGAGGGTATCGGTGGAAAGGAGTGGCATTTCCTCATCGAACAGCACCAGCAGGTGGGCGTCGCGGCAGAGTTCCTGGAAGTCGGAGATGAAACGAAACTTCTTTCCCGGTGGGAAGGGGGTCTGTCCGGGGGCAGTCTCGGTTGCGGGGGTGAGCGTATCGGGTTGCGTCCAGTACATGCAGATGGCGCCGTCATCGGCTTGGCTGGCGAGTTTTTCCATGAGGCGGATTCGATGTCGCCCCGTGATCGGACGTGAAACGAGAACCGCGATCTTGTGGTTCGGGATCGAGCCCAGTTCACCCTCGACCAGCTTGAACAGCCGCAAGACCTCGGTGTTGGTCCGACTCTCGTCAGCCAATCCAGACTTGAGTCCCTCGGAGGTGAGCACCGACATGAGGAAGGCGATACCCAGCACCACGCCGCTCATGGTGATCAGGGAGCGGCCCAGACGGATCTTGAGACCGCGCAGGGTGATGCGGATCGCGATCTTCCACGGCAGGATCGCCTGTTCCCGGACCTGCTCCGAGGGGATCACCGACGGGGCACTGGGTTGTGGGGTGGTGTTCTGCGTCATACGGTCCTTCGTCCAGAAGAGGCTGTAGGCTGTCAGGCTGTAGGTCAGAGCCTCACGCCAACAGAATCGATGCCTCGGTCATGAAAGCTCCGCCCCCTGACTTCTGATTTCCGACTTTCGAACGTGCCTGGACCGCAGGTCTCCCGTCCTAACCTAACAGCCTGCAGCCTATTAACCTACAGCCTTTCCCGCCCGCTACAGCGGCAGTCCGGAGATGGCTTTTGAGATCAGGGTGATGGCCACGCACGCCATACCGATAAGGCCTTCGCCGACCAGGTATCCGGCCATCACGACCGGCAGCACGCGCAGCACGCGTTCGCGGCCGTACTTTTTGTGCAGGTAGCACTGCGCGATCAGCGCACCGACGATCTCGAGGACGAACCCGTGACAGGTGCCGCCGATACCGCGCACGAAACCGTACACGAACATGATGGGCGCGCCAAACCGGCTGAGGATGGCGAACATGACGATCGTGACCATGGAGCCGATCCCCAGCAGTTCGGGTTTGAAGGCCTTGTCGAACATGGTTTCGACGAGGCCGTCACCGGTCGTGGCGGAGACCATGATAAGCCAGTTCTTGACTTGGAGGTCCCACATGATCTGGGTGTAGGGGAAGGTGGAGGATGGAATTTCGGTGGAGTGCCAGATGAAACTCCAGAACATGAATCCGAGCAGGATCGTCAGGGGCCAGCAGAAAAGGTCGGCCTTGATGACGCTGGTGAACGTGGTGCCGGTCAGTTCCTTGACGCGGAAGTACTGGGCCATGCTGCCGTAGTTCTCCTCCGGGAACGGCGCGAGCCAGATGTTCAGGCCCTTGGTGCCGGAGAGCAGGATGGCGCCCTCCTTGACGAACGGGATGTCGACGTGCTGGCCGTTGACGGCGACCAGGCGTGCGTTGATGTAGGACAGCACCGGGGTGAAGACGAACGCGAAAAAGATCAGGAACACGAGCGGGAAGTCGGGAACCAGCGCCTTGCACAGAGCGACCAGGACCGCAGCGGACACGAAGTAACCGACAAAGCAGAGTTTGAGTGACCAGTCGCCTCGTCCGGCAGGGACAGCCCAAGGGTCGCCGCGATCGCCGATGATTTCATGTCGCCGCCGCCGGCTCTCACGATGGCTCTGATGGAGTGCCTTAATGGTCTGGTAGATGCTGACGACGGCGATCCCGATGGCGCAGCCGATGCCGAAACTGAAGTAGAAGTCGATGTTGTTCGAGACGCCGGTGTCGACCGTGCCCATACCGGGTTGCCAGGAGGTGAGGACTCCGGTCTTGACCAGAATGGGGTTGAGGATGAACGTCACAACGATGGCCAGGCCCGTACCCATGACTCCCCACCAGGGAATGATCATGCCGGTGATCACCAGCGACAGGTGCCAGACAATACCTGTGGGCACGGCGGGAAGGATGCTCTCGGTCAGTGTGGTGCTGTCATACCAGGGGATGGGGAAGATCATCATCGGCTTGGCAAGGAACGCGCCGGTAATGACGGGTAATCCGACGTAGAAGAGGCCGAACGCCAGCCCGAGCATGGTGCCGGAGGAGAAGGCGCGCCATTTCCAGGCGCCTTGCTTGTCGCCCGCCTCCGCGATGGCCATGGAGCCCTGCGCCGAGATGGGCGCGAAGGGGAAGGGCAGGCGTTCGAAGTCAGACGTCAGGCGGAACAAGGCATACCCAAGGGTGTACTTTTTGATGAAGCCCAGAACTTGGGAGAAGAACACAATCAGGAATGGGATGAGCCAGTCGACGTGCAGGAACGTGCGTTCCGTAATGGCCGTGGAATCGGCGCTCGGGCAATGCCACGTGGGGAATTCGCCTGCCAACCCGGCGGCCAGGACCGGATCGGACGCAACGCGGTAGGCCCGGAACACAAAGCCGCCGAACACACCGCCGGAGGCGGCCATCATGGTTTGGGCGACGAACAGCAGGATGATGATCTCCTGCCGGCTCATACTCTTGAGGGCGCGGCGGCTGACCTCCGAGAAGATGATCAAGGTCACCCAGGGCGCGGCGCCCAGCCCGCCACCATTGATCAACCCCAGGTAAATGGCACCCGGGACCATGAGGACGCCGCAGAAAATGGCGCCGATCGCGGTCGTCCAAGTGAAGCCATCCCGGTACTCGGTCGGCTCTTCAAGGATCGAACGGTAAAGCTCGAGTTCCTTGTCGGCTGCATTGCGCTCTTGTATCGCCACGGCCCGGGTGTCTCCGCTTCGGTACTTTCGAGGTGTCAGGTTTCAGGTTTCAGGTTTCAGTGTCGGGACTCGGATGGTTCGACTGCTGCCGACTGCAATCGACTGCAGTCGCTAGGCGCCCCGTGGCGCCGCTGCGGCGTTTCCTGGTTGACTGGACACCTGAACGCTCATGTACTCACAACCGCCTGTTTTGCGGCTGTCTCGCCGGTGGCTTCGTCGCCGCCCTGCAACATTTGTCGTGCCCGCTCGAGGAACGCGTCCTTCTCCTCGTCAGGAACCACGCGCCAGCCGAGGAACTGCTTGCGGAGGAGCCTGAGGAACAGGTAATTGGCCCGTTGCCATGAGGAGATGTCGCCCGACAAGTGGGTGAGGGTCAGGTGAGCGATCGCCTGCTCATTCACGGGGTCGTCGCGGAAATGGATGCAGGCTTCCTGGCTGATTCCCAAGTCATACGGGCGCAGCCAGGTGGTGACGCGTACCACGGTGGCGGGTTGGCCGCCGGCTCGCTCCAGCCGGCAGGCTGGCGGGGCGGCATGGAACTTCCCCGACGACCCTTCCCCGAATTCGTCGAACCAGGCCATGAGATAGGCGACGATGGCGACGCGGTCGCGATAGCTGAAGGTGAACGGCAAGGGGAAGGAGATGACTCCGTTCTTGGGGTCCGGGATTCGCCACTTCATGGCATCGGCCGGCGCGGCCAGTCGCGCCGCGGCGCGCGCCGGGAACCAAGTTGAAACAAGCACGGCGATCATAATGACGACGGAGTACATGACCGCGTAGATGGAGGAGTAGTTGATGGTCAGGCCGGCTTCCCATCCGACCAGTCGGATGAGTTTCCCGGTGAAGTTCGCGACCAGGTAGCCGCCGAGGGCGCCGACGACAGCGTAGACGCATGCTTCGGCGATAAACAAGAAGAAGATGTGGAACGGGTTGAGGCCGACGGCGTTGTAGACGTAGATCTCGTCGCGGCGTTCGTAGACGCTGCCACGCATGGTGTTGAGGACGGTGAGTGAAGCGATCAGCAACGGGATGAGCAGTTCGAGGTAGTTGGAGCCGCGCGGGCGCCGGAACCGGGCGCCGAAGTACGACATGTCGCCGATGCCGTAGAACGCCTTGGCCCCGGTCTTTTCAAGGTAGCGGTCGATCAACTCGCGCACCCGCTTGTGGGACCCTAGCTTGTCCAGATTGATGGCAATCGAAGGGACGTGCCAGCCGCTGGTTGTCGAGCGGTTGTTGCAGATGATGATGTCGTCGCCGGAAAGGCGCTTCATCATTTCGGGCATTTCGTCCTCCTGTTTGCCCTCCTCACTCGGTCGGCCGACAATGCTTTCCACGTCATAGGGCGCCAGGACTTCCCCATCCAAGTCGTGGACCTGGTCGAATTTGCGTCCATCGTAGATGCCTTTGACGGTCAGGACCGTTCCCTCGTGCATGATCTCGACCTTGCTCGTCTCGACCTTCTCCGGGGTGATTTTGAGTTCAGCCGCCATACGCCCCGGGATGAAGCAGGTGTTGGGGTCATCCTCGCGGAACCAGTAGTGCTGATGTTTCTTGTCCTCCGGGACCGATGGAATCTTGGTGATGAACATGCGGTCGAAGTTCACCGGCTCTTTCTGGGGCAGGCGCAACTTGGCTTTCAGATTGCTGAAAGAACTGTCCGGTTTCGGCTGCCGTTGTTTGGGGAAGATGACGATCCCGCCAGCGGCGAGTCGTGCCGGCTTGTGTTCGGGCTCCTCGGTTGCCTTGGTTTCCTGAGGCGTCAGCGGCTGGGGCTTTGCGTCGGGGCCCGCCGCGGTCTTGGCGGCGGCTTCCGCCGCCCGCTGAGCAGCCTTCTCTTCCTGCTCCCTTTTCTTGTACAACTGCTCGGCGGGGAAATCGATGGGCGTGATCGGCTCGTCTTTGCGGTTACGGTAGGTGTCCAGCTTCGCGCCATCGAAAAGGTTGATCACCTGAAGTTGCCGGCCTTGCACGGACACGGTCGGATAGGGGCCGTCGCCTTGAAGCATCTCCGGGGTGATTCCGAGCTGGCGTGCGGCCGTGACCGGCAGGACGCATGACTTCTCACTTTCGGTCTTGGGCCAGCGACCCGTCACCAGCACGAACTCGTCCGGCTTGAAGTCCGGTGCCGGCCCGACGCCGAGCGAACCGGCGGAGGTGTATTTCAGTG
Organism: Lentisphaerae bacterium RIFOXYA12_64_32; assembly: GCA_001803235.1. Lineage (GTDB taxonomy): Bacteria > Verrucomicrobiota > Lentisphaeria > Oligosphaerales > YB12-FULL-65-16 > YB12-FULL-65-16. The sequence goes on from MHBL01000385.1 coordinate 8,804, forward strand.
TCTTGCCGTCCACCTCGCGGACAAGAGTGACGGGCAGGTTATTGATCTCGTCCGGGCTGATGTAGCTCTCGACCTCCATCTTCTTGTTCAGCGGCATGATGCCCCAGAGTCCGGCGACGTCCCAGAGTCGGACGGAGACGTCGAAGTCGTTCTCGAATGCATTGACCAGCACGGTGGTTTGGGTTCCGAGATGCGAGAGCGTGTTGCGGCGCACTTCGATGCCAGTGTAAGGCGCCTTGCCGATGGGATAGACCACCTCCACGTAATCGTTCTCCACAGCGGTGAAGCAGATCATGACGAAGGTAATGAGTACCAGCGTGGTGGCGGTCAGTGCGGTTCGCACCTTTCGCTTGCGCATGTTGTTGATCCCAAGGACGAAGCCGGTGAAGGCGGCACCGGTCTTGGTGACCTCGGCAACCGTCTGCTGTCCGTGGACGATCTTCTGGTACTCCATCAGGGCGCTGCGGAATTTCGAACTGACGAAGAAGGTGACCAGCAGGCTGAGGATCAGAGTGAGGAACCCGAGCAGGATCATGAACGAGGAGCGAACAATCTCGAAGGCGGGATGGATTTCGCGCAGCGCCAAAAAGACGGCCAGGAAGATCACGCCGACGATGAGGAGCTGGCGTCTGATGTCCGGGTCGCCGAACAGGAGTTTCTCGGTAAAGAACGCGAACGGGATGAGCAGCATCAGGTAGAAGACGATGCCATACACGGCCTCGGCCTTGCTGTCGCGGATCACGGGATGCACGCTCATGGAGTAGGCAAGGCTTTCCTTCATCTTGTTGAACGCCTCGTAGTGCTTGCCGGTGTCGCGAAGCGTCTGGGCGTCCCTGGCAAGTTGGCGTGCTTTCTCGCACGCCTGCAGGGTGGGTTCGTCGAGTAGATTGTATTTGCGGTAGCGCAGTTCGCGCCGCGTGTTGATGGCGCTCATGCTGCGGGCCAGGTCGTCTTCGGGGTGGTAGAGGAAAGTAGCGTCCGCGGCCAGGTAGCCTTTGCCCTCCAGTTCCTCCTGGTCTTCACGGACTGCTTTGAACTCATCGGGGCCGATGTTGAGGCACACTGCGGACACGCGCAGCAGGCTCTCGTTGTGGGGTGCGCCGAACAGGCAGGTGGGGAAGAAGATGGCGTCTGGCTCCAGGTACAGGACGTACTCACCGGCGTAGAACTGTTCGTAGAAGAAGCGTTTGGGGGCCGAGAACCCACGGACAAGCCGGGCTTCGACCCGGTCGTAGAGCTTCATCTTCTTGGGGTTCTCGGCCTTGAAGACATGGACCGGGGTGCAGCGGAAGACGATGATACGGGTAAGTTCGCCGATCTGGTAGACCCGGACGTTTTCCGTCGGGTACTTTGCTTCATAGGCCAGGTCACGAGTCCACGTGATATCGCCGCTGACCGGGTCGGTGCGTGCGGCGTGGAACTGGACGGACATCCAGCGTTGTGCAAAGGCGTTACGGAAACGGAAACGTCCCAGTTCGTCACTCATCGTCAGCGGGTACGGGTCCATCTGGGAACTCCAATAGCCGCCGCCGTTGCTGAAGTGCACCCAACTGGCCGGCGACCAGTAGCCGCTCACGAGTTGGACCACGCAGTTGGGCTCGCGGTGGTTGGGCACCACCGATGTGCCTCGGATCGAGGTAACCTGGCCGTCGAAGTCGCGCCCCCACACCGGCATGCTGATGGGCATAAATTTGGCCCCACCCAGGGCGATCTGCTCGATCCCCGCGACGGTGATGCGTGCCTGGTCGACGACATTGTCCCAGTTGATGTCTTTGGGCGTGTCTTTGATACAGCCGACAAACTCGCGGTTGTCGCCCTTGGTGAGCAGGGCGAAGCTGGTGAAGCCGTTGAACACCATGGTGGCGGTGTGGAAGTATGTGATCTCGTAGTACAGGCCACAGGCCTGCGTGTCGCCGTCCGGTACGACGCTCTGCATCTTGTCCTTGATCAGCGGATTGAGTTTCTCCTGGGCATACATGAACTGCATCAGGAACTCGCGGTCGGCGGGAACGCATCGGGCGGCCCACCAGTAGCCACCCGAGCCCACCACGAGTTGCTTGGTCTTGTCGGTGAAGTTGATCTCGATTCCAGCGACTTCGCGTTTGCCGTCCTTCCCACGGATCTCCTCGAAGATGGCGGCGTCCTGGGCGATCTGGCGGAGGTAGAAGCGGTTCCGTTTGATGCGAAACGTGATGCGCTCCTTCAGGGCTCGGATGTGTTCCGCGAGGTAGGCGTCGTAATTCGGTTCATCCATGGGCGGGCGGACAGCCGCGACGGCGCCCTCTACGGCGGGGGCGGCGTCGGGCTCGAAGTAATGAACGTAGCCGCCGCCGTGGGTCAGTTCGTACGGGCGGGCATTGACCAGGCTCTGGTAAACCTGCATTTTCTTGTTGGCGGCAAGGAAGGCCGCGAGTTCGCGCCCAGGCTTGGCGCCGCTGCGCAACCAGGCAACCTTAGCGGCGAGGGCCTCGTCCTCCGTCTTTGCCGCCCTGGCATCGAGGACGTAGGAAAGTTCCTGCCGGAAGAGGTCTTCCAGTTTGGATTTCCCCGCCCAGAAGGCGCGGTGCTGCGAGCGGGTGCGAACCGTGTCGAAGTACAGGGGGGCAAGGCCTTCCAGTTCCATAAGCCGCGACAGTTCCTCCTCGAACTCCTTGCGTTCCTTGTCCCTTTGTTCGAGGACGTCTTTCGGCTTCGGTTGCGTGCCGAGTGCCCCGATGAGTTGTCGGCTGCCGGCGTTCGCCTGGCCGTGCCCGCCCTGGAGAAACAACACCACCTTGCGGCGGATCTTGTTGCGGTTTTTCGTCTGGGCGAGGTTCTCAGCCGTTAGCATTAACGACTGCAGGCCAATGGCTTGACGCGCTCCAGGCGCGATGTCGGGGATAGAACTCCAGGAATCGTAGTACGCCGACAGCAGTAGGGTCTCGTTGCGGACCTCGGCGAAGTTCGGATCCGGGTCGAGAACCGCAATGATGTTGCGGGCCGTGACCGGTGTCCAGTCGACCCGGCACTGCAGCGTGATGGCGCGGCCGACCAGGGACTTGGCGTCGCCCTCGACGTACAGCAGTGGCACGTTGACCGACGCGTGCGATTCCTTGCGCGTGAAGTGCCCGGGCTTGGTGTCGTCCGCCTTGTCATCGAAGTAGAGCACCGCGCGGGCGCCGAAGTTGGCGTAGTCCTCGAACCGTTCGCGGGCGCGCAGCAGCATGATGTTGCCGGCGCAATCATCGAGCGCGGCAATCTTGTCCTGATCGTCGGGTTGGCCCTTGAAGACGACTTTTCCTGTGATGCCGCTTGGAGGGATGGTATGGGTGCGGAGCCGGTTCGGGTACCAGGGATAGACCCTCATGTTGGGGATGGGCTCGCCGTCTTCGCCGAGGATGCGGCAGTCCAGGGTCTTGGGGACGACCACTTCGTGCTCCTGGATGAGGACCCGGTACCCGAGAGATTTCAACCGCTGGATGAGGTCGTCGGCGAGTTTGTCGCAGCCTTCCGAACCCGTGAATCGGTATCCGAATTTCAGGTACTGATCCAGGTCCTCCTGGAGGGTGGCCCCGGTAATGCGTTTCGCAATTTGGTCGTAATCGGGCGCTTCGGAGTAGGGGTTGGGGAGCAGTGCGTCGCGGGGCTTCATCGGCTGGTGGTAAACAAAACTCAGCACAATGATTCCGGCAACGGCCCAAAGCAGCGGACGGACCGTTTCCCACTTGATGTTCTTGATTCCCGCCACGACGTCGGCCTCTCTGTGGAGGTTGCTTAGGCTGTTAGGCTGTAGGTTTCGGAGCTTGTGGGTTCGCCCGGGACCACGTCCCTGCGACCCGGTCTCGCCTTTCCTTAACTCCTACAGCCTTCCCATACCTAGAAACAGTGCGGTACGCAGAACGTCTCGGTGTACCCGAAGATCTGCAGCGTCAGGCCGATGGCGTCCCACAGCAGGTAGGAACAGACGGCCCCAAGGAACATGCCGACAAAGAACGGCGTCATGGTCTTGCGCACGGTCATGACACCGCCGGTCTTCAGTGTGATGTACTTGACGAGCATGGCCACAAACAGCGAGCCCCACACCATATTAATGAAGTAGGTATTGGCGAGGATATACCCGACCGGATGCAGGGGGAACCCGACCCAGGTGCTCTTGGCCACGAACAGAAGAATGGTGGTCACGAACGAGAAACCCAGAGCCCAGGTTCGCGGTTTGTCGAACACGTTTGTCATCGGCAGGTCGTTGTCCTTGGCATGTTGGTAACGCTGATCCTGGAAGGCGACCTCGCGGGTGACGAGTTGGATCTGGAACGCCTGGTTCGCCGCCCAGTCGCCGATGAACGACACATTCATGCCCCCTTTGCTGTAGCCGATGGAAAGCATGAAGTACCCGCCGAAGATCATGCCGCCCAAGGCGCCCAGGATGAGACCCTTGGCCACGCAGCGGGGATTGACGTTGAGCAGTCGGCTGAGCTGGAGCATTTCGACTTGGGTCGGTGCACACATCAGGTACGACGCCGAGCAGAGGAAGCCACCCGAAACGATCATGATGACGAACAGCTCGATCCCGAAAAGATACGTGCCGCCGATGGCGGTGAAGAGGATCAGCGGCGTGTAGGGCGTGATGTAGGTCCAGGGCGCGCCGCACTCGGTGCGGATGCGCGCCGTGGACAGGCCGCAGGCCAGGATGAAGACGGTATACAGCAGGCCTTTCCAGAACCCGACCCCCACGTATTGCGTCCAGAAGCAGAGGAACAGCACGGACACGCACAGGAGCGCCGCCATCGCGCGGTAGCTCCATGCCTCGTCGGAGTCGTCGACTTCGTCGGCGCGGCCCATGATCCTGAGCAGGGCCGCCTTGAGGTGGCGGCGCGAGGCGTACAGCGCGATGCAGGCCAGCGCCAGGTAGGCGCCGGTGTGCTGCTCCTGCACAAACGGGAAGTCCACGATCGACTTCCAGCTCGGGAACATGTCTTCACGCAGGTAGTAGGGCAACTGGCAGACCAGGAAGCAGAGCAGGATGCTGCCGAGAAGTTCCAGTTCGATGAAGAAGGCGATGGGCAGGACGATCAGCGACAGGTTGAATGGGTGCCAGTAGAAACCGCGGAAGAATGAGTACAGGGGCAGATTGTTCTCGAAGAACTTGGCCAGGTCAAGGTACATTCTCAGAGTCGGGAAGCGGAAATAATGGTGCAACCCCTGCGTCGCGATGATGAACATCGAGATGCCGAACCCGACCCACATGACACGTTTGCGGAACAGAGGAAAATACGTGCGCCCCTTCTCGTCCTCGGCCTGCTCGAGCAGTTCACGCGGGAAGATGAGCATGGGGAAAGAAAAACGCTCATTGTCCGCCCATTGGCGTCGCATCAGCACCATCATGGCGAGGAGGGCCAGGAAGAAGGCCATGATCAGACTGCCCCAGAGCAGCGCCGGCTGCAACCACGGCCCCAAGGGGATACCGCCCCGGATGCGGTGCAGGATACCGAGGGGGCTGAAGGCATGGTCAGGGCGGACGTCGACACGGGCGCGCTGGTTCAGCGGCAACTTGTCCAAGTCTGAGGCACGCACTTCTGTGCGCCCCTGGTACAGCGACTGGATCGCCTCGTTGTTGTAGAGCCGAATGTCCGTGAGCTGAACCCGGCCGGCGCCGCGGAACTCGAACACCAGGTCGGAGTACTCCTGCACTCGGTTGGGAATCAGGACTTTGGAGTGACAGTAGGACTCAAAGGCGCCCGGTGCCGAGAACGACTGACGCGTGTCGCGGTTGACGCTGTTGATGCTGAACTTGTCGTCCTGGTCGGTCAGCAGGTAGCAGTTCAGGAGGGTCCCGCCCTTGGCCCCCTCCATGCGGACCCGGTAGCTCACGTGGTAGTTCTCGCCCGGGACAAGGATGATCTTGCCGTCGCGAGAGACGGGGACGCGGCACTTGAACAGGAGCATTTCATCTTCCACGGTCCGCAGTGTGACGCAGCGCTTCAGCTTCTGCGGGTTATCCGGCAAGTCGTCGACCGTGACGCGCTGCGGGTCGGGGAGTTGTTCCGCGACCGGGTCTTCGTCCTTGGTCGGGGCAATGGCGAGGCAGTAGCCGTCGAGCGGCGTCGCGGCGGCAAAATCCTTGTTCAGATTGAGCTGCGGGCCGTGGGGCCAGAGCTTGTCCGAGTAATGATGAAAAAGGACGGCTTGGTTGCCGTCGCGCGGGATGGTGTAGATCAGGCCGATGAACCGGTACCAGATGCCGTGGCCGACCCAGGGCGCGGCCACCAGCAGCATAGCGTAGATGACGATCAGTTCGCCGCGCGCCAACCGGAAACGTTTCTTCCAGCCCTCCAGCAGCAGCACAATGAAGAACAACCCCAGAAAGACTCCGACGCCTCCCACCGGCGGGGAGTTGTCGTTCAGGGCGGTTGGGTTGACTGAAATGACGTTGTGCCAGTGCGACCAGACGGCAAGGAAAGCAAGGCAGAAAAGGCCAACGGCACAGGAACGGGCATTGAAGCTGCGGCCGGGTTGATCGGGTCTCACACCCCTGATCTCCTTCGCGGCGCCGCGCCCTCGGAAGCGGGCGGGCAGGGCCTCTGCCTGTGCACAGTTCGCAACACAACGGACAAGCGGTCGGTGTCGCAACCTGGCGACCGGATCGGGACGGCACGGGAGCCGTTGCGCTTAACACGTCGTAGATGCCTGCCTCGACCCCGTAGAATCCGCGTGCGAACGACGCAATTTACCGCGCCAACCGTCGAGTGCAAGACGTCATTGGCAGGGGCGGCAGGAATTCGGGTTCCGGACGCCTCCGCTGGGCTACGGTGAGACTCCAGGCTTGGCCGGCGGGTAATGTTCGCCGACCCAGGCGAGGGCGGCGGCGCGGTCTTGGAGGATATTTTCGAGGTGCAAGTCGTCGACGGCACGGAGGATTTCGCCCAGGCGTGGGCCGGGGGAGAACCCCAGGGCGATGAGGTCGTGGCCGCTCAGGAGCGGTTTCGCCACCGGGGGGCGGGCCTTTTCCTCGAACCACGCGGCAGTGGCAAACTCGTAATGATCGAAAAGGCGGTGACTGCCGTCGCAGTCGAGTCGGTGCAGTTCGAGATCGAGCGGAAACAGGGGAGCCTGGACCAGGCGACGCCGTTTCGCTTCGCGCATGTCGCGGATGTGGGAGAATTTCATGTGCCGGCCGATGAGGGTGCCGACCGCATCGATGATACGGGCGGGGCGGCGCAACCGGCCGAGCAGGTCGCGTGCGATCTCCGCGCCACGGCCGTCGTGGCAGTCGAAGCGGATACGGTCTTCGTACGTGATGGTCACGGGCTTGCCGACATCGTGAAGCAGGACGGCCCAGGCGAGGATTTCGGGTGCGTCCTCGTCGGTTCGGAGCGCTGCCACCACGGGTCGGTCATCCGACGCAGCCGAGTCCGTGGCGGTCTTCAGGGTCGCGTCCAGTCCGTCGAGCATGAGCAGGGTGTGGGTCAGGACGTCGCCTTCCGGGTGGTACTCCGGAGGCTGTGGCACGCCGCGCATGCGGGCGACTTCGGGCAAGGCGCTGTCGAGGAGTCCGGACGCTTCGAGAAGGCGCAGGGCTGGTCCGGCACTGCCTTCGCTGAACATCCGGACAAGTTCCTGACCGACTCGCTCGCCGCTGACGGTCTTGACCAGGTCGCGGAGTTCGCGCATGGCGGCCAGGGTGGCCGGCTCGATGGTGAATCCGGTGCGGGCGGCAAAGCGGACGGCGCGGAGCAGGCGCAGGTGGTCTTCGCGGAAGCGCTGCCGTGGGTCGCCCACGGTGCGCAGAACCCGGCTGTAAATGTCCTGCTGGCCGCCGACGAAGTCCAGGACGCGGTCAGCGTCCGGGTCGTAGAGCAGGGCGTTGATGGTGAAGTCGCGGCGCTTGACGTCCTCTTCGGCGTCGGTGAAGGCGACGTGGTCAGGTCGCCGCCCGTCGGTGTACGTGCCGTCGCCGCGGAACGTGGCCACCTGGTACTCGTGTTCATCCAGCACGACCAGGATGACGCCGAACGATTTGCCGACCGGCACGGTCCGTTCGAAGAGTGCCTCGACCGCATCGGGGCAGGCGCTGGTGGCGATGTCCCAGTCGTCGGGCTGCAGGTTCATGAGGTGGTCACGGACACAACCGCCCACCAAGTACGCCTCATGCCCAGCGGCCCGCAACCGGTGCAGGATGGCCAGGGCGTTCGGGTCGCAGTTCATGGGTGTTGTGGTGGACATCAAGCCGTTCTTTCCGCAACCCGTGTTGATCGCGTGGTCCACACGACATCGAACGATGTCATATCTGGCCCCGATCCATCCGCCACGACGGCTCGGGCTGCTGTTGCCCCTCCGAGAACGGCCATTCTTGCCACCCAGTGCAGGCTCAGAAATGTACGCACGGCATTAGTCCTTTGGTTATGTCCAAACATACACGCCTGCACGGGTAGCGTCCATGGAGTGAGCCGATCAGAAGTGGCGAACGACACGTCGACAGGGCGGGGCACACGAGGTTGGGGGCCATCTCCGGGCTTGGCTATGCTCGGTGGCGCGCACTTCAGTTCCCAACTTGATTGGTGTCCCTCCCAGCGCTGTGCGCCGTGGCGATCGGCCTCATGGAGATCCGTTGAAGCCGCCGATGGCGCATTCCCGGGACTGCAAAAACACTCTTGCAAACTCGGGGGGTGACGCGTATATTCGGCACACAAGGGCAGGGGCCGACAGTTATTGTGGACCCTGAGCGCGGGTCGCGATACGGGGTCGGTCTCCGGTGGATGTTATTCAGAGAGTTGAGTCCGTCGCCTCGGGTGCACAAGCACGGGGAACCTTCGTGACGATCGACCCATGGGGATCTTTCATGAAATACCCACCAAACTCCTCCTCCGTTGCGATCGCGTCCCATGGACGCCGTTTCACGTTGATCGAGTTGCTGATGGTGATTGCCATCATCGGCATCCTGACGACGATGGCGTTGCCGTCACTGCTGAGCGTGCGCCGTGACGCACGCTATGCCGCCTGGATGGCCAACAAGAAATCGAATTCCACCGATGTGCGGTGCGTGGCGTACTACACGTTCGAAGACGGGTACGGGTCCAAGGCGGACAACATGGCCATGGCCGGAACAGTCGAGTCGTCGTTTGGCGCGGAGGAGTTCAACGGAACCGTCTTGTCGAATGGTGCGCCGTGCAGTTCGCAGTGGACCAAGGGGCGGTTCAGGAAGAAGAACTCCCTCTTTTTTGATGGCGCCAACGTGTGCGTGGACTGCGGGAACAGCAAAGGCTGGAATACCTTGTTCAAGGACGCGGTAACGATCGAGACGTGGGTGTATCCGCAAAGCCTGAACTGGAACTGCATTTTCTCGCGTGAGTGGGGCTTGGCCCTGGTCGGCTCGATGTGGGGAACGATGGCGTATTTGGGAAACGGTGCGGCTGCATGGGGATGGGCTCAGACTGAGGCGGCGCCCACGGAGCAGTGGACGCATGTTGCCATGGTTTACAACGGCGAAACGGTCACGATGTACATTAACGGCGAAGTACGAAACTCCGGGTGGAATCCGAGCAACTATTCGGGTGGAGTCTCCTATTGTTTCCAGGAGCAAAACGCCACGATCGGGGCGACCTCCTTCGGGGGCGGCATGCACGGCAACTACTGGCACGGAATCATCGACGAGGTGGCGATTTTCAAGGAAGCCCTTGATCCGGGCGAGATCCAGGCGAAGTACGATCAGGGCCGCTGGAAATAGGCCAGTGGTGGGTGCCAGAAGGCAGGTTCGGTTCTGTCGTTGATGCGATAAGGGGGCAAAGAGAGCCAATGCTATTTCTCCTCTCTCTTTTCTGCATGGTATTCTTGGTAGCCTCGGTGTTCGGCATGATCAGCGGGTTCCAGTTCAGCCTGCTGCGGAATGCCGTGTGGGCGTTGCTGCTGATGCTGACGTCGTGCCTGGTTTTTGTGCTGATCGTACCGCTTTGCCTATACTCCCTGGGTTGGATCTACACCCTGATGTTCATCCTGATGACGATCATGCGGTTCGGCATGGAACAAGCTGAAATGTCGGCCCCGGGACGGAAGAAGGCGAAGGACGACGGTCCGCATATCAATGTGGCGATGATGGAACTGGTCGAGCGGCTTGAGGACTCGATTAAGGACATGAAGGCCGATTCGCCGGCGCGGAAGTTCATGACCATGAAGGTCACGGACCTGCCGGGCGCACAGAAGTTTTTCTCGCTGCTCCGCAAGGTTCTCCCCACCCGTGACCGGGTCGGCGACATGACGGAAGATGCGAGTGCGGCCCTGAAGGACGCCACGACGGTGTTGCTGGAGATGCACCGGAGTCGTGGCGCGACGTGGATGTACCGACTCTGCGGCGTCGGGGTGGTGATCCTGGCCATCATCAAGGCGATCTACATTGGCAGCGGACACGACGAGCGTGACCGATTCAAGCGGCAGGTGGCGCAGGTCGCCCATCGCCAAGTCGACTACTGCTGGGTCACGGCTCGTTACTTGGGCGAACACCTTGCCAAGACATGCCCCAATGAGAAGGTGCTCATTATCAACGGGTATGTAGGCGAAAAGGGAGACGTAGCCTACCGGCAGATGATGCGCGGGCTCTCCGAAGGTTTCGGAGACAAACTGACCGTGAACTACGAGCAGGCCATTCCGTGGGACGACGTGTCCACTCTGACGACCCAGGAACCGGACGATGTGCAGCGGCAACAGCAGCAGGTGCAGGCTGATCCTATGGCCGCTTTGAAGAGCCAGGCTCTGGCCGCTCAGACCCGGGTCAAACGTTTCTCCGCGCAGGTGTTCGATGAGTGGGTGAGCCGTTACCCGGACTGCAAGATCATCATTTCGGCAGGGGGATTGCCGACGGACTTTCCAGCGATGAAGTTCTGGCAACTCAAACCCGAGGAACGGCCCAAGCTCTTCCTTCTCAATGCCAACCTCAAGGGGCTGCACACAGCCATCAAGCAGGGCCTGATCACGGGTGTGGTGACGCAGCATCCCAAGGGCGAGCGGTTTGACAAGAAGGACATGGAGAAACCAGACGACTACAAGGCTATTTTTGAACGCCGTTTTCTTCTGATCCAGGCGGACAACGTAGACCGCGTGACGGAAGAGTTTCCTAGTCTGTTGCTGGCTAAAATGTAGGGGTGTTGGCCTCGGTTCCCTTGCCCATTTGTGTTTGGGATTGAGTTGCCGTCCTTCCCGTCCGTTTCTCTTCGGCAATTTCGCTGCGCGATGAAGCCGGTGGTCCTTGGTGCCTCGCCGGGCTGCCTGACAGACCGAACCTTGCCAGGATGACAACTCGAATGCCGGCATCTGCGGTGTGATTCAAGGCGGTGGCCTGTTCGGGCGTTATCCTGCCGTCCGGCATCCGTCCGCTGCAAGGCCTTTACGACCTCGGCGCTTGCCTTGCGGTGCAGTTCTCGCCGCTGTGTGCTCAGTCCAGTGACGCCCGGGTCGACGAACAGCGCCCCGCCTCGGCTGAACGATGAACCGCCAAATCGGGGACCGTGCCCTTGCCACGGGAGAGTAACAACTGTAGCTTTTCATAGAGCAGGCTCCGGTAGCGTTCCCGCGTCAGCAACCAAGATGTCACTGTCTGCTCCCCACTTGTTCGACGCGCCCATGTCCAACGATGCGCGGGCGTTCAACGTGTTCCATATGGTCGAGGTCAGGGGAACAGTGGGCGCCAGCAAAGCAGGGAGATGTCGAACGATGAAACTTTCAAGTCTGGGATTGTGGCGCGCGAGGCTTTTCGGCGGGTTGGTGGTATTCGCCGCAGGTTGCTGCCCGCAGAAGAAGCAGGAATCCGCCAACTCGACCGGGCCGCTGCCTTCCGTTCCTGTTTGCGTCCAAACGGCGGTATTGGAAGTGCGCGCGACCAGCGACGAAGTGGTGGGCACTGTCCGACCCAAGCTGACGGCCAAAATTTCGGCCCAGATCAGCGGTCCTCTGATCGACGTGCCGGTCTCCACCGGTCAGGAGGTAAAGAAAGGCGACCTGTTGGCCAGAATCGACGCCAAGGAGATCGAGACGCAACGGGACCAGGCAAAAGCCGTTCTGGAACAGGCGGAGGCGGAACTGGACCGGTTGACCAAGTTGCTTGGAAACCGGGTGGTCGCACAGCAGGAGGTTGACAACGTGCAGATGCGGCAGCGCGTGGCTAAGGCGAAACTTGCCGAGGTCGAAACCATGATCGGGTATGCCGCGATTACGGCGCCATTCGACGGCGTGATTTCGGGTAAGTTTGCCGACCAAGGTGACTTGGCCGCGCCGGGCCGGGTGCTGTTTGAGCTGGACGATCCGCGCGACATGCGCATGGAAGCGTTTGTCCCTGAGGCAACCGCAGGGAGCGTCAAGTCCGGCGCGACGTACGAAGTCCGGATCGACGTCATTGGCAACCCGCTCCAGGCGGTGGTCAGCGAGATTTCTCCGACGGCAGACTCCAGCAGCCGCACGTTCCTGGTGAAGTTTGATCTGCCGCCGACACCGGGACTGCATGCCGGTCAGTTCGGCCGCGTCCGGATTCCGGTGGCAACGACGTCGGTCTTGGTCGTGCCCGCCGTGGCTGTCCTGCTGCGCGGCCAGATGGAGACGGTCTTTGTCGTTGAAGCGGACAACCTGGCGCACTTGCGGCTGGTGAAGACCGGAAAGCGGGAGGGCGACAAGGTCGAAATCCTTTCCGGGGTGACTGAGAAGGAGCGGGTCGTTTCTGAGGGGGCGGGCGGGTTGACCGACGGCCAACCGGTCGCTGTCAAGGAATAGGGGACGACACTTCGGTGCGCAGCCTGACCGTTCCGCGAATATGATCGCGCTCTTCCGAAGTACTGGGGCAAAATCTCGCAACAGGATCACGGCATGAACCAGACTCCGTCAGTCCAAGGGATGGGCATGGCTGGGCGCGTCGCCGCCGCGTTCGTCAATTCGAAGCTGACGCCGCTGATCATTCTGACGTCGGTGCTCTTGGGCATTGGGGCGGTTCTGCTGCTGCCGCGCGAGGAGGAGCCACAGATCAAAGTGCCCATGATCGACGTCATGGTCACCATGCCCGGCGGGACGGCTAAGGAGATCGAGGAACGCGTCACCCGCCCCATGGAAAAACTGCTCTGGGAGATTCCTGGAGTCGAGTACCTCTACTCCACATCAGCCCCGTGCCGCAGCCTGGTGATTGTACGGTTCAAGGTTGGCGAAGATGTTGAACGCAGCCTCGTCAAGCTCAACCAGAAGCTGCAGACGAACTTCGACATCATCCCCCACGGGGTTTCGCAGCCGTTGGTCAAGCCGCACTCGATTGACGACGTCCCCATCCTCTGCTTGACGTTTCACAGCGCCACTTACGACCACATGACGTTGCGGCGTCTGGTGGCGCAGGTGGACGACGCCGTCAAGCAGGTTCCGGAGACGTCTGAGACCAAGATCATCGGCGGAGCCCGGCGGCAGATTCGGGTTCTGTTGAGCCCGGCACGTCTGGCGTCACGAAACTTGAGCCCCGTCGGACTGGTGCCGATGCTGACGCAGGCCAACCGGCAGTTCGCAGCGGGTGGAATCACGACCGGGAACCGCGAAGTTGTCATCGAAACCGGCGCGTTCCTCCAGAGTGCCGACGACGTGGGGAATGTCGTGGTCGGTGTCTACAGCGGCAGGCCGGTGTACCTGCGCGAGGTGGCAGAGATCATCGACGGTGCGGAGGAAGCGAAACAGTACGTCTTCTATGGCGAGGGAGCCGCGCGGTCGCAGCGTGCCGACGAACAGCCGGCGGTCACGCTGAGCATTGCCAAGCGGCCGGGGACGAACGCGGTTGCCGTAGCGCGCCGGGTCCTGCAGAAGGTTGACACTCTGAAGGGGACCGTCATCCCGGACGACATCAGCGTGACGGTGACTCGGCACTACGGCGAGACGGCCGCGGAGAAGTCCAATGAACTGCTGCTGCACATGATGATTGCCGTTGTCAGCGTGTCCCTTCTTATCCTGATTGTTCTCGGTTGGCGCGAGTCCATCGTCGTGGCCATTGCCATTCCGTCGACGCTCGCGTTGACGTTGCTGGTGTTTTACCTCTACGGATACACGCTGAACCGGATCACGCTGTTTGCGTTGATTTTCTCCATCGGCATTCTGGTGGATGACGCGATCGTGGTCATCGAGAATATTGTGCGGCACTGCCATTTGCCGGAGAATCGGGGAAAACCTTTGTCCGAGGTCGCGGTGCGTGCCGTCGGGGAGGTGGGGAATCCCACGATCCTGGCGACCTGGGCGGTGATCGCGGCGATCCTGCCGATGGCGACCGTTGGCGGGTTGATGGGGCCGTACATGCGGCCGATCCCTATCGGGGCCAGCGCCGCGATGTTCTTTTCCCTCGTCATCGCGTTCGTGGTCACCCCGTGGGCGGCGATTCGCTTGCTCAAACCCGGGGCTGGCAGTTCCCACAGCGGCGTGGCAACCGCCGGTGTGGCGAGTCCCTCGGCATCCCCGACGCGTCGGGAGGACTTCCTGACCCGGTTGTACCGCGCCTTCATGGGGCCCATGATCGCACACGCCGCATGGCGTTGGGTTTTTCTCGTCGTCATACTGTGCCTGTTGGGCGGTGCCATGTCGTTGGTGGCGTTCGGATGGGTCAAGGTCAAAATGCTGCCCTTCGACAACAAGAGCGAGTTCCAGGTCGTGCTCAACATGCCGGAAGGGAGCGCATTGGAACTGACCGCGCAGGCAGCGCGCGAAATCGCCACGGCCGTGCGGACCGAACCGGAAGTCCTGGACTACCAGATCTACGTCGGCGTCGCCGCGCCGTTCAACTTCAACGGTCTGGTGCGCCACTATTTCATGCGGCAGGGCGCGCAGGTGGCGGACATCCAGGTGAACCTGGTCCCGAAACAGGAACGCGCGGCCAAGAGCCACCAGATTGTCGGCCGCGTCCGGCCGCGCGTGGCGGCGATCGCGGCGAAATACAACGCCCGGGTCGCCGTGACCGAAGTGCCGCCCGGGCCGCCGGTGCTGCAGACTCTCGTGGCGGAGATCTACGGCCCGACCGAAACAGCGCGACTTGAGTTGGCCACGGCGGTTCGGGACATCTTCCGCCGCACGAACGGCGTTGTGGACGTCGACTGGTACGTCGAAGCCGACCAACCCAAGGCGGAGTTCGTCATCGACAAAGAGAAGGCCGCCTTGCACGGCATCAGCGCCGAGACCATTTCAGAAACACTGCGGATCGCCGTCGACGGGATATCGGTCGATCTGCTGCACCTGCCGCACGAGAAGGAGGACGTCGACATCATGCTGCAACTGCCGCGAGCGTCCCGCGCGACTCCGGATGAACTGTTGGGGTTGCGGGTTCGTTCGGGCGACGCCAACGCGCTGCCGGAACCCGGATTGGCCGCAGGTTCGCCCCTGGTGCCGCTGCGCGAACTCGTGCGGATCCAGAACACCAAGACCGACAAGAACCTCTACCACAAGAACCTGATGCCCGTCATCTATGTGATCGGCGACGTGGCCGGCGTCATCGAGAGCCCGGTCTATGCGATCCTGGAGATGAACCGTGCACTCGCCGCTTTGGACGGGCGTGAGTTCGGCGGAGTCGAAGCGCACATCCCGGTGCACAACGCCACGCTGCCGTTCACGGACGCGCGTCCGGCGATCAAGTGGGATGGTGAATGGCACATCACGATCGAGGTTTTCCGGGATCTCGGGACAGCATTCATTGCGGTCCTGATCCTCATCTACATCCTGATGGTCGGGTGGTTCCGCTCGTTTCTGACGCCGTTCATCGTCATGGCGGCCATTCCTTTCTCACTGGTCGGGGTTCTGCCGGGGCACGGAGCGATGCACGCATTCTTCTCCGCTACGTCGATGATCGGATTCATGGCGGGGGCGGGGATCGTGGTGCGCAACTCCATCATCCTCATCGACTTCATCGAGTTGCGGTTATCGCAGGGCATGCCCCTGGCTGAGGCGGTGGTCGACGCCGGTGCCGTGCGATTCCGGCCCATGCTGCTGACCGCCATGGCGGTCGTGGTTGGTGCTGGGGTCATTCTCTTCGACCCGATTTTTCAAGGGTTGGCGATTGCGCTGATGGCGGGCGAAATCGCGTCGTTGCTGATCAGCCGCATGGCGGTGCCGATTCTCTACTACATGGCGAACCGCAAACGGGCCGGGTAGCGTTCGCCGGCGCGCGGGACGAGGTATGGCGTCAGCGGCCTCGCGAGCCGTGCGGCATAGACTTGACAGACTCTGGAACAACCACTATTGTTCTGTTGTATGCAACAGCACGCAACAGAGGCTGCTCCGGCCCGCGAGCCCGAGCCACGCGACACACGTCGGCAGGGAGGACCAAAATGCGAATGCGCCAAGGTTTCACTCTGATCGAGTTGCTGGTTGTCATCGCGATCATTGCGATTCTTGCGAGTCTGCTGTTGCCGGCGCTGCAGAACGCGAAAGAACAGGCGAAGGTGGCTACGTGCGGGGGAAACCTGCGCCAGATCGGAACAGCGCAGTGTGTCTACAGTGAGGACTGGGACGGGATGCTGGTGACACTGTGGTACGTCAACGCGCCGGCGGTGTGGCAGGGCTTCCTCAATCCGTACCTGGGGGCAGCGAACTACACGTACTCGACGAACGAGGTGTGGTGGTGTCCGGCGGCAAGTCGGTTGGGTGCCGGGGCTCGGCATTACGCTGCGAACCAGTACGTTTGGGGCTGGGGTGGAAACGGCGCGTGGCCTCCGTTGAAATGGAACACGATTTCGACCTGCAAGAAGCCGTCGGAGAACTTCATGATTGTCGAGCACAACGCGAACTGCGAAACCCGCAACGGCAACAACCCGCCGACCTACAATGGAATCTTGGCCTCGGGAAACAGAATCTCCCACGTTGGGCAGAAGGCAAATTACGTCTTTGTGGACAGTCACGTGTTGGCGATCCCCGGGGACAGGAACTGGCTCGCGTCGTCTGACAACAAGAAGTACTGGTACTGGGCGTGGTGAGCCACGCCGAGACCGTCCGTGGACGCGCAAGCAACCCCGCTCTCCCTCCGTCCGAACGTCGCATTTCCTACCCCGGAAAGCAATCCCATGAACGCGCGAGGTCGCCAAACTGTGGTCCCGCACCGCAGGATTGAAGCGACCTTGGGGGAGAGGATACGCTCAGGTGAGTACCGTCACGGTGCTCGCCTCCCGTCTGTGCGAGAACTTGCCACCGGGTTTGCCGTCAACACCCGCACGGTCCTGAAAGCGATCAGCCATCTCGAGACCTCCGGGTTGGTGCGGCGACAGGCGCGCACGGGGATCTTTGTCCAGCATGCGCCGGGGACGGGGGCTGCAACGTCGGGAACGGCGCGGGACGCTTGTCTTGGGTTCCCACTGTTTGCCGTGGGTGCCCGCGTGGCTCTGTCATGCTGCGTTACCGACTACGCGCAATGCCACCAGCGCCTGTGGCGACGCCTTCGCGATCGGTTCCATTCGCTGCACCCGCGCGTTGAACTCAGAATCGACTCTCATCGAGTGCGCCCGGATTGGCAGCAGATTCAAGAGCGATACGACCTGTTTTCGATCTACGACTGGCAGTTGCCTCACATTCCACTGGGGCTGACAAAACGGGTTCCCGAGACGCTCCGTGCGGAGGCCACACAGATGGCGGATCCGCACACGCGAGAAGCGCTTGGCCGTCTTCAGCATGACGGCGTTCTGGCGGGAGTCCCTTACTGCCGTTTCGTCCCGGTCCTGCTGGGACATACGGACCTGCTGCCGAAGCAACTTGTCGCACGGTTCTCGTCTGTCTGTACATGGCGGGAGTTGCTGGGTGAGGCCACGCGTCACTGTGCGGCGCGTGGCGCGGTACCCGTGTTCCTCCTCGAACCGTTCTCGCTGGGCTTGCTTGTGCGCAACATCGAGCAGTTGCGTGTTGCCGTTGGGATTGACGAGACGGCATTTCGGAGTGAGCTCACGAGTGTCCTCTCGGCCATGATGGAATACGTCCGAACCTGTCCGGTCCAGCAACCGTGTCCGGCTTCAGCGGACGTTGAGGCCCGCTTTTTCGACCGCCAGGTCGCAGCGCTGATTGGCGGTGTCGCGGTCCTGACCGCCTGCTACGATCGCCAGGTCGACCTCAACGGATTGGTCATCGGGTTCCCACCGTTGTTGCGGGACGACTTGAGCTACCCCAGTTCCATGGTCAGCATGGCGGTCAACGCGAACTCGCAAGTCCCGGACGCAGCGGAGGCGTTCCAGCGTTTCCTCATTTCGCCGGACGCGCAAACGATCATTGCGGAGGCGCGTATCCAGCTCCCCTGGAGCGCCCAAGCCACCGCGTCGGACGCCTTCCTGGCGCCGCCTCCGGTCAGTCGACGTGTATTGCCAGGCATCATGCGGCGGAGCCACTACTCGTTCCAGGGGCCGAGCCCGTTCGCGCCCGGCGTGATGCTGGGTGGTGCGTCTGAGGCCTTGGTGCGGCTTCTTGAGGGAGACACGACTCCTTCGGAGACAGCCGCGGAATTGTGGGCTGCGTTGCGCCCCGAGGAGGGGACCCCGTGAGGTTCACACAGAGTTCTTGTGTCTGGTTCATGCATTCTGCCATGTACCTTCTCCTGGCTAGCGGCCTGTTTCTGGTGGCCGCCAGGCTGGGCGCCGCCTCCGTTTCGAGCGGCGACGGGCTCAGGGTTGACGTCGACGCCCAAGGGCAGGTGATAGGGGTCGCTATCGAGGCCCGGACCTTACCGCTCAACGGAAACGGCGGGTTCCGGGTCCTCGACGTCGGTGCGGCGTCCGCAACCGCAGAGACAAATCTGGTCACGAACGGCGACTTCAGTCAGGGCACGGCTTTGTGGAACGTGTCGGCTGGTCGCGAAATCGTCCAGGGCGAGGATGCGCTGTACTCGAAGGGGCAGTCCGCATTTGTCGGCGCGCCGCCGCCGAACAAAGTCAGTAAGGGCATGATCAGCCAAGTGGTGGCTGTGAAGCCCAACACCGGCTACGCGTTTGCCGCGGACATGAAGACGGAGAAATGCGCCGGTGCTGCCGCGCACCTGTGGTTGAGCCTGCTCGGTCAGGATGGCAAGACCAGCACGGAACCGATGGTGGTGGTTCAGGGCGCCGCCTACGATTCGCAAGGAAGCTGGTTCACGGTCAAACACGATCTGGTGACCGGCCCCAACACGTATTTCATCGAAATCCGGCAGGGGATCTACCAAGGGTATGGTAAGGTCTGGCTGGATGACGTGCGCCTGGTGGCGCGCCGAAACCTGATTGCCGCCGCCCGGCCGCTGATCGGCACTGTGTCCGTCGCCGAAAACATCGTCCGGGTCAGCGCGACGGACACGGAGGCGAGTCTCCAACTCCAGGCGGAGATCTGCGGTCAACCGGATCGGATCTCCGTTTCCGGAACGCTCGCCGACACTTTGGGGCAGGACCGTTGCGTCGTGCTCTGGGTGCTGCTGCCGCTCGACTTGGGCGAGAGGTGGTCTTTTGGGTATGACATCGACACGGCGTTGCCCATCACGGGGGGCGACTCCGTGTTCGGCAACAGCCAGACGTTCATTGCCGGACAGGGCATGGCTCAGTACCCGTGGACCGGCGTCTACGATCAGGATTCAGGGCTGGCGCTATCGGTTCCCATGGATCAGCCGCGCGTCTGCCGACTGGAGTATTTGCCAGGTACGGGATACTACGCTGTGTTCGAGCTCGGGTTGTCCCAGGCCACCGCCAAATTCCCGGGGCGTGCGTCCTTCTTCTGCGACCTGTACCGGTTCGCGCCCGAATGGGGTTTCCGCGCTGCGGCGCAGCGCTACTACGAACTGTCCCCGCAGTTCTTCCGGCGCCATCCAGCCGCAGGCGACCGGAGTTGGGGTGCGTACGAGATCGTCGACTGGTCCAAGCAGGCGCGTCCGCTCGACTGCGGTGACTGCATGGCGTCGTACGATTTCCACGGCAATCGCAGCGTGCTCGACGACCGCGCGGCAGGGAAGGCGACCGTCCGCTACATCGAGCCGAACGGCTACTGGAACTGGCGCATCGGGCACAGGGCGTACCCCGACGCCACCGCGAAGCCGCCCGACGCCGAGTTGCTCGCCGATCTCCGGGCCCGGGCAGAAGAGGCGAAGTCTGCCGCGACCGCCAACCGCATCCTGCAGACGGCTGTGGCCGACGCCGACGGCAATCTGAAGGTGGACGGCTGGGTCCCATCTTATGGCGGCGCGCACTGGTCCTGCAACCCGGATCCCGACCTGCTCGATGCGCAGGGCGCCGTCGCCAACCAGGCCACCGACGCGTGGCAGGACTGCATTGGCCACTGCGAGGCGTACTTCCTGGACGGGTCCTACAGCGATGCCGGGCCGTTCGGTCTGCACCGGAACTTCCGCCGCGAGCACTTCGCGTTCGTGGATCACCCGCTGACGTTCGATCCGCTGACGCGCAAACTCTGTTACCCCATGCCGTTCCACATGTTTGAGTTCTACCAGTGGTTTACGGAGCGCTTGCACCAGCACGGGCTCTGTCTGCTCATGCACTGGTCCTCGTGCGGCTACCCGACGTTCATGTATGGCCTGAGTCTTGCCGACACCATCGGGAATGAGCAGCACGGTGCTGCCATGAGCCGGAACCAGTACCTGACGCAGCGCACGCTTGCGTACCAGAAGCCGGTGCAGTCCTACACTTACTGCGAGAAGGCCAGCAAGGAGATGGGACGCAAGTACACGGTGGCGGACCTGGCGTACGGCGTGTTTTCGAACAACAGCCGAGACCCGGTCGTGAGCCGGCTGTACATGGGCCTGCAGCGTGAACTCTCGGCCGCAGGTTGGGAGCCGGTCACATCGGCCCGCCCCCTGGCCGGCACGGTGAAGATCGAGCGGTTCGGTCGCCTCGGCCTCGGCAATCTGCACCTGACCGTGCGCAATGAGACGGCACAACCTCAGCAGGTGGAGATTGAGCTTGATGCGGACGTAGTTGCCAATGCGGCCTGCACGCTCTTCTGTCAGATCGTGGACCATCTCTACACGGCGTTGCCGCCGGCAGAGATCCGTGAACGTCGGTTTGCCGTCCAAGTCGAGCCAGGCCTGACTCGCGTTGTACGCATCGGCACACTGGACCAGGTGGCCGGCATGCTGCGTTCGGAGTTCGACCGGCAATGGGTGGGCGCACGTAATTTCCTGGCACTGGCGAGTGGGCAGCCGTTGCCCGAACCCGTCCGCGCTCTGCTCGCCGGGCGACCGCTCGCCTTGACGGGCGTGGTCAGAAAGCTCATGGGCAGCGCGGTCGAACAGGCGGGGGGCGGGGTGTGGCAGCGGCACGCTGCGCTGGCCCTGGCCGAGGCGGACTTTACCGACACGATGATACGGCTGCTTCAGCGCGGCGCCTGGGCCAGTTTCGCGGAAAGCTGGCCGGTCGAACCCGGCTACCCGCTCGTGTTGGGGCCGGGCATGAGTGCGACCATCCCCGCGGGCGTTCTGGTGAACGGCGAGGCGCGTGCCGCGAAGCTGGTAAGCCTCCTGCCGCAGATCACGGTTGCTGACGCCATCACCGTGGCCGCTGACGCCGCGGAGGCGCTCTACCCGGTTTGCGTGGAATGGGATGAACCAGGTCTTTCCGGCTCCTGTCGTTGGTACTTCGACGTGCAGGTGCGGAAACCGCTCGAGGCAAGTATCGCCCCGGCGAAACTCCCCGCCGGACTGGCGAGCAACATCACCGTGAAGTTGGCGAACCTGACGATCGCCGAGACACGCGGTGCGGTCACCCTTGTGCCGCCCGACGGCTGGCAGGCGCAACCGGACAAGGCTGACGTTACGATTGGCGGTGGTCAGACGGCTGCCGTCACGTTCGCGCTGACCGGGCAGTCGGCGGCCAAGATGCCCAAACTGGCGCTCAAAGTTGTCTTCCAGACTCCAAACGCGAAGGTCGAGCAGGATGTCACCGTGCCGTTGATCGACACGCCGTTGGTCGAGTGCGAGAACGTTGCCGTGCCGCCGGTGCTCGACGGCAAACTCGATGAGGCCTGCTGGCAGGGCGCGCCCGGCATCGGCGGTCTGCGCCTGCGTGTCCCCGGCGCGGCGGAACCGACCCAGAAGACCCAGGTCTGGGTCTGCTGCGACGCGGAGAACCTCTACGTGGCCGTGCGCTGCGACGAGGCCAAGATGGCGGACATCCACCAGGAGGTGAAGGACGACAACGGTCCGATCTGGGGCGACGATTCGCTCGAAATCTGGCTGGTCCCGCAGCACCAGACGAACCGCGCGGCGCAGTTGATCGCCAACCTGCTGGACAAGCACTACTCCAGTGGCATCCTGCCGGGCTGGACCACCGCGACAACTACCCAACCCGGCGGTTGGACGATGGAGTTCAAGGTCCCGTTCGCCTGCCTGAACGAGGCGGCGCCGAAACCGGGCGAGATCTGGGGTTTCAACCTAGGCCGCGCCGAGCACCCGCACAAGGAGACTACGGCGTGGTCGCCGCCCGGTTTCCACGACCGCGCCAGCGATGGGAGTATCGTGTTCAAGTGACGGGCGTTCTGTCCCCCGATGGGAACGCTGACGTGGATTGGCGGCGCCATGCCGGGGGGCCATGGCAGGAACAACAGGATGGAGACACCGATCATGGAAAGCTGCGCACCGCAGCGACCCGTCAGAAGATACTCACCCAGAGTGCGTTCCGCAGTCATGTTCCTTCTGTCCTGGGCTCTTTCCGCACCCTACGCCAAGGCGCAGGAGGAAGACTGGCGCATCGAGTCGAGGCCGTTCGCATCCGGGGCGCCGACCGCGTGGAAAGCGGTGCCGGACCAGTCCGTGCGTGACGCCACAGATCGCCCGGTCCTGTTGCGCAAAGGCATCGGCCTGTCCTGCCTGTCGCGCGTGTTCGACGTCGACCTGGATAGCACGCCTGGACTCGAGATCGTCACCGTTCCAGGAAACGCCGCCTGGCGGCTGACAGCGGTGCCGGTCGACTCGGCGCTGCCCGACGATGACACGCTGCTGGCCGACTGTCAGGCAGAGGGCACGTGTCGGCGCAATGTGAAGGAACGCATGGGCTTGAGCGGGCGACAACGTCTCCTGGTCCGTCTGACCATGTGGGGCTGGGGCGGATCGGATCAACAGTGCCTGACCCTGGAGAAGGCGGGTTTTGTTGCCGAGCGTTCTGAGACCGACGCGGACGGGATGAGCGGGTTGATGCTGACGCGGCACCAGGCGGTCTTGGAGCGAGCAGCCACGATCCGTCCCGTGAAGCAAGCGCACCCCAGTCTGCGTTACCGCGACGCTGAGAAACAGCTTCTACGGCAGCGGGCGTACAGCGACTACCGTCCGTTTGCGGCGGCGGCCTTGGCGACCATCGACAGCATCGCCACAGAGAAGGCGTTGCCGGACGTGCGGCTGGATTCCGAACTGCTCAGCGGTTCGCAATGGCGGCAGTACCCACTACGACTTGCGCCCCCGCAAGCCCCGGCGTTGAGCCCCGGAAAAGGTTGGAACCTGTTCGATCGGGTGCCGGGAGAGGACTCCTGGCGCCCTTTGTACTGGCACCTGACCTCGCAGTTGGTCATTGGATCCGCACTGACCGATGACCCCGTATTTGCGGAGCAGGCAAAGCGTTGGGCCCTGACGGTGTGCCGATGGAAATTCTGGTGCCAGCCCGGCTACGCCTATTTCGATTTCGGCACCTCCTATCCCTTGCAGAATCTCTGCCAGTGGTATGACATCGGCTACGGCCGCATGAGCGAAGAAGAGCGCACCGAGGTCCGCGAGGCCATCGCGCAACTGGCTCACGGGCTGTACCTGAACGCGCTGACCGGCCACGGTTCGATCTACAACGATCTGCGCGGCAACCACACTGCCGTGAGCTTCTGCGGCCTGGGGACCGCCGGTCTGGCTCTCATCGGGGAACACGCGGAGGCTGCGCAATGGGTCGCGCTCGCTGAGCAGTTCATGCTCGACGCCTTTGCCGAACACACCAGTGGCGCCTGGACGGAGTCGCCGTGCTACGGCAACTACGGTGTCAGCGAGTGGTTGCGTCTCGCGGAACTCCTGCGCAACGTGACCGGGCGCGATCACTTCCAGCAGCCGTTCCTGAAGCGCTACGCCGACTTCAGCCTGATGATCAGTGACTGGGAGGGGCGGAACCTGGCCTACAATCAGGGCGGCGAAGGGTCACGCTGGAACCACTGGATCTTCTTCTGCATTGCCCGAGAGTGGCGCTACCCCGAGGCCCAATGGCTCGCACTCTTCGATCTGCATGACAACCCCACCGCCTACATGGGGTACGGCGACGCGTTCTGGTGGGTGGACCCGAGCCTGCAGGCGGTGCGCCCAACCGAGCGGAACGCCGGACGTAGCTTTGATGATGTTGGCGTCAATGTCTGGCGCAGTGGCTGGGAAGATGCCGCCACCATTGTGCTGCACCACTGCGGGCGCAAAGGCCAACACAAGGAACAGAACATGAACCACTTCACGCTGTACGCGTTGGGGCAGCGTTGCCTTCCCGATGGTATAGGGACGACCACTCGCGACCACAACGTGCCGGTGATCGCGGGGCGGAACCAGAACAATTGGGGACCGGGACAAACCTTGATGTACCACACCGACACACGGTGCGGCTACTCGCTGGGCGACGCGTCGCAGGCGTACGGTTGCCCGGCGCGACGCCATGTGCTGTACCTCCGAGAGGGATTGGTGTGCCTGGTGGACGACCTCGACCTGGGTGAAGCACCGGCGAAGACCGCCGAGTTTCTCCTTCACCCCAACGGCCAGACCCGCGTTTCCGGCAATGTCGTCAAGGTCGAGTCCGGCGATGTCGTTCTGCGCGGCCTGTTCGCTGACCTGAACGGTACGCTCCTGCCCGTCACTGTCAACGAGCGGGAGAAGAAACGGTTTGCCACACACGACGTCATTGCCACACGCTCTGAACAAGGCCCGACACGGACCGTCACCTTCTTACGGTTCGGACCGAAGAACCAGATCGCCGAGGCGCCGTGCACGGTCGAACCCGGAGCGGGATACCTCGACTTGCGATGCGGCCCCGAACGCTGGCGCCTGGGATTCGGTCCTGGCCCCATCGTCCCCGAGTGGTCGACCGACGCGGGCTTGTGGCTTTGCCGCCTCGACGGCGGCATTCCATCAGTCGTCATGGCCGTCGGCACCGCGGCGGATGCTCCGGTATCGATCCAGGCGCGAACCGAAACCGTTGCCGGCACCGGGTGTGTGTCGTGGCCCGTGAAGGACACGAGGAAGGGCTTCCTTGAACGCTGGCTCCCTTTCCTGTCTCCGTGACGGAACGGTCGAAAGGAAGGACGATGGCGACCTGTGCAATAAGCGGAGCGATGTGGTGTCAGCCCAGGCCAGCCCCTCCTGACAGGCAGTACCGCGGGCGGCCCTCCACCCGCCATACGAGCCTTGCTCTACGTGCGCCGAGCCCAGGCGAAAGCGAAGACACGCCCTGTCCCCAATTGCAGGGGTCGCTTTCCCGCAGTCACGACGTGGTCGGTCCGAACGTGAAAGGTACATCATGAGGAAACGCTGGGCTGTTGCTGTCGGGACGTGGGTCTTTGTGGCGGCGGTGTTTGCGGTGTCTTGGAGGGCGGATGCCGTAGACGATGCCGGTCTTGGTGCGACGCCGCAACTGCTTCAGAATACAGGTCTTGAGCAAGGCACGGGCGATGTCAGCGCCGGGTGGGGTGTGTGGCCGCCGGCCGGGAAGGAAGCAGGTGTCAGCAGCACACGCGATGCGACGGTGAAACACGCCGGCGAGTTCAGCGGCCGGCTGCGGATCGAACGGGAGGACTTCAAGGGCATCGCCACCTGGCACCATCCGGTCGTCGCGGTCCAGGCGGGCCAGGAACTCGTGCTGAGCTTCTGGATGAAGGCGGACAGGCTCGCAGGGCATAGCGGCTGCGACGTGCAGTTCCGTCAGGGCGAGACGCAGATTGTCGGGCACAGCGCGCCGGAGTCGGCCAAGGGTTCGTTCGATTGGCGTCAGGTCGTGCACCATTTCACCGTGCCAGCGGGCGTGGACCACGTCTGCGTCGTGCCGCTGCTGGAGGGCAGGGGCACCGCGTGGTTCGACGACGTGCAGCTCTTCGGCACGCCGACAGCGCAACCGGTCAGGGCCAGCGCACCGCCAAGCATCGACGGTGAACTGACAGACGCCTGCTGGCAGGACGGTTCGGGGGTGAGCGGGTTCGCGCTCGCCAGCGGTGCTGGTCTGCCGGAGCGCGGCACGACCGTTCGCGTGGCGTACGATGCCGACAACCTGTACGCCGCCTTCCGCTGCGAAAAGAAGCCCGGTGACGTACTCAAAGCGACTGTCAACCGGCGCGACGGCGACGTCTGGACGGACGACGAGGTCGAGGTGTTCCTCAACCCATGCGGAGACCGTACGGACTACTACCAGTTCTGCGTCAATGCGTTAGGGGCCAAATACGACTCGCACCGGACGGACAGGGAGTGGAACGCGGATTGGCGGGCAGCGGCCAAGGACGGGGTGGACGCATGGACGGTTGAGCTCGCCATCCCCATTGCCCAGCTCCCGCTCGACCTCAGCGTCGGTGCGAACTGGTGCGCCAACTTCGGGCGCTCCGACAAGCTCGCCGACCAGGCTAGTGCCTGGTCGAGCACGTTCGGCGGATTCCACACTCCCGGTCGGTTCGGCACTCTCACTGACTTGCGGCTGAACCTGGTTCCGTTCTACCTGAAAGACGCCGGCGCTCGTCTTGCCGCACTCCGCCAGGCGTATGAGTCTGCCACCGCGGGTCTGGATGCGACCACCGCGCCCACTGCCATTGCGGCGCCGTTCCTCGATCGCGAACCGAAAGTCAAGACCGCCATTGCAGAGTTGGAGAACGGTTTGAGGAATGCCGCCACGCTTACGACGGAGGACTGGTCCCGCATCGCGCCGCGCGCGATGTCTGCGGCCACCGACATCCGCAACCTGACGGCAGCCAGCGTGCGGTTGCGCGCCTTCTGTACCTGGCGTAACGCGACGACACCCCAGCCCAAGTTCGGACTCGCTACCGCCCCGGCCATGATCAAGGTGCGCAAGGACGGCGACGAGTTTGGCGGTCAGGTTGCCCGCGAACTGGCGCTCTCTGCGGCCCGCAACGAGTACGAGGGTGGCCAGGTGATCGCGGTCTCGCTGGCCGATGCGGACATCCCGGACTGCCGCGCGGACATCAGCGTTCTCAGCGGCCCGGGCGGCGCGGTGATCGGCCAGGAGTATCTCACGCTCAGCATCGTCGGCTACATCAAGACGGCCAAACCGCAATACCCAGTCAGCTACGTCGGCGACTGGCCAGACCCGCTCATGCCCAATACCCCGTTCACTCTGAAGGCCGGCGAGTTGCAGCCCGTCTGGTTGCGCGTCCACGTGCCGTCCGGCACGCCCGCCGGCGACTACCGCGGCACGTTGACCGTAAGCGGCGGCGGCGAGGCCCGGCAAATGGCCGTCCTCCTGCACGTCTTCGACTTCGAACTGCCGCGCAGCCAGCACCTGGCCACACCGTTCGGCTGCGACCCGGGCTCGTTGTCGCAATGGTACACCGGCAGCAGTGACTACGAGGCCAACCTATCCCCGGACGTTTTCACCAGATGGAACCGGTTCCATCTCGATTACCGGCTGACACCAACGAGGGTCGGACGTTCGTACGTCAAAGAAGTCCGCGACGGGAGCGGGAAGATCCGGTACGACTACTCCGTCATGGACGCCTGCATGGAGGCCGTCGTTGATCGGTTGCCGCCCGACGGAGTGGCCATGGCCGCCATTGGCAATGTCGGCTGGGCCGGCAACCGGGGCGCAACGTGTGTTCCGTGTGCGGAGGACGCGCATGGCGGCAGGCGTTCAGGCAGGATCGCCTGGCCCAAGACCGAGTCGTGGGCAGCCTTGGACCATACGATGGCTGGGTCGTTGATGGCTGACCGTCAGTGCAAGGCGTTCCGGTTTTGGGTTCGCGCCCTCGATCCCGCTCTCGCGGGGGAGACCATCGTGGCCTATGTGAACGCGTTTCCGAACCGCTGGCAGACAACCTTTCCGATTGGCGGCGCGGAGTGGCACGAAGTGCGTCTCCCCATCGAGCAGTACCGGCACAACTCCACGGGCGAGCCGTTAACTCTAACCGGGTTGAAAACGTCGGATGACTTCCAGTTCGTGATTGCGAACAAAGACCGCGTCGTGGAGTATCTCATTGACGATATCGTGGCGGAGTGCGACGGAGGAGACGTGGTGATCGATGACTTCGAACTGGAAACCGCACTGGCATCGGTCCGCGAGCAGATGGGTGCGCACCTCCAGCACTGGCGCGACAAGGGCTGGTTCCACCTCGGTCACGTCTACGCGAAGGACGAACTCAAGCCCGACGAGTATGACCAGTTGCTGCCCTCGTACCGCCAGGCCATCGACGTCGCGCCCGATACGCCGCTCATGCAGACCTACTACATGAACCGCACACCGAACGAGTTGGTGGGCCCGGTGAAGATCTGGTGTGCCACCACTGCGGTGTATGACGAAGCCTTTCACCATGCTCGCCTGCAAGCCGGCGAGAAGTCCTGGCTCTACGTCTGCTGCGGGCCGACGCCGCCGTACGCGAATTTCTTCATCGACCAACCCGGGGTTGACCACCGCGTCCTGTTTTGGCAGGTCTGGCAACGTCAAAGTACAGGGCTGCTTTACTGGCGGACGAACTATTGGAACGGGATGATGCCGCTGAAGGCGGACGAGCCGCACTGGCCGGACGTGCCCTGGGACCAGGAGAAGGTGGCCACCTACCGCGAGTTCAAGGTCAATGGCGACGGCTTCCTGGTCTACCCCGGACCGGACTGGACGCCACTGTCATCGGTGCGGTTGGAGAACGTCCGTGACGGCATCGAGGACTACGAGTACCTCTGCCTGCTTCGCGAGCGACATCCCGACAGCGCGCTGCTCAAAGTAGGCGACGACATCTCGCGCGACTTTACGCATTTCTGCAAACACCCGAGCGTCATCGAGCAACGGCGCCTGGCCATTGCCCACGCCATTGAAGGCAGGGCGTTGCCGTCCGGCAGTGTGACGACCGGTGATGGCCTGGCCCTGGACTTCGGCGCGGACGGCGGCAGCGTGCGGATGCTCCTGAAAGGCGCACCGCTTCCTGCGCTCCCCGGGGGCGGCGGATTTTACGTCGCCGAGGCCACCCAGGGCGGGGCCGAACTCATTCGCAACTGCAGCCTCGAGGACGACACGGACAGCAACGGGGGCCCGGACGGGTTTGCAGCCGGCCCCGAATGGACTCGCGACAACACGCAGGCGCACACCGGGCAGTGGTCCATGCGCTGCGACATACCCGGGACTGAGGACAAGACCTCCGCCGACCTTGCCGTCACGGTCCCCGCGGTCGGCGGCAAGACGTACCTGGTTTCCTTCTGGCTGAAGTGCAAGGGGCGCGGCGGCCAATGCCCTGCCAGTATCGGGTACATCCAGCAGCAGGACGATGCGGGGCAACGCACCACGACCGTCTTCCAGCACAACATGGCCGGCGGTGTGTCAGGTGACCGGGACTGGGCCCGTAACGAGCTGTTGCTGACCACCGAACAGGCCACGCGCAAGCTGCTGGTCCGCACCAACATCTACCGCGGTTGCGGCACACTCTGGGCCGACGACTTCAGCGTGATGGAACTGGACATGGAGGCACGACCGTTGTTTGCCAAGGTGTCCGCTGCTTCCGGCGACGGGGTGGTAGTGCAGGGCGTTGACGCGGCGCGTGCGCTGCAAGTCGACGCCAGGTGGGAACCGGCCGGGGACATGCTCCGGCTCTCCGGAACCGTGTCGGACACCTCCGGCAAGGACCGGTGCATCGTCCTCTCGTTCCGGTTGCCGCTGAACGCCATCGGCGGAGTCTGGGGCAATGACGTGGCCTCTCCGGTGAAGATCCCGCCGACCGGGCGCCTCGCGCGGGTCGAACCGTGGGGGAGCTACGGGCCGTTCTCGGTCTATCCGTTCTCCTCGGTCGTACTGCCGGACAACTCGGCTGGCATCTCGCTCGGCGTGCCGATGGACGTGGCGCAGCCGTTCCGGCTCGCGTACGCCGGCGACCAGGGCGTGATCGTCGAGTGGGTCGTGGCCTTGACCCCGCTGACTGCCAAGTTCCCGCAGAGTGCGAAGTTCGCAGCCGTGCTCTATACGCATGACCCGGCCTGGGGCTTCCGCGCGGCGGCGGACAAGTACTACCGGCTCTTTCCTGACTCGTTCACCGTCCGGTGCCCGAAGCAGGGCAACTGGTCGTATATCGGTGATCCCGGCACGTTCCTCGGTGCGCTGCCGAACCCCGAGGATTTCGGACTCCGGTTCAACGAATTCAACCAGGTGCTGCCCCCGACGGGCGTGGAGGAGTGTCGCCGCCGTGGCTACCTGAACTTCGGCTACACCGAGCCGTGGGGTTGGTGGGGCTGGGCCGTCGGGCTCAAGCCGAAGGAGGACGAGTCCGCCGCACCGAAAGCGGATGTACTCCGGCATATCCAGAAACTTGCCGCAACCTGCCCGCCCGATGTGGACCGCCGCAAGCAGACTCCCGCGCTGGCCGCGCAGACGATCGTGAACTCGGGCATGTTCGATGCCGCGGGCGAGTATACGACCGCGGGGTACCACGCATCCTGGGGCGGCTACAACTGGGCGCTGAATCCCGCGCCTGATGCGGTGCCGAAGTCGCAGTTCGGCCGTTTTGAAGCGACGTACTTGTGGGAGATCGAGCGCCGGTTGGGCGAGGGCGCCGACGGCATCTACCTGGATTCCATCGTCAACTCGTGGACGAGTGTTCCCAACTACCGGCACGAGCACCTCCAGTGTTCGAACTGCCCGCTGACGTTCTCGCCCCTCGAGCGGCGTCCGGTGCAGCTCGGGGTGTGGAACCAGTACGAATTCGTCGCGTTCCTATCAAAGGACTTGCACAACCGCGGTAAGTTGCTGATGGCGAATATATTCCCATACAACTGGGTCTTCTTCAACCACTGGCTGGATGTGATGGGGCACGAGACCGGCTGGAGCATGGAAAGCGCCGAGAAGATGCGGGCGGAACGCACGCTCGCGTACCACAAGCCCTACACGTGGCTGCTGGTGCTCAAGCCGGAGGTCACAACCGAGGCCCGGGAGACGTGGATGCGCCAGGGCATGAGTTACGGTATCCTCCCGAACATCGTTGGCGGCACGCGCGACCCGAAGGAGTACGAGCGCTTCCGCCCCTTGTACAGGAAGTACATGCCGACGATCATTGCCATGGCCGAAGCCGGCTGGGAACCGATCACCCAGGCGCGCAGCGACGCGCCAACGGTGTGCGTGGAGCGCTTTGGGCCGAAGGACGGCAAGGTCTACTTCTCATTCCGCAACGATGGGGACAAGCCGGCGTCGGCGCACATCGCTGTCGACTGGACCGGCCTGGGGCTGAAACCTGCGGTCTCCGCAATACGCCAGCCGGAGGGCGAGACGGTCACGCCGGACGCCCGCGGCTTGGTCACGGTTGACCTCCAGCCCAACGGCGTCATAGTTCTGCAGTTTGACGCGGTAGCCAGATAGCCTGCAGATGCCTGTCGTGCCGCGTGTCACGGGCTCGATGGACGGTGCAGCGGGGTAATGCGTCAGCCCGTCCCGGCCGGCGGACCGGCCGGTCATACCTATCGGGTTACTGGCCGGCTCGCGCCGCCACTGCCCTTGCGGCAGTGGGGCGATCGATGGGGGGGGAAAGGGGGCGCGGCACCCCCTTTCCCCCCAATCGGCGCCCCGCCCTGACGAGCCGGGCGGCGGCGGGAATCGCCCTGCCAGTAACATGGGAGTCGTGGGTGGAAAACGCATAGCAACGGGGTCCGACCGAGCCGCGCACGGTAGTAAGCGGTCCCCGCACCGAGAAGTACCTCACGCGGAAGATCCCGAATATGAAGATTCCGCCGGCATACGAGCTGTCGCGCCGGCCGTTCCCGGACCTTCTGTCGCCCGACAGCAAGCCGTCGCACCCGATTGACGCGGCCCTCACGCGGGCGGAAAGCGGGCGTGAGTTGGTCGGGCAGTTGATGGTCTACGTGGCGCGTGCCATTGAAGAGATGGAACTGGCGGAGGAGCGGGGCGGTTGAGGCCGCTGACGCATTGCAGCGAATCCTTGTACTCGCACAACGGCGACACTATCTTCCCGGGTCGTTACTAGAACGTACGTTTCCGGAATTTCAGAAGAAGGAGACTCCGATGCTGTTCAATACTCTGAATGCGGCGGCGCCTGCGGGTGCGGTGGTGCTGTTCGACGGCAAGTCCCTGGATGGCTGGACCAAGATGGACGGCAGTCCGGCGGCCTGGTTGGTGAAGGACGGCGCAATCGAAGTTGTACCGAAGACGGGCGACATCTGCACCAAGCAGCTTTTCGCCGATCATTTCCTGCACCTGGAGTTCAGGCTCTCGGACATGCCGGAGGCCAAGGGCCAGGCCAAGTCCAACAGCGGCGTGTTCCTGCAGGGACGCTACGAGATCCAGGTTCTGGACAGTTCCGGCTGGGACATTCCCGGGCTGGGCGATTGCGGCGCCATCTACGACCAGTACGCTCCGCTGGTGAACGCCTGCCAGCGCGCGCTCACCTGGCAGACCTACGATGTCATCTTCCGCGCCCCGCGTTGCGAGGGGAAAGTGGTGAAAGAGTTCGCCCGCCTGACCGTGCTGCACAACGGGATCGTGATCCACAACAACATCCAACTGCCCGGCGTCACCGGCGCACCGACCGACCTCAACGTGCAACTCCCCGGGCACCTTCGCCTGCAGGACCACAGCAACACCGTGTGGTACCGCAACATCTGGGCTCTGCATTTGCCGAAGGAAGGCGCGTGCGCCTACGGCCCGGCCATGAAGAAGTAGCGTGACGGCCGCGGGAGTGGCGACCCGCAGTGCGCAGATCACCACCGATGGGAAGCGTGGGGGGGGGCTGCCCGCCATCTGCGCCTATCCGCGCGCATCCGCAGTCGGCACGGCGCGAACCACGGGCAGGATCTGGTCGGGTGCGTTGCTGGTGATGATGGCCATGCCCATCGCCACGGCTTTCGCCGCCACGGCCGGATCGTCGACGACCCACACGCCGGGCACAATCCCCATGCGTCGAAACGACTCGCCCAACTCCGCCGTCGCGTCGCCGATGTGGATGCCGACGTAGTCCATCTGCGAGTACGTACCGTGCGGCTCGGGTGCGAAGTTTGACATCATCCGGGCCGGAAAGCCCTGCACCTTGATTGCCGAATCCTGCCTCTTGATGTGTGCGAGCACCGCGGCATTGAAGCAGGTCAGCACGCAGTTACTCAGGATGCCGCGCCGGCGCAGCGCAGCGATCGACGCATCAGCGGTAGCGGCGGTCGTGTCCTTGATCTCAACGTTGAGCATAATCCCGGGGCGGCGCGCCATGACGTCCAGGGTTTCGTCGAGCGTCGGAATGCGTTCGCCGGCGAACTCGGTCGCCTTCCAACTCCCTGCATCGAGGGCCTTCAGTTCGGCCAACGTCCGATCCGCCACTGGACCGTTGCCGTCTGTGGTGCGGTCGAGCTTGGCATCGTGGATCACGACCAGCGCCCCGTCGCGGGTGCGGTGAACGTCGAATTCGACGCTGTCTATGTCCAACTCCAGTGCCTTGGCAAAAGCAAGAACCGTATTTTCCGGGTACCGCGAGGAGAGGCCGCGGTGTGCCATCACTTGGATTCGAGGGCGGGAGTTGTCGGGGGGGACGTTTCGAGACATCGATTTCTCCCCGGGGGGGGGTAGAACGTACTCGTGGTAGATCGCGGTGAGCAAGGCCCAGGTCTCGCCGCGACGGGAAACTGTGACGCACCCGGTCGCGTTGACCCTCACATTTCCGAGAGTCGCAGGCGTTGCGGGCGGCGGTGGCCGCGGGGCGGCTGGACCAGCGCTACCTCCTCCTTGGCCGTGCGGTGTACGCCGCAGGAAAACAGCGTGGCGCGCTTGGCCGCGGCGCCGATGTTCTGAACCAGGTGCATGCGATTGCTCGGCAGACACTCGCGATCTTCCGGTTCCCCAACGACTTCGACGTTGAGGTTGTCGTCGACCCAGATCAGCCCCCAACCATCGGCCAGTTCCTCGCGCAGCACGACGTTGACCGGCACGGCCAGGTACAGGTGGTCTGCCAGTTGCGCACTGCGGATGCGTTCGAACTTGGTGCCGTGGTACAGGCTGTGCTCCATCTTTTCGATGGCGCGCTTGACGTTGTGGTAGTCGCGATTGTCGCTCTTCTCGTAGTTCCACTCGGCGTATTCTTCGAACAGCGTGTTGCTGTCGCGCAGGTGCGGTTCATCCTTGCGGATCTGCTCCTCAAACTGCGCCAACTGCTCTTTGTAGCCACGCAGTTGCGGCAGCACTTCCTTGGACCGGATGCAGTCCGGCCAGCAGTCTTCGCGTTCCGTGTGGCACTGAACGATCACCGTGCGGTGGGTCGTCAGGATCTGGCTGGGGCCCTCTTCGTGCGTGTTGCGGATCGGCTGGCTCCAGAACGCGGCAATGTCCGCGTGCAGTTTGGAGATGCGGGTCACGACGTTCACACCAATGCCGGTTGGCGGGTCCTTCTGTTCGAGCCAGCGCAGTACGGCACGCTGAATCGCGAGACGGCGACGGGCCAAGCGTATGCCTTCGACGCCGGGGCGCGAGGGGGCAAAATCCAGATCAAAGAAAAGCTGCTGCTGACTCATCTCCGCTTTCCCTGGTGCTGGCTTCGTTTCGAGCCGCAGGCCATGCACGCCTCGACGGGGCCTTTTCCGTCTGAACACGTCGGAATATGGTGCGTGGCGGACCGCCGCGCAAGTGGTTCTCGCCGTCGACGTCGTCAACTTCGAATTCCCAGGGTTTGGACGGACGCCCGCCGTGACACAGGAAGAGGCGCCCCCGGGCCTTCATTGCCCATCCCGTGGTGTGGTTGAAGCAGCGGCACTGGCACCGGGGGCATGGCGGAAACCCGCGCGGCCCCCGTCATTCAGGTCGGGTGCCGTTCAAGTGGTGGCGCAGGATATCCACCACGCCGGCCATCGCATCTGCCGCAGCGACAAACCCGTCTGCGGTTGTGACGGCCCGCCGCACTTCCGGCGTAGCGTTGCGCACGCAGGCGACGCGCGTCGCGGCGTTGCCGTCGAGCATGCTCATGTCGTTCGGTCCGTCGCCAATGGCAAGGACGTCAACGGGCGTGAGGTGAAGGTGCCGTGAAAGGCGCGCGACGGCCTCGCCTTTCGAGCCCGCGGTGGGCATCAGACAGATCTGGGTGTCCCAGCGGAAGACGAAGAACTCGCGGTGCGGGGCAACCCACTCCCGCAGCAACCGTTCGGCGGTCTCGGCGCTCTCCAGATCCGCCATGTTCATCCAGAAGTGCACCTCGGGGCAGGACAGATCGACGGAAGCGGGGAACTGCTCGACAATCTGGCGGTGCCATGCTGTAACTTGCGGCCGCCACCGTCGCACCATTCGGCGCCGGCGTTGATGGACTCTGAAGTTCCACCACCGGAACGGCACCAGTTGGCCGGGGCGCGAGTGATGGTGGATGCGCGCGTCTTCCGTCACCGCGAAGTTGGGGTGCAATCCCATGCACATGAACTCGAAGACAATGGCGCGCACGGCCAACAGGCTGCGGCCGGTCACGATGGCCCACTGCGTGCCCCACTGGGTGCGGGCGCGCAGCAACAGGTCGCGGAACTCGGCGACACTGTGCAGGTTTTCCTCTCCGCCGAGAAGCGTGCCATCGAGGTCGGTGGCGAGCAGGCGAATGGGATGCACGGGGCTTTCAGTCAAGTCGGTACGCTCCTCAGGGCTGTTTCAAGATCTGGCGTCGCGTCTCGGAAGGCCACGCCTCCGCGCACACCTGGTAGGGGCGGCCTGTCCTCAGGCCGCCCCCCCCGGCGTGGGGACACGCCGGGGGTACTCGCTGCACGCGACGGTCACGAATCTTGAAACAGCCATGTACGCTCCTCCCCGGCCGTTGCAGAAGCCGGGCCAGATACTATACTAGCCCCCGCTCGGAAAGGTATCTTGGCATGGTGCGATGTTTCGGTGAACGACGCCAGAGAAGGATTCCCTGGAAATGCCAGTCCGGTTCTACAACACCCTGAGGCGTTTCGTCGAGGACTTTGTGCCCATGACTCCCGGCAAGGTGGGGCTGTACACCTGCGGGCCGACCGTCTACAACTTCGCGCACGTCGGCAACTTCCGCGCCTACGTATTCGAGGACGTGCTCAAGCGTACGTTGCGCTACGCCGGACTCCAGGTGTATCACATCATGAATCTCACGGACGTGGACGACAAGACAATCCGCGATTCGCAGAAGGCTGGGGTGTCGCTGCTGGAGTTTACGCAACGCTACAAGGACGCATTCTTTGAGGACATCCGCCAACTGCGCATTGACCCGGCCGATGCGTACCCGTCGGCGACCGATCACATTCCGGAAATGATTGAGATCATCCGGAAGCTGTTTGAAAAGGGTTTCGCCTACAAGGCCGAGGACGGCTCGGTGTACTTCTCCATCGCGAAGTTCCCCGAGTACGGCAAACTGGCGCACATCGACCTGGACGGCATGCGGCCCGGCGCACGGGTCAAGCACGACGAGTATGCCAAGGAATCGGTCGCGGACTTTGCTCTGTGGAAGGCGTATGACGAGCAGGACGGTCCTGTCGCGTGGGACAGTCCGTGGGGCCGCGGCCGGCCGGGTTGGCACATCGAGTGCAGCGCCATGAGCAGCAAGTACCTGGGCAACCACTTCGACATTCACTGCGGCGGCATCGACAACATGTTTCCGCACCATGAGGACGAAATGGCCCAGAGCGAGGCGGCTAACGGTTGCACGTTTGTCAACTACTGGCTGCACAACGCACACCTGATCGTGGACGGCGAGAAGATGTCGAAGTCGGCCGGGAACTTCTTCACGCTGCGGGACGTGCAGCAGCGCGGCTACGGCGGGCGTGAGGTGCGCTGGGTCCTGCTGGGCACGCACTACCGGCAGACACTGAACTTCTCGTTCCGCGAGTGCGACGCGGCGCGCGTGGCCCTAGCGCGAGTCGACGACTTTGTCCGGCGCCTGAACGAGGTACGGGGGCAGGCCGATGCCGGTGAACCGGCGACCGTCGAGCGGCTGACTCAGTCCCAGGCTGATTTCCGCGCCAGCCTGGAGGACGACCTGAACACGTCCGGGGCCCTGGGTGCACTGTTCGACCTGGTGCGGGACGTGAACCGCATGATGGACTCCGGCCAATGCGCCGGGGCTGCGGCGGGCAAGGTCCTGGACCAACTCCGTGACTTCGACAAGGTCCTGGCCTGCCTCGATGTGGACCGCGAGGAAGCGGTCCCGGCCGAGATCCAGGCATTGGTGGACGAGCGTCAGGCAGCACGCAAGGCGAAGGACTTCCCGCGTGCGGACACCGCGCGCAACCGCCTGCTCGAGTTGGGTTGGGTTGTTGAAGACACCGCCAAAGGCCCGCGGGTGAAGCGGAAGCGGTAGGGGGGCTGGCGCTGGCCACGGCACACGCAGCACAACTGGCAACACTGGACACCGGTATACTTGGCGCCTTCATCATCCCCCGCTCGTGAGTCCCCGTTCCGCCCCCGCCACGACGATCTTGTTGCCCCAACATGCTGCCATGGCGTGACGCGGGGCGTACGGCGCAATATGGTATGCCTCGCGCACCGGATCGTTACGGCCGATGTCGCAGGCGATGAACAGGCACATGGACCCAGTTCTGGACATCATCGAGCGCAGCAATCAACGCGGCGGCAGGATGCTGTCCGTTGTAGACCTGGTCGAGGCGAGGACCTTGAGTCTCGGGCAGGCCGCGTGGCTGATGGACCGCGTCGCCGAGGGTGCGTCCTGGTTGGTGGGTGCGAAACCGGGCGGCGCGGGCAAGACGACCGTGATGAGTGCACTGCTCGGAGTCATGCCGCCGCCGCCCAAGATCTGGCTCACGAACACCGGTGCGGGCTGGGCGCAAGCAACCGCCGGAGATTGCGTGGTCTGCTATGAAGTCAGTCCCGGTCACTACGACGCCTACATTTGGGGCAAGGATGTGCAGCGCTTGATGGCGCTCGGCAACCGCGGGGTACGCATTGTGTCCAACCTGCACGCCGATACGCTCGATCAGGCGCGGGCACAGGTGGTAGACGACTGTGGCGCGAACGCGACCGAGTTCGCGGCGTTTGGGTTGTTCCTGCCGATTGTCATGACCGGCGGCGGCGGGTCGCGACAGCGCGAGGTCAACGAGGCGCAGCAAGTTCGTGACGGCGAGTGGGGCACCGTGTCACGGGTTGATGCGGAGGTTGCGGCACGTGCGGACACCGTGGCCTTCCTGGAGCGTGCGTGCGCTGACAAACTGCAGACGGTGGAAGGGGTGCGTCGGGCTTGGCTCGCGCATTGCGGCAGGAGTGCGGATGCGCGGTAAGAGCTCAACGCGGGACCTCCGACCGATTCAGCGTTGCGTGCCTAGAGCGTTGACCTTTGACGTCGGCAATACCCTGATTTTTCCGTCCCCGAGTCTGGGAGAGGTCTACGCCGAGGCCGCCGCATGCAACGGTATCGAGATCACGCCGGCGGCCGCTGAGCAGGGATTCAAGAACGCCTGGCGCCAGGCGCAGAGCGAACAAGAGGGGCTGTGCTACGGCACGAACCACGCCGAGGCGCGGCGTTTCTGGCTGAAGGTGGTATCACGCGTGTTCGAGCCCGGCGGAATAGCTCCGAGCCAAGCGCAGGCGATCCTGGACGTCTTGTACGAGCGGTTCGCGCACGCGGCGACGTGGCGGGTCGAGCCCACGTGGCCGCAGGTGCTGACCGCGTGCCGAACGCACGGCGTCAAGGTCGGGTTGGTGAGCAACTGGGACGTGCGATTGCGGGCGTTGCTTGACGAGCTTGGCATTCCGTCTCAGGTGGATGCCGTCGTGATCTCCGCCGAGTGCGGGGTTGAGAAGCCGGATCCGGCCATTTTCCACGCGGCCTTGCGCCTGTTGGGCGTGGACGGGCAGGAATCCCTGCACACGGGTGATACGTTCGATGATGACTGCGAGGCGGCGCGTGCGGCCGGAATGCAGGCGGTCTGGTTCAACCCGCACGGTGCACCGCTGCCGGAAGGCGCGGTTGCCGACAGCCCGCAGGTGCGGCAACTGGCGGACCTGTTGCCGATGCTGGGACTGGCGTGACCGCCGGGGCCAATGATCAGGTTTCGGGCCTCGATGATCCCGATGATTCCGACAATTTCGACAATCCCCGACCGAAGGATAATCAGAGAACCTGAAACCCAAAATCAAACGGACAACGCACCGGATGAACGCAACCCACCCCGTGTACGACCTGGGAATCGACATTGGCACATCCAAGGTTGCCGCGGTGCTGTGGGATGCCGCGGCGGGACGGCTTGTGGCTGCGCACAGCATGGAGCACCGCGCCGCGGTTGCGGGGTTGCCCGCCGGCAGGGCCGAGCAGGACGTGGCACGGATCTGGGCTGCGGTTCGTACGGCCATGGCGCGGTTCAGTGCCGCGGACCGAGCGGCTGTGCGCCGGATCGGCGTCACCGGACAGATGCACGGGGTCGTGGTCGTCGACCAACAGCTTGCGCCGGTGACGAACCTGGTGACCTGGCAGGATCAACGCTGTCTCGAAGACGGCTTTCTCGCGGAGTTCAGGGACCGAACTGGCGACGCGTCAGTGCACACCGGGTTCGGCGGGGCGACCCTGGCGTGGCTGGCGGGACACGACGCCATACCGGCGGGCGCGGCTGCAGCCGCCACGATTCACGACCTTCTCGTCGCGCAACTCTGCGGGCTCGATCACCCGGCAACCGACACGACGGACGCCGCGAGTTGGGGGTTTTATGATCTGGGCAAGTCGCGTTGGTGCGCATCGGCGTGGCGCAAGGCGGGTGTGTCGGCCAAGCTTCTGCCGCGAATCCTGCCCTGCGGGACCTGCGCGGGACGCACTGGGGTGGTTGCTGCCACCGAGTTTGGCGTGCCGGCAAATGTGCCCGTAATGGTGGCGTTAGGCGACAACCAGGCGTCGATATGGGCCACGATGGCCGGACACGATCCGGAGACGACGTTAGCGTTGACGCTCGGCACAGGTGGACAGCTCTCGGCGGTCATGCCGGCCGCATTCAAGGTGCGGCCACCGCGTGGATGCCCGTTTGAATTCCGACCGTTCCCGGGCGGACGCGTGGCGGCGGTGGCTGCGACATTGTCGGGGGGCGGCGCCATCGCGTGGATGGTCGACACGCTCGCGCAGTGGTGTGGCGAGCTCGGCGTGAACGCTCCAGATCGAGACGAGTTGTTCGAGAAACTGAACCGACTTGGCTGCGAGGCAACCGGGGACGGCATCTCGGTCACACCGACGTTCTACGGTGAACGGCATGACCCGGCACGGCGCGGCGCCGTGACCGGCATCGGCAGTTCTAACCTGACACTTGGCAACCTGTTCCGCGCTCTGGCCGGCGGCGTCGTGCAGAACCTTTTCGGGATGCTGCCTCCGGAGTGCATGCGAGGGCGGCGCTTGGTCGTGGGCAGCGGCAATGCGGTCCGGCGACTGCCGGTGCTACAGGAGTGCATTCGTGAGGTCACGGGACTGCCGCTCGAACTGACCGCGGGGCGGGAGGAAGCGGCGACCGGCGCCGCCATGCTGGCGGGGGAGATGCGGGAGTAGGGGTTTAGCGCCCTTAGGCGCCGTACTTCGACCAAACATGTTGGTGTCAGTTGGGTGTCGAGTGTCACTGCGTCACCACGTCACTGAGTCACTGAGTCACCTAACGGCGGCGTGGTACGCCGCCGCGGTCAGTCTCGGTGACACAGTGACGCAGTGACTCGGTGACCTATGAGCCACGACACCCGTTACGACAAACATGTTGTTGCAGAGATGGCCGCTAAAGCGGCTAACAGGAGCCCCATGAACCCATTCCGCTTCACCGAGAACCGCGTCTGGCGCTGTTACTTGGGCGGCAAGTTGATCGACCGCATGCGTGGTAAGCAGGACGGCGCGGACGATCTGTTCCCCGAAGACTGGATTGCCTCGACCGTTGAGGCGTGCAATCCACAGCACGGCGTGCCGGGGGAGGGGATCAGTACGGCGGTCGTCGGCAGGAAGAAGATTGCCTTCACAACACTGGTCGGCGAGCGAGCGGATGAACTGTTCGGTGCGGCGCACGTCAAACGGCACGGCAAGACTACGGGGTTTCTGATGAAGCTGCTCGATTCGGCGATCCGGCTGCCGCTGCAAGCGCACCCCGACCGTGAGACCGCGCGCCGCCTGTACGGCTCGGACTACGGCAAGACCGAGGTGTGGATTGTGCTGGAAACGCGTCGGATCGAGGGCGAGGAACCGTACCTGCTGCTCGGGTTCAACGAGAGCATCGACAAAGACGTCTTCACGGCCGACTGCCTTCGCGGCGACATGACGCGACCGCTGCGGATGGCGCACAAGCACCGGGTCAAGCCGGGTGACGTGGTGATGCTGACCGGCGGCTTGGTGCATGCCATCGGTCCGGGCGTGTTCCTGGTCGAAATCATGGAACCAACCGACCTGGTCACGCAGCCCGACCCGGTCTGCGGAAAGCAGCCACTGACGCAGCAGGACCGGTTCGGTCGGATCGCGCCGGAGAAGGCGATGGAGGTGTTCCATTTCGACGGGCAGCCCAAGGTCAGCGCCTGGGCTGGCGCGGCCCAGCAGCCGCGCCTCGTCGGCGAGCAGGGCCCGAGCCGGTGCTGGCAACTCATCGGTGCGGAGTACGCATCGTACTTCGGCGCCTGGCGCATCGAGGTCGACGGCAAATGGACGGGCGACAGCCACGAGTCTGGGTTCTTCGCCGGCGTCGTGGTCGACGGCGAGGTGACGCTTCGGGCCGGGATGTCGCGGTTGACGCTGAAGCCAGGTGATACGTTCTTCGTCCCGTACAGCACGGGCGCGTACGCGTTCAGCGGCAAGGGCACGGTTGTCTGCGCCCTGCCGCCGGGGTGAAGCACGGAGCACGGAGCAAGAGACGCATTTGGAGTCGGCCGTCCTCGGCCGTAGCCTTGGAGCGCGGAGTAAGAAGAAGCGACCCGTGCAATAAGCGGAACACGGGCACGACGCCTTCTGACCGTACCGCGGGCGGCCCCCCGCCCGCCACCCGAACCTTGTGCTGCGGACGTGCCGAGAAGCGGGCGGGGGGCCGCCCGCGGTACGGCATCTCAGACGCGACGATCTCTCTGCCCTTATTGCGCAGGTCAAGAAAAAGAGGTGTTCGGTGTTCAGGTTTCACGGGGCAACGAAGCCAGTGGCGGATGTGCCCGGGGTGATCCGTCGGATCGGTCCGATGCGTCCGCGTTGCAACGCGGCCTGCGGGTTGGCACTGGCGGTGTGCGCCTTGGCGCTCGCGGCCCCAGCCGGGTTTGCGCAGGCGCCGGCGGCGGGGCAGGGGACACGGCGCGAGCCGCTGTTCACCGTGGATGACAAGGCGGGTGGGTGGCAGCGGCGCGTGTACGACGCTGCCGGGAACCCACAGACCTCGCCGCTCGAGGGTGTTGCGGCTGCCGAAGGGACCAAGACGGAGTCGCCGCGGTGGGTGAAACTGCCCGTCACGTTGCCGGGCGACAACGAGTTTGTCGTGCCGTTGCCGCCGCAGCGCCTGCGCGGCTGGCGGCGCCTGGACGTGCAGTTGCTGTTGCCGGAGGGATTGCCGCGCACCACGGACATCTACTTCTTCACCAAGGACTGGGACAGCCTGTGGCGGCAGATTCGTTTGCCGGCTGTGCCGCAGCGTGGATTGGTCCGGTTCGATCTGCCGCTGACCGGGGACGAGGCGGCGCGGCGCTGGGAACCGTGCGGACACTCGCGCCCGTGGCACCCGCTGACGGCTGGACAGGTCATGGAGTTTGGGTGCGCGTTCAAGCCGGCCACGGGTGCCAAAGATACGTTCACCGGCGATGTTTTCCTTGTCGGGGCGTGGTTGTCCGATGCCCCCAGTCCGTTCGACGAACCCCGGATCCGGAATTTCGGCTGGGCACCGCAGGCGCCGCGAGTGGGCGAGAAACTCGAGGTGACTTTCGAACTGCACGCCGATTACACGGACCCGTTTGACGCACAGGACGTGCTGGTCTCCGGCATGGTTGCGACTCCTGCTGGTGCGCCGGAACCGGTGCGGGGGTTCTATTTTGAGGATTTTCTCTTCAATCCCGCGGCGAAGGAGTTCACATCGGCGCTGACACCCTACGGCTATCCGAGTTTCAAGGTGCGCTACACACCGCGC
Organism: Lentisphaerae bacterium RIFOXYA12_64_32; assembly: GCA_001803235.1. GTDB lineage: Bacteria > Verrucomicrobiota > Lentisphaeria > Oligosphaerales > YB12-FULL-65-16 > YB12-FULL-65-16. The sequence goes on from MHBL01000385.1 coordinate 51,939, forward strand.
CAGGCCGGAGAACACACGATGGCGCTTACCGTGAGAGCCGGCGGCGATCAGTGGACGCTGCCGCCGGTGGTGTTCGAGGTTCAGCCCGCCGCAACCTCTTATCATGGCTATCTGCGTGTCGATGCCAAGGATCCGCGCCTGTTCGCCTGGGACAGCGGTGCGCCGTTCTGGGGGCTGAGCATGAACGTGCGCTCGCCATTCGACAACCGCTACCTCACCACCGCGCCGTACTCGAACTGGCGCGACGAGGGGTTGCTGCTGTATGAGCGCCTGTTCGCCGAGTACGAGAAGCACGGCATCACGGTGGTGGAGGTGTGGATGTGCTCCTGGTGGCTGGGCCTGGAGTGGATCAATGAAGCGCCCGGTTACCACGGCGTCGGGTACATGAACCCGTACCGCGCCTGGATGCTCGACCGCATCCTCGGCTGGGCCGAGCAGCATGGCATCTACCTGATCGTGGTCATGAACAACCACGGCAAGTTCGGCATGACGTACGACACCGAGTGGGCGCGCAATCCGTTCAACGTGGCGAACGGCGGGTACCTGCAGAGCTGCGAGGAGTACTTCTCTGATGCGCGGGCCAAGAAGGCGTTCCAGAAGTACGCCGACTACACGCTGTCACGCTGGACGCACTCGCCGCACATCCTGATGTGGAAGCTGTTCACCGAAGTGGACCTGACTGGGAACACTCTGGAGTTCTATCTGAACCCGGTTGTTGCCGACTGGCACAAGGAGATGGGCGCGTACGTGAAGAACCATGATTGGTACAAGCACCCCATCACCACACACTGGATGCTGAGCTACAACCGCATCAACGACGCCATTGCGGACCTGCCGGAGCTCGACGTGCTGACCACCGACGCGTACTACCAGCAGAACGGCACGCGGCAACTCCTCGAACTGCTCTGGGGCGGTGCGCGCATGTCGGAGACGAAAAAGAAACCGTTGCTGGTCACGGAGTTTGGCGGCGGCCCCTACGCCGACAGCATGGGAAACCTGATGAAGCAGGCGCACTTGGGCATCTGGACCGGCTACTTCTGCGGCTCGCCTGTGGCGCCGCTGTACTGGTGGTTCGCGCTCGTCGAGGAGAAGAACCTGTACCCGTACTACGATGTGCTGCACAAGTTTACGCAGGGCGATGAAGACCGGCGCGGCATGGCGGCGCGCACGGAGGAGTTGGCGGACAAGAAGATCATGCTCTGCGAACTGCGCAGCCCGGAACGCGTCCTGCTCTGGGGCATGGACACTGACTTCTACCTGCCCGACAACGAGAACCCGGTCCCCATCGAGCGTGGCGACGTGACACTCCCGGTCGCCGGACTCGCGCCCGGCGCCTACGCCGTCGAGTACTGGAACATCGAGACCGGCGCGGTCGCGCGGCGCGACACGCTGAACGTCGCCAACGCCGGCGAGACCCTCACCCTGAAGCTCCCGCCGTTCCGCAAAGACTTTGCCGTCAAGATCCGCAAGACCCCCGCGAAGTGATGCGGTCGTCCACGCACCAGGCTCGTAGTCCCGCGTTCACGCGGTCCGGATTCAGACGTTGACGTGCACGAACGCACCTGTGTGGTGAGCCAACGCGTTTCCCGGACCGCCTGAAGGCGGGACTACGAGCCAAGACACCAAGACCGCGTGAGCGCGGAACGGCGAACCCGGTGAGGCGCGAGGGTGATGAGTCGTGCCGTGGGGTTGATTTCCCTCGCGGCCCGATGATATTCTCGCACGGTCTCGGAAGTGCGACGGGTGCAGCCTGCAGCGTAGCCATTGCGGATGCGTCTCGCGCCGCAGCAGTCAGGCCGGTTGCCCGTGAGCCAGTTCAAGGAAGGATCTACGCCGGTGAAAGAGAACGAAACAGCGAAGAGCGATTCGTACAAGGCGGCCGGGGTGGACATTGACCTGGCCGACAACCTGCTGGAAGCCGTGAAGGACAAGATCAACCTCACACGGCGCCCGGAGGCACTGGTCCCCGTCGGCGGGTTCGGCGGGTTGTTCAAGATCGATCTGACGAAGTACAAGCACCCGGTCATGGTCGTAAGCATCGACGGTGTGGGGACCAAGCTGATGGTCGCCGGGATGATGAACAAGCACGACACGGTCGGGCACGACATCGTCAATCACTGCATCAACGACATTGCGGTGCAGGGCGCCGAGCCGGTGTACTTCGTCGACTACATCGGGATCGGGAAGCTGCGGAGTCCGCTGTACGAGCAGGTGCTCGGGGGCATTGCGGACGCGTGCAAGGCGCAAAACGTGACACTGATCGGCGGCGAGACCGCGGAAATGCCCGGCATGTACGGCGACGACTATGACCTGGTCGGGTGCATCAATGGGATTGTCGAACACGAGAAGCTGATCATGGGCTCGCAGGTCAAGGCGGGTGACCTGGTGATCGGCTTGGCGTCGAACGGGCCGCACACGAACGGGTACTCGCTGGCGCGGCGGGTGCTCTTCGAGAAGGGCGGGTTCACGGTGCACTCGCGGCCGCCGGAACTGAACGGGGACTCGGTCGGCGAAGCGCTGCTGCGCCCGCACACCTGCTACTGGCCGGCGATCCAGCGGGCCATGGCGGCAGGCGTGCCGCTGAACGGGATGGCACACATCACGGGCGGCGGTCTGTACGAGAACATTCCACGCGTGCTGCCGGAGAATGTCGATGTGGTGCTGGAGCCGGGCGTGATGGCGACACCGCCGATCTTTACGCTGATCCGCAAGACGGGCAACATTGACCCGGTCGAGATGCACCGCGTCTTCAACATGGGCGTCGGCATGGTTTGGCTCGTGCCGCGCGAGTGTGCGGAGTCCGCAATGGCTGCCGCGCGCGCAGTGGGGACAGAGGCTGCGATCCTCGGCGAAGCCATGCCGGGCGCACAGAAGGTGCGGTTGCTCGGACTGCGGTGAGAGCCTGACGCTTGGGCGTGGCGCGACGGGAAGCGAAGCGAGGGCTCTGCCCCCCGCACCCCCGCTTGGCATGCGCGTTAACCTAGGAAACGTTACGGCTTCTTCAAGAAATACTTACATGGTTTCATGCGTTTGAGGATGAACGTGTTCCTGTCTTCAATGAACCATTCCATCGTCTCGCCTTTCTCGATCTTCACCGCTTCCGCAATGGCCGCCGGGAAGTTCACGCCCTCCCCACTGGGGTGGACATGCGCGTCGCCCGTGGCGACGGAAGCCACCCCCAGATGCCGCTCGGACGGTGGAATTGCTGGGGCATTTCTGGCGGACGGGCACTAGGTGAGTGGACGCCGTTCGGGGGCCATGTTCCGATACGGGGACACGGTCATTTCGGGCCGTTGGGAGGTTGTCTGGAAGCCTGGTCGATTTCCTGAAGGAGCGGTTGGTTGCCGGGGAAAAGCGGGTACCAGGCCACAGCCTTTTCCGCGGCCGCCCGAGCTTCCGGGCCTCGCCCCAGTGCCAGATAGTTACGGGCCAGGCAGGCATGCAGGGCCGCACGGTGTGGCGAATTGAGTGCTGCTTTCCGGTAGGCCTCGACCGCGGCCTCGTGCTGACGCGTCGCCTCCATGACACGCCCGAGCAGCAGCCATGGGTACGGGGACCGGGGCAGGAGTCGCGCCGTCTCGACGGCATCCCGTTGGAACCGGCCGATGTTGAGGTCGCGTCGTCCGTACTGATCGTGGAGTTGTTGGTACGCATACTCACCGGGGAGGCGGCTTACCCATGTGATGGCCAGCAAGGCTGGGAGCGCCAAAGTCAACCGCAGGAGCAGCGCGGACGCGGATTGGGAAGGGGCCGCCTCGGCAGCCGGTGCCAAGACCAGCAAAGGAAGGATGGATGCCGTGGCAACAGTCCCTGGAATCTGGACATTGAAGTCCGCGAGAGAATGAAGCCCCCAGGCGAGGAGGCCGAGGACCACGGCGTCGCGGATCCACGGATCGCAGCGGCTACGGTCATTGAGCCAGAGCAGTTGCAGCAGGGGCAAGATCAGGCAGGCGACGGCGGCCAGACCGCCCAGCGTCCCCGCCTGGGCAGCCAAGCTGAGGACCATGTTGTGGGCGTCGCGACTCACCTCGGCGTCAGCGCTCTTGAGTCGGAGATAATTCGGGTAGAACTCCCCCAGGCCGACGCCGGTCAGGGGGTGTTCACGGAACATCATGGCCGCTGCCCGGTAGTACTCAGTTCGTGCTGTCATGGACCTGAAATCGCGGCCTCGGCTGGCCAGGATGAACCCGACGACAGCCACACCCACGCAGGCGGCGGCGGCCAGCCATCGCCACTTCCCCAGACGTGGGACCAGCACCGCTGTGGCGCCGAAGGCCGCTCCAAAGGCTGCCATCCCTGCCCGACTCCCGCTCATATGCAGGGCGCCGACCGAAAGTGCCACACCGAACCCCAGGAACACGATGCGGCTAAGCCGAACGGGGTCAAACCGTCCAGCCCAGCGCCACAGGACCACCAAGAACAACGGTGTGATCAAGATGAGATGGGCCGCAAAACTGTTGGGGTAAACAAACGGGCCAAACGCCCGCCGTTGCTGGAGGCGGCCCCCTATCCCCTGCACCAGCAGTCGACCCTGTTCGGCTTGCATCTTCCGCGCCATTTCTTCGGTCTCAGCCAGTCCGCCGAACTGGACCTGGTACCACCCGCTGCAGCAGCAAAGAATCATTGCAGCGACAATGGCGTTCAGGATCCATCCAGCGAGAGCCGGATCGTGCATGAGCACCCAGTAGACGGCGGCACAGTAGCAGAACACGCCCAGCAAGTGCGCGAGGAGAACCAGTGCCTCATCCCGCTCTGTCGTCAGGACAAGGCCGGGCAGGGCACAGAGAAAGAGTCCACCCCACAGGGCAGGAATCATCCAGAGCCGGTTGTGACTCCGTGGCCGTGGATAAAGAATCAGCGCCAAGAGCAGGCCGGAACCAGCGGCCACGACCAGAAGCGCTGGCGGCCATGCCCCCAGTGCCCAGTCCCATGCTGACATTGGGAAGAGCCCGACCTCACCGCGCGACACAACGATTCCGAACTTAAGGGGGCATACAAACGCCAACAGAGCCAGGTATGCCCGCAGCCATACATGCAGTTTGACGGGGACCGGTATTGGCCTGGCATTGGTCATCACAGAGCCCTTGCCGCATGCCGCACCCGTGTGCCAAGCCTCCCCATACCCGCGCCGGGAGGTAACCCGTGACGTCACGGCACAGGACAGCGGGACGAGTTTGGAATCAGCCGGGCGCGCGACGTCGAGAAATTGCGGCGAGAGAGCCCTTACGGTCAGCGGGGCGTGTCGAACTGCACCTCTGAGCGATCGAGCTCCACAACCGCGCCGTCCTCACGGTTCAGTTTCACCCTGACCTTGTGCAACTGCGAGTTGCACTCCACCAGAGTCCCGGGGCCTTGCGGAGTCCGGCACGGCGCCCCGATCTTCGAGTCCATCCCGTGCATTTCCCGGTACCAGTCTACTTCGTACTCGAGGCAGCATTTCAGTCGTCCACAGGCCCCGGAAATGTTGGAGGGATTCAGGGATAGCCCCTGTTGCTTGGCCATTTTCACGTTAATGCTGATAAAACGCTTCAGAAACGTGCAACAGCAGAATGCCCGACCGCACAGACCGATCCCGCCCTGAATCGACGCTTCGTCGCGCACTCCCACCTGCCGGAGTTCAACACGGGTGTGGAATTCCTGGGAGAGATCCCGCAGCAACCCGCGAAAGTCAATCCGCCCTTCTGCCGCAAACTGAAAGACGACCAAACGCCGGTCGAAGGAACTGTGCGTGCTGATCAGTTTCATGTCGAGCTTGTGATCGGTGATTCGCTTCATGGCGGACCGGTGCATGCTCTTGGCCCGCACCTCGTTCTCGTGTGCCTTGCTCTTGTCCAAAAGCGTGGCACGCCGCAGGATGCGGGGCATCCTCTCGCCTTCGATGCGCCTGCCCCTCGCGTTCTCGGCATATCGCTCGTCAGCCTGCTTCTCGTCGACGGGCGACTCGTCGTGGCAGGAATCGATCACACCGATATCCTGGTAGCGGTCACACTTGACGACAACTTCTTCCGCCTCTTTGAGGTGGAGATTTTCGTCGGCCAAGCACTCGTAGATCAGGCCGGGGGCGACACTGACTTCATAGGTGTACTTCATACGAATCCATCTCCCAAGTCTGCAAAGGCGCTCAACCTGCGGTTTCGTCGTCGCGGGGCTTGCCGAGCGGCATCAGGGCGCGACGTCAGGGGCAGGTTCACACCCGCGGTGTGGCCGGTAAGATAACTCCGAAAGCTGGGGTTGTCGCGCCGAGTCCCTGGCGAGGAGGTTAAGCGTCAGTCGCGGGGGGAACGACCGCATGCTGGCCCATGTGTGAGTCCACCGTGGCCTTGTGCCGCGGGTGAATCGGGTTCGCCCGCCAAACGTAGGCCCCTCCCTCTTCGCTTATCCCCCGTCCGCCGGCGGCGGACGGGGGATAAGGAAAGAGAGGGGACACGGTACGGCGTAGTAGCCAATGGACCCGTGCACCCGCCACGCAAGGCGGCAGGGGGCTGTGCTCCAACCTTTGCTGACGCGTCACGACGGGGAGATGTTGACAATTCCGCCCCTCGGTGCTATTATAGCAACAATGGAGTAAAAAAGGAAAGATACGGAAATGAGAATCGTCAATCATCAGGCGGATTTGTGCGTGATCGGGGGCGGTCTGGCCGGCATGTGCGCCGCCATTGCGGCGGCACGGCATGGCGCGCGTGTGGTGCTGATGCACGATCGCCCGGTATTGGGCGGCAACGCCTCGAGTGAGGTGCGGATGTGGGTTTGCGGGGCGCACGGCCCCAACAACCGGGAAACCGGCATCGTCGAGGAGATCGAGTTGGCCAATCTCAGTCGGAATCCCTCGACCAACTTATCCATCTGGGACAGCGTTCTGTATGAGAAAGTGCGGTTTCAGGCAGGGCTAACGCTATTGCTGAACTGTTCGTGTCACGCCGCCGACGTCAAAGAGAACACCATTCGGTCGGTGACCGGCTGGCAGTTGACAACGGAGACTCGGCACGTGGTGGAGGCACCTCTGTTTGCAGACTGCTCCGGGGACAGCATTCTGGCGCCGCTCTCGGGGGCGGAGTTCCGCATCGGCCGGGAGGCGCGGGATGAGTTTGGCGAGGGTATCGCACCGGCCGTTGCGGACCGCAAGACCATGGGCATGAGTTGCCTGATCCAAGCGCGGGAGACCGACCGCGCCTGCGCGTTCACTCCGCCGAGTTGGGCGTACAAGTACAACGACGAGTTTTTCCTCAAGAAATTCGGCCGGCCAATGGCGAAGTACACCGGCGGATATGAGAACTTCTGGTGGCTGGAGATCGGCGGCGAGGGGGACACCATTCACGATGCAGAAGAGGACAAGGACGAGCTCCTGAAAATCGCATTTGGTGTCTGGGACTACATCAAGAATGTCGGGGACTGCGGCGCCGACAACTGGGCCTTGGAGTGGGTTGGGTTCCTGCCCGGGAAACGCGAAAGCCGACGTTATGTGGGCGACCATATCCTCACGCAGAACGACGTTCAGACGGAGGGACGTTTCGACGACATTATTGCCTACGGCGGCTGGAGCATGGACGACCATTTTCCGGAGGGCTTTTACCATCAGGGGGGCGTTCCCACAATCTTCCACCCGGCACCTTCACCCTACGGAATTCCCTACCGATGCGTTTACTCGAAGAACATTGGGAATCTCTTTTTCGCGGGTCGCAACATCAGCGCCACGCACGCGGCGATGAGTTCGACGCGGGTGATGGCCACTTGCGCTACTCTGGGGCAGGCGGTGGGGACGGCGGCGGCACTGGCGGCCCGTCACGGCTGGTCCCCGCGAGGCGTCTTCGAGGAGGGCAGGCAGGCACTAAAGCAGGGCCTGATGGACGACGACTGTTACTTGCCTTGGAACCGCCGCGAGTTGCCGCCTCTATCGCTGCAGGCGTGCCTGACCTCCGGTTCCGGCGATCCGCGGCCATTGCTCAACGGCGTGGACCGCCCCGTGGGCCAGGACGACAATGGCTGGACCGGGCCGTTGGGCGACTGGCTGGAGTACCGCTTCCAAAGCCCGCAGGTAGTGGCTTCGGTCCGGATGGTGTTCGACAGTGACTTGAACCGTAAGGGCAAGAACATCCGCTCCAACTACCCGCTGAATGCCGAACCGCGAAGAACGCCGCCGTCCCTGGTCCGTGCGTTCCGAATCGACGTGCAGGACAGTTCCGGAACCGGCTGGCGCACGATTCACACGGAGACCAACAACTGTCAGCGATTGGTCCGCGTGGCCGTGCAGGCCGACGGCGTGCTCGCGGTGCGCCTGGTTCCCGAGAGCACGTGGGGAAGCCCCGCGGCACATCTGTTCGCGTTTGACGTCCGCTGACGTCGGCGTTGGCGTCCCCGAGTGCCAGAGGGGGTTGACGCCTTAGCAGGTCACGTACGCCGCTCAACGGTCTTCTGCGACGGCAACCCGACCGTCTCGGACTTCACTGCTGCGCCGGCGGCGCGTTGGGAATTGCCATTCCCTGGAAAAGGCGATTCCGCTGGTTGAGAAGGGCGATGGCTTCTGTGACAGGTAGTTTGCAGTCCAGCGTGACCGTCTTGTCGTTCACTCCGAGTTTGATTCCCTGCGTAAGTTTCGCCAGTTCAGGGACCTGCGCGCCCTGGAACATGAGCAGGCTGACCATCCCTGCAACGAACTGTTGGATCTGCACCGCACTCTCTGGCTTATCCGCATCGCACATGGCAGAGAACGACAATAGATCTTCGGTCTCGCCGAAGTCGGTACGCAACGCGCTGATGCTCGTCAACATGGCAATCCTGGCCTGGTTCCCCGGGTTGATCATTTCGGGCGGGATGTCCATGTGACGCAAGCGTGTGGACAGGAATGCGGTGGGCGTGACGGCGAGCCCTTCCCACTCCGCGGACCCCGCCGCACCGGCTTCCTTGCCGTCCATCACGTCGAGCACGAACAGCAGTGCGGGCTTGCCCGGCCCCACGACAACGGTATTGGCGTCGAAGAGGCAGACGACGGCTTGGTCGGCGGTTGGGCGCTGCGCCTGCGGGTCCGCCTGGGCCGGATTCTGCGGTGCCGAGAGGTGGAGCACATGCGTCCCCACGGTCTCCGTCGTGTACCCCGGACGTTCCTTCAGTTTCGCGACGAGCACTTCCTGGTTGTACGCCACGTCGATGATGGCGACGATATTCTCCTGGGAGACGCCATCGCCGAAAAGGGTCAAGCCGCGCAGATCGGAAGGTTTCTGGTTCGCCAGGAGGCTCTGCATCTCTTTGGGCAGGGAAACCGGCGTGCCCTGGGGAGACTGCTGGAACACGGCCTGACCGAACTTGGCCTTGAGGAAAAGTTCCATGTCCACGTGTACGATCCACTTGGCGCCCGCGGGCACCTTGGCCGGCAGGAGCGGCCCAGCCGAGACGGCGCAGGCCATCAGGAGGGACATGAGGACCGACGCGCGCAGGAGAGACTCTTTCATTGTCGTGCGTTCCTTTCCTTGTCTGGGGTTCATGTGACCATCATCTGACGATGTATCCAACCCTTTTCTTCAGCACCGGCAGTTCTGCACAGGCTTAAAACCGAGGGCAGAGCAGGCGTGCGTTGGGCACTCACTCCGGGACGCCCAGGAATCCATGGCTGTAGAAGACCGGGCAGTAGTCGTTTTCTGTGAGCCAGCGAACGGTTGCTTCACAGCGCTCCGCGTAGTCGGATTCGTACGCACGATAGTCGGAGTAGAAGTACTGCTCGTGGATCATGACCTCCATGACGTCGCGCTGGTGCGGATTGGCGGCGACCGCCGCCATGTGGGCGGCGATCTTATCGAGGGCCACGCCGTTGATCACGATGTCGTGACGGATGAAGATCATGTCTTCTCCGATATCCTTCCAGTAGTCACGGCCGGCGAGGTGGCGGACATGGTCGGCATCGAGGTAATACGAGACGTGCGGCCGTGCATCCTGTCCCAGGACGAAGTACCCGCAGAGGCCGCGGATGCCACGGTCCCGCAGTGCTCGACACCCGTCACGTGTGGCTTCGCCCCAATGGACCGTGGTGAACGAGTTGAGGGAGGCTTCCCCGGCGAAACGCAGGATTTCGTTCGTCACCAGGTCGAAATCACGCCCGATCTCATCGTAGGAGGCGCGGATGTAGGGCTCGTTGGGGTCGTTCTGCAAAGCGTGGAACGTGAGCCGGAACCAGTCGGCGTTGTCTTGCCACTCGCCCCGATATGTGTCGGGCATCATGGACAGATTGAACCCATCACACTGGTAGTAGATGTTGCAGTTCACCTTGGTGCCATAGCGCTGGTGCAACCGGCGCCACAACGCCATGTAGGGATGTTCAAAGATGGAGTGCGGTTTCCCATTCGCAATGTCGCGCAGAAACCAGATATCATCGTCCAGCGAGAAGCGATAGCGTTTGAACGAATTCCTGTCGTAGAGCACAGTGACGGTGTCGAGCGACTCCGCACAGGCCGCGCGCAGCACCGTTTCTCGCGCCGAAAGGCACACCGTAGCCCGGAACTCGCCGCCCTTCACATCCGCCGGATTCCCGTTCACGGTGACGGGCTCTCCCTTCGGGCACCGGCCATGGACCACGATTTGCAGGCCATCCCTAGTCTCGCGACCGTCATGGCGGTTCAGGATGGCACCATCAATTGGATTCGTGAACCGAACGTGCATGTTGCACCTCGATACTCTCCGGGGGGCTCTGTCACGGGCTCCCCAATGACAAAACTCGCCGCTGGCGCTTTGCGAAGGCCAGCGTCTCCCTGTAACCGATTCGGCGCAGCACTTCGGTCGCGCGCTGAAAATCGCGCCCAATGTGCGCCGTCTCGTGCGCATCATCCGAGATAAGCACCGGAATGCCACGGCGGCAGCATTCGCGCAGGAGCCGTTCGGACGGGTAGGCATCCTGGCAGGGCTTGTACCAGCCGGCGGTGTTCAATTCCACAGGCAATCCGGCTGCGGCCACGGCTTCCAAGGCGGCGGCAACGACGGCGTCCATGTTGGCCACAGCGGGGAACGCGAATTTCTTCACCAGATCCAAGTGACCGATGAAATCGACGCGCCCCTTACGGGCTAAGTCAGCAACCCGTTGCCAATAGTGCCGATGCACGGTGTCCACCTCCGCCTGGCTGAGGTGTTCCCAGTGCCGAGGATCGGCGTCGATGGGGAAGTTGCCGTCAAAATGCACCGACCCGATGAGAAAGTCGAATGGATGGGGTGCAACCAGGTTGAGCAACTCGTCGAACGTTTCCGGAAAGAACTCCAACTCGACCCCGACGCGTACTGCGATGTCCGCGCCCCGGGCCGCATTTCGCACAGCTTCCACATACTCAGCCAGTCGCTGGGGGGGGATGGCCCAAGGCGGGGCGGGTTGGGCGCCCGGCAAAATGGCCAAGTGGTCACTGATGCCTATTTCCTCGAATCCGGTGGCGGCGGCCTGGTGGACCATGCTTTCGACCGTCGCCAGTCCATCGCTCCAGCGGGTGTGCATGTGATACGAAGGTAACCGATGATGCTTGAGTTCAGACACGCTCACCTCTCAACACAGCAGGGGACCTGCTGGCGTCTCAATGTATGGGCAGCAAGGCATGGGGCTCGGGATCGGCACCCTTCTTCTGTGAGTCATAACCTTAATCTCGGTCTGAGGTGCGCGCAAATGCCGCCATGACAGAACCGTGCTGCGCCAGTCGCGGGTAGAGATAAGGTCGAATTTTGACCGGGGTAGCGCCACTTTGGTCAGCCACCCCAACCGTGCGCCCGTGACTGACGCAGCACGCAGAACCGATCTGTCGATCAACATGTCGACAGGGCGCTCGGCCCGTGTTACGTTTCTGCGGTGTCGTACCGAGTGCAACGAGGCAAGTTCCATGGCATGGGTATGGTTGGCGTTCTGCGCTTTTTTCAGCATGGTGCTGGAAACCGTTCTGGGTAACCACGGGGTGGCGGTCCCAGTGGTCCATGTTGTCGCCTTCTACCTTGTCGTGGCATTCGGGTGGCAGCGGGCACTGGTGCCGATGGCTCTGGCCGGCACACTCTTGGATGTGGTCCTCGGACGAACATTTCCCTGTTCGCTCCTCGCGCTGCCGGTGGTGATGGTCCTGGCGTTGTTCTGGCGCCGGCAGGGCGACTGTCGGCATCGGCTGGTTCAGGCCATTCCCGGAGGACTTGTCGGTCTGATTTCGGGCAGTGCCGTGATCGCCTGTGAACGGGTTCTGACCGCCCAACTCAACGGCCCGCTTGTGCTCGGTCTTGTCGGCCTTCTCCTCAGGGTTTCCGTGGGTGGGGCGGTAGCCCTTCCTGTGCTCGCTTGGGTCCTTGACGCAGCCGGTCGCCGGCTGGCCGTCGGCGGTTACTCCCATGCTCAAGATACGTAAGACGTTAATTCATAATGAGTCCCCAAGGCCTGACACCGCAGATGGCCGCCTGACGCGCCGGCTTTGGCTCGTGGGCCTCATCTTCGCGGCTTCGCTGGCAGCGTTGTTGTGGCGCCTCTGGGAGTTGCAGGTCCACCAGGGCGAAGATCACTTGCGCGCCATACAGCGCCAGAGCGTGCGGCGCATCCGCCTGAGTCCCGAGCGAGGTCGGATGTTCGCAGCGGATGGCACTGTGCTGGTGGACAATCGCCCCGTCTACGACGTGGTTTTCCACGTGTCCGAAATGCGGCGCCCCGGACCGCGCCGGAACACGCTGAACCACATCATGGAGCAGGGACTGCGGTTGTCCAAGCGTCTCCAGAAGACTTCGCGGCTTTCTCCTGATGTCATTGAACGACACCTGAAGTTCTTCCCCGCGATGCCCCTCCCTGTGTTTACCGATCTCAGTCCCCGAGAATTGATCTTGACCGCAGAACTGATGCCACCCATCGCGGGGGCGGAGATCGTGACTCGGGTGCTTCGGCGGTATCCCCTGCCAGGCGTGGCGACGCACTGCCTGGGTTTCACCGGGTATCGGCGTCCTCCAGAGGGACCTGAGTCAAAACGCTACTCGTACGTGGAGCAGGAACCGCGGGGACGCAACGGTCTCGAATTGTTCTACGACAACGAACTGGCCGGGGAGGGAGGATCCATGCTGGTGCGCGTCGACATGCTGGGGTATGTGCACGAGGAGATTGGGGTCCGGAAGCCGCCCGGGCACGGCAAGGACCTGCGCCTGACCCTGGAATCAAAGGCGCAGGTTGCCGCCGACCGTCTGCTGACAGGCCGACGTGGTGCTATCGTGGTGCTGAACGCTCGCACGGGGGCTGTTCTGGCCATGGCGTCAGCCCCGACGTACAACCTGGCGGAACTGAGTGCCGTTACTTACAGCGGTCTGCTGGCGGACACGGCCAATGCGCCCCTGCTGAACCGGGCGATTAGCGCCAACTACACCCCGGGGTCCATTGTCAAGCCTTTGATCGGACTGGCCGCGATGGAGGCCGGCGTGGTCACTCCCGAGCAAACTCTGCACTGCGGTGGTGCTTTCTACTTCGGGCCAACCGCCATCCGGTGCTGGAACCGTTGGGGACACGGCGATGTGGCGTTGGTTGATGCCTTGCGTGGTTCCTGCAACCCGTACTTCTTGACGGTCGGAGTGGAGTGCGGGCTGGCACGCCTGATTCCCGTCCTGGCCGGGGCTGGCATTGGGGCCCGTCCCGAGGTGGACCTACCATCAGCGGGGGCCGGGCTCTTGCCCGACCGTGGGTACGCCCAGGAACACTGGGGGAGGGGGTGGATTGCCGTTGACACCGCGTATGTCTCCATCGGGCAGGGCGCCATAGCCCTCAGCCCGCTGCAAGCTGCCATGTACGTTGCCGCCATTGGGAATGGGGGCGTTGTCTATCGACCGCATCTGGTGGGATCCATCCGGCTGGTTGATGGGGGGGGCTGGCTTGAGACCGTTCCCGCAATGGCGCATCGACTTCCCGTTCGTGCCGAGAACCTGCGCGTGGTGCAGCAGGGGATGGAGGAGGCGGTCGGGAGCACGGGGGCAACAGCCGCTGCGGCGCGGACTCCGGCGATTTCGCTGGCCGGCAAGACAGGGACCGCCCAAGTCTCGGAGCATGGCGTGCGCTACAGCAATGCCTGGTTCATCGGATACGGCCCCATCGAGGCGCCACTCTACGCGATTGCCGTGGTGATTGAGCGTGGCGAATCGGGTGGCAAAACGGCGGCCCCTTTGGCCCGCGAGTTATTCGAAACGTGGCTCGAAGCCGGGCATTGACCGTGCGCTTCGGGGCGGACCGGACAAGCCGTCGCCTCATCCGTACGGCTCGGCAGCTGAACTTGTTGCGCACGAGTCATCGGGGGGATCCGAGTACGCTCATCCCGCGCTTTCCCACCTCGGCGTTCCGCCGCACGATGTTGAACTGGGCGCGCGGGGTGATCCGGACATAACGCGTGTTCTTGTTGGCAGTATACGTAATCAAGTACTGATTGTGCGGGATGGGGATTGCCTGATTGGTCTTCTCGTATTGGTCCCAGGCGCTGCGAATCGCCGGGTAGGCGCCATCCCAGTAGGGGATGATATTGGTGAAGAAAAGTTCACAGTCCTTGTGCATGCGTTCCGTCTGCTCTTCGGCTCGTGTGCCGACAGTGGGCACGTTCGCCACCAAGGTCATATGGGTTTCCGAATACTCGACCGTAACATTGGGGGTCTTTGCCGTCCACGTCCCCAGTTTGAGTTGGGCGGGCGATCCCAAGCCGTAGAACACAACCGCCTTGGTGGGCCACTCGTACCACTCCCAACCCGAACAGAAAGGGATCAGCAAGAAGATCACGCACACACCGAACCGGGACCTCATCTTCGCCATCTCCTTTTCGCTGCAACAACAGATCGTTTTCTTGAAAGGTCACAGGAGGAACGACGTCTTCCTTTTCTGATCAAACACTGACCTCACTATAGCACTCAAGGTCGGAGAGTTCACTCGCCTGGCCGGCTCAAGAGACGACGTGCGGAAGCCACTCAGTCGCAGATGCAGGGCAGGGGAGGACAATCACAGAACGAACGCTGGCGTCGCCATGACGCGCGGGCGATTTGGGTTCTGCCCGGGAGGCGATCATGCCGCCGCGGACACGCTCTGGAGGGTGTCACTCTCCAGCATGGCCCGAAGTTGGTGGAGCGCGCGGTTCTGAATCTGGCGAATCCTTTCACGAGTACGGCCGACGATTTGGCTGATCTCTTCCAGCGTGTGCGGGCGAGTCCCGCCGAGCCCGTACCGCAGATTGATGATCCGTCGCTCCCGCTCATCCAGGTTATCCACCAGTTCGAGCATGTGTCGGATCATCTCGTGTTCCTGTATGATCCGATCCGGCGCCGGCGCTCCGTCATCGGGGATGATATCGCGCAGTTCGCCGTCTTCCCCGTCCTGCACAGGCGCACTCAGGGAAACCGTTGTGGTCCGCACCCGTCCCAAGCCGCATACCGTCCGTTCCGTCAGGTTCACCACCACGGCAACTTCCGCGTCGGTAGGGTCGCGATCCAACCGCTCGCGAAGCCTGCTGCGCGCGTCTTGGATCTTGCTGATCTTGGTCGCAGACTGGACGGGTATGCGAATCGTCCGTGCTTGGTTCGCCAAAGCCCTGCGCATCGACTGCTTGATCCACCACGCGGCGTAACTGCTGAGTTTCGCGCCCTTGCTCGGATCGAACTTGCCGACCGCCACCATCAGACCGATGTTCCCCTCTGAAATGAGGTCCAATAAGGGCAACCCGCGTCCTTTGAAATCGTGGGCTATCTTGACGACAAGGCGAAGGTTGCTGCGGATCAGGCGAGTGCGGCAAGCCTCAGAGCCTTGGTGAATCCCCTTGGCCAGGTCGGATTCCTCGGCGGGGGTCACCAGCGGGTACTGGGCAATGTGTTGCATGTAGAGTTTGAGCGTGTCGTTATCCGAGAGCATTTTTCCTCCCTTAAAATCTCCCCGTCGGACTCAAATTTCCCAAGGAACCACGAGGCGAGCGACCGCATTCCCACCTATTGCCGCGATAACGCGCGGTTCGGTCAATCCTTGCGTCACCTTATCAAAGAGTAGACCCGACTGGGCAGAAAAGCAAGAGGGATCGATCGAGGAAATTGCACCTTTCGGCCCACGTGCCGCCGGCTGTCGACAAGAAGCCGCGGCGGTGACGGACGACTTGGCTCTTCCCCGTGCTTACGGCGACGGAGGAGACGCGCGAACTCTCATGCGTTGAAGAACAGGCGCATGTTTTCGGGGGGATGACCCAAAACGGAAACGTTCCGTTTCCCTTGCTCAGGCTAGGCGAGACCGCTAGAGTAGCGACTCACATGATACGCATAGCATCGGTCACAGAGGGGGTACGCAAAGGCGGGATGCTGCTGGTCCTTCCCGCCGTTGTGATCCTCGTTGCCGCCGGACTGCGGAATGCGCGCGGTCCGGCGTGGCTCGCCTGCTCGGATCCCGATTATGTCTACCTGCTGAACGGGGCACTGATTGCGTCGGGAGATGTAGCGCCGTATTCGGACCATCCGGGAACTACCCTGCATCTTGTCCATGGGGCGGCCATCGCCGTCGTCCACAGCTTGTGCGGCGGCGGTTCCATCACTGAAGACGTGTTGAGGCGCCCGGAGTTCTACCTGGATGCGCTGAACGGGATATGGATCCTGCTGGTGAGCCTTGGTTCACTCTGTGCCGGCTTGGCGATCTTTCGACGGACAGGATCACTGTGGCTGGCGGTCCTGGTGCAGATGACGCCGTTTCTATCGGCCGCCAACGTTCAGGCCCTGTATCGGGTAAACCCGGAACCGGCCATGCTTGGCCTGGGCCAGGTTGTCCTGGCGTTGGTCTTCTGGGGGCGTCCGGAATGGGTCCACAGCTGGAGAAGGCCCGTATGGGCCGCAGCAATCGGAACCCTTGCCGGCCTCGGCGTCGGCATGAAACTAACCTTCCTGCCCGTTCTTATCGTGGCCGCCGTTGCGGTGGAAGGACTCGCCTATCAAGCGCTGTGCTTGGTTGTGGCGGCAAGTGTGTTCGGAATTCTCGTCTATTGCCCCTGCGTTGGGACTGGGGAATACATTTTCAAGTTCGGGGGGATGGTACTGCGCGGAACGGGGCAGTACGCCGGGGCGGGCGGAGGGACGATGACGTGGGGAACGTTCCTTGACACCATGCAGGCGTGGGGATTACGGGTGGTCGCTGCAGAATGGCCGATCCTACTCGTCGTTGCGGGTGGAGTGGCCGTGCTCGTGTCCCGCCTCCTGACCCCCCGTTTGGAGCCAGCGGACCGTGAACGACGCTGGCAGGTTCGAACACTGGCGGTGCTGGTCTGTGCTGAGCTCTTGCAGGTCGCGCTGGCGGCCAAGGGACTCAACATGGCAATCCGGTATCTCGTTCCGGCTTGGAGCCTGGTTGGGGGCACGTTGGTTCTGAGCGTTCTGGTTTCGGCTGAACTACGTCCGGATTGGCGTCGGAGGTTGCGGGGGAGGATCACGCTGGTACTTATCGCCGTGGCCATGACCGGGGCTGCTGTACGGTTGTTGGCATGCGGCAAAGAATTGGGGGCAGGATGCGAATCTGGTTTGGCAGCGAGCCGGCGACTGGCGCTGGAATTCCCGAACTCCCGCGTGGTGCAATACGCCGGTGCGCCTTCTGTCGAGAGGGCGTTGGAGTTCGGCAACAACTGGGCCTGGAAACTGCTCAGCGACGACTTGACTCGTGTTTACCCCAAGTACGTGTTCTTCAACCTTGATTCCGGCTGGCTGGAGAATTTCAGCGGCACCGTGGACCCCGCAGCGGTTTTCGACGGAACGTCGGATGTCTTGCTCTGGGGAGGCGCAGAACCGCGGCTTGAAACTTGCCGCTGGACACGGCAACTCTTTGCTGTCAACAACCAGTACGTGTACCGAGTCGATCCGGGAATCGTGTCCATACTGCCCCCCCCGTTGTCGAGTCCACCCGCGCCGATCCAGGGGAACCCGTAAAAACCTCAGCGCTCCTGTGGGCGTGGAAACGGCAGGCGGAGGGGAATTACCCCGGGAAACACGGGGGTATCGCGTGACGGGGGCCAAACCCTACCCCGTCACCCTGAGACCCAGTACCCGAAAACCCCCGGCTTTTCCCCTATAGAAACGCAAGGAATCGCCCGCCATGGATATCGCCGGCATGCGCATACCCGAAGTACCGAAGGAAAGGTCTGCGGACCGCGACGGGGTACCGCCCGCTGAAGCTACACCAAGTTGATCCGCAGGTTGCACCCCACCGCCTTGGCGTAACGGTGTAGCGTGCGCAGGCTGGGATAGTGCCGCAGGGTGGGCGACTCGATCCGGGCCACCACCGGGCGGCTGGTTCCCATACGGCGGGCAACTTCGCTCTGGCTGAGGCCAGCCCGCTTTCGCGCTGCAAGGCAGGTATCGAACAGGCTGATCTCGTCCGCCAAATCATCATATGCTTGGCGGAATGCCGGGTCACGCTTCCACCGTGCGACCATTTCCTTGTGCCCGCCTACGGGCTCGTAACGGTCCTGCTGGTTCTTCATGGCTTGACTTCCTTCAACCGCCGCCGGGCAATCTCAAGATCATACGGAGGGGTGCGCTGACTTTTCTTGATGACCTCGTGCAACACGACGATCCGCCGGCCCGTGATTGTGCAGTAGAACGCGCGGCCAATGCCTTCGCGTCCGCTGGCCCGGACCTCGAACAGACCGCCGCCCATGGCGCGCACCAAGGGCATGCCCAGGAATGGCCCGTGCACTTCCATCCGCTCCGTGATCCGGGCATACGCCGCACGGATACCGACCGGCCCGCGTCAATGGCGGCACGGACGCGCACATTGTAGTACTCGATGGTCCATCCAGCCCCCCGTTTCCCCTCTGAAAGCGTGGCACCCCGGGCGCGGTTCGAACGCGCGACCTACGGCTTAGAAGGCCGTAGGTTCCGCTATGAAGACTTGCCGGTTGTACGCGTTTTGTACTTGTTATTTCCGGAAAACGACACTATATTCATAGCAAAACGGCACAACACGTACCAGGGTCTACAACGCAAGCATGAGGTGGAACGTGGCGCGCACGATGAAGGGCCGGTTGTTCCGTCGGCGCAAGGGTGGGGCCTTCTATGTTCAATACTCTTTGAACGGCCGTATGCTCGTCAAGGTGCTACGGGACGAACACGGGCAGTCCGTCACAACACTTGAAGAGGCCACCAAGGCCCGGGACCTACTGCTGGCCCCGTACCTGGCGAAGGACGTAGAGCAACGCCGCCGCCAGGCCGTTCACGCGCTCGAAGACATCCAGGTCGCGGCCGCCCGGGCAGCAGCAGACGCACGGCCACGCCTGAAGTTGGCTGAAGTGTGGGACCGCCACCCCTACACCCACAACACGCCGAAGAAGCACAAGCGTACGGTACGGAACCTGACGGCCAAGAGCGTCGCCGACAACCGCATGCAGTGGGAGAAGTTCACGCGATGGGTCAAGGAGAAGCACCCGGACGCGACAAACATGGAGGACGTGACCGAAAAGATGGCGCGGCAGTACTCGGAGTACCTGCGTAACGTCGAACGCCTTACGGCGAACCGGCACAACAAGTTGATCCGAACCGCGAGCGTGATGTTTCGACTCGCCGGCCGCCCGGACTCGTTCGCCAACGTGGATCACTACCACGTCGAGTATCACGGCCGGGTGAATCTGGAGCGCGACGAACTGCTGAAAGTGTGCCAGTCGGCAACCGGTGAACTGAAACGGCTGCTGGCCATCGGGCTGTACTCGGGAATGCGGCTCGGCGATTGCGTCACCTTGGACTGGCGGTCCAACGTCCACCTTGACCACAACCGGCTGATCCGCAAGACCGGCAAAACCGGCGCCGTGGTGTCTCTGCCGCTCCACCCGGAACTGCGGGCGGTTCTGGAGGAAGTCCCCGAGCGCGCGCGCCGCGGCGCCGTGTGTCCTGAGTTGGCCGCGACCTACGCGAAAGACCCGGCGGCCGTCTCCAAGCTGGTGCAGCGGCATTTCGAGGCGGCAGAACTAAAGACCCAAGAGGAGCGGGATGGGCTGAAGCCGGCGCGGCAGCGTGGGAAGGATGAAGACGGCAAGAAGGTACCGAAACCCGATGGCGTCAAGGCCCGGTGCGTCTCTCTGCGCGGGTTCCATTCGCTGAGGCATTCTTTCGTGACGTTGTGCGCCCAGGCTGGCGTGCCGATAGGCCAGATTCGCGAGTGGGTAGGGCATGCCTCGCCGAAGATCACCGAGATATACCAGCACTGGAGCCACAACGACGAACAGGACCGTACCTTGACTCTGGCCCTGCCGGCGATGAACGGCAGCACCCCCAAGCCAGAACCCGAGCGCGGCCGGCTGGCGGAACGGGCGTTGACGGCCCCCATTGAGAAAGTCCGCAAGGCTTTGCGGATGCTGGAGGCGTGACGCTATGAACATGGGCCGCATCGGGCTGCCGGGTGCCGATTCTTGGCCGGGGCCGTCAATCCCCGGAACACCCTCGCTATCCCTGTTCGGCCTTGACTTGCGCCTTGTTCAGGTCGGGCGTATGTTGGACCGGCAATTGAGGGAACAACGGTAGGAGGACACATCTGGCGTTCCGTAATCTGTCAGGGCCGTTCCGCCTTTCGGGCGGCACAGCCTGATCCCTACAACTGAATAGTCCGATTTCTGCGTTCATCGCAGTTGATCGTCTCGCCTGAAAATTACGACTTTTCTTGAGACAGAGTCGGCACTGCGAGGAGCGCGCCTCCCTTGGGCGCGTTCTCCTCGCTTTGTGCTTCTGTCTCGGGGCGTCGTAACCCTTCAGGCGGGGCACGAACTTGGAGTTCGCGCCCTCTTTTCTTGGCGAAGTCAATCCATGGCGCAACCCCGACACAGTCAGAGGCCGGGGAGAAGCCAGGGCAGGGGTACGGGGAAACGGCCACAGGCGGCCCCGCCTGCGACGTCTCCCGCCGATACTCGCGCGGACTCCGATGGAGGCGAACAACTATGCAACCCCCAGCGGAGCGAGAGACCCGTCCGTGTCCCTTCTGTGGAGAGCAGATTCTGCACGTCGCGCAGAAGTGCCGCTACTGCGGGGAATTTCTGACACGGCAGAAGGAAGTCCAGACCAATGTTAAACAGGGGGCGCTGATTGGTGCAATGGTCTGCCTTCTGATCGGGGTGGGCCTGATGTTCTTCTCCCTCTGGTCATTCATTCTGTATGGACCGTTTCTTCTCGCCGCCTTCATACTGAGCATCGTGGCGATGGCCCAACGGAAAATCGTCG
Source organism: Lentisphaerae bacterium RIFOXYA12_64_32 (assembly GCA_001803235.1). Taxonomy (GTDB): domain Bacteria; phylum Verrucomicrobiota; class Lentisphaeria; order Oligosphaerales; family YB12-FULL-65-16; genus YB12-FULL-65-16. The sequence continues at coordinate 73,098 of MHBL01000385.1, forward strand.
GTGGGGTCGTGCTACTCCTCGGCACCATCATTGTTCCCCTGGTTCTCTTTTTCGTCACCGTCTGCTGCAAGACATCTTCCCTTTACTCGCGGTTTTCCGGCACCCCGACTGTTATCGACACAGTTGGTCGGCAAATGCGCCAGGAGTTTTCCGGCGGCCCGGACATGACCGAGGTCATCGACCGGGAGATGCGCTACCAATTCTTCGGCGGCAAGAAGTTGGGCCTGTACCTCGCCGAGAAGTTTCCTGGCTCAAGGGTGTTGATCATTGTGCAGCCACCCCGACCCGGAGTGAGTGCGGGCGAGGAACGGAAGAACGCCCTGGTCGAGGGTTTGAAAGAAGGGCTTGGAAAATCGATGGAAGTCGTGGCCACCGCCAGCCCCGAGTTACCTGCCAAACTGCCCGCCAGCGCCGAGAATGAGCCTACGGATACGGTAGTGCCGGTTGAGTCTTGGTTTACCGCAGAGATCTTTGACAAACTGGTAAGCAAGTATGGGAAGGCGGACCTGATCATCACGACCATTGGACTGCCTCGGGACGTCTCCGCAGCGCAGTTCTGGCAACTGAGCCCCCGCCCGAAACTGTCCATGGCCAGTTTCGGAGTCTGTGGACTGAAGGAAAGGTTCAAGGAGCAGGCGATTGTGGCGGCTGTCATCTATAGTCCGAAGGCGCAGTACAATGACAAGCCGGCGCCAACCGACATGGAAGAGGCCTTCCACGAGCGCTTCCTGCTCATCACCCCGGAGAACAGCGATGCCATTGCGGGCGAGTTCCCCGAGATATTCACTGTCCCGGCTGAACCTGCGGCGCCGGCGCTGCAGTCCACCAAGGCCGAGAAAGAAGCCGCAGCCGCACACAGTCCGCCTCCAGTGGCGCCGTTGTGGACCAAGTTCCCCGATGGGGTTCGTCAAGGTGCCGTTCAGGTGCGGGTGAAGCATGTCATAGTCGGCAAGGTGCGGTGCAATGATATGTTTGGCGAGATATTCCAGCCAGAGGATGATCTGCTGGGAATAGTACTCGTCGCATCGAACGTGAGCACAGACAAGAAAATCAACTATTCGACGTGGCGAGGTCAGGACTTCAAGTTCGGACGTGACTTTGCCTCACTGATTGACGACTGCGGAAACGTCTACAAGAGGATCACCTTCGGGGTAGGTTCAAAGCCCACTGGAGCCGTGGATTCGGAATCAATCTATCCAGGCAAAGCGGTTTCCGATGTACTGGTGTTCGAGAAGCCCGTTGATGCGGCCAAGTGGCTGCACCTTGAACTTCCCGCTGAGAACTTCGGGGGCGAGGGCATGCTGCGGTTTGAAATACCCGCGAAAATGTTTGCCCCGCCGCGGGTAGCTGACAAATGGAAGTAGACCGGGCGGGACAGACGCGGCACCCACCCTCGCGGTATCGATGGAGAGCCACGAATACCACAGTCGCGCTTACTTTTGAACGGGGCGGTCCCGATGCGAGAACATGCGAAGTGGGCCGACAACCTTGATGCGCTGAAACGCGCGGGCGACCTTCAGGCAGCCCTGGCAGTCTGTCGGAACAACTACCCATTCCCGTACGCGTTCTCAAACGCTGCAGTCACCATCCGAAAGGCCATACGGAAGCGGCGCAAGGCCAAGGTGGACTATGATGACCTTCTGCTGGAATTGTACCAAAACGCCGTGTGCCAAGACTTCTTTGAACACCTCAAATGGACCGCGATAACCGACAACAAACTGGCGTCCCGCACGGCCAAGGAGTTCACGCCACGTATCGCCTGCTCCTACGCCCAGATGGGGCATAAGCGACTCCCCGCGCTTGGCAAGACTGACATCAAGTGGCTTGTTGAGAGGTGGGGCGACGTCGAAGGGCACTGTGGCGCGGTCGACGCCAACCGCGCGTTGTGGCAGGAGGCGGTCCACCGCTTTGCGGAAATGGAGAAGGTGGACGAGAAGCGGTTCTGGCGAGCGCACGGGTTCAAGCCTCCCGCTGACGAAGAATGTTCAAGAGGGAAACAGGCTCGGGGACATAGTCGCTCTGGATGCCTTGTTGTGTGCCTGACTTCTGTCTTGATCGCTGTTCTTTGCAGGGGTTGTTCCTGAGATACCACTGCGCTTCTGTTCTCAACCAGCCTTGGCATCAAGACCGTGTGCCCGCCGCCGCGCCGACCTCGGCACCTGTCGCAAGGCGACGGGAACGTGTAGCACCGCAAATCACCCCAATACCCCCTACTTTCCGGGGGGCTAGCCGCGATCAGATTCCCACCCCTATACAGGTATCCCCCCGGCAGTCCACGGCGGCGCAGCCCCTGGAAACAGTAGGGGTTTCCTGGGAATAGACGGACGCCCACGGCCGGACGGGGACCGGTTCAATCGAGTTGAGGGGCGGGACAGGCGGCACCCGCCCGCGCAGTCACACCTACGCCACCGGTCCCGAGAGAGCTCCACGAATTGCACCGCAGATTCCGCCCGCCCTGCTTTCCACGTCCAGCGATTCCCGTGTTGAACTGTTCCCACCGCAGCACGCGGAACATTTTCTCAAGCCAAGACGGCTACATATCTTCGATATGTTGCCGCCGGGCGTGTTGAAAAGTTTCTTCTGCCGCATGCCCGAAGTTTGGGCACCCTCAACCGTACAATGGGGCAGAAAAGGATAGCAGGCAGAGCGGACAGCAAGTAGCAACAAGACGAAAGGCGCCGACAAATGCACCTCACCAGACCAATCCCCGCCCCGACCCTGTACGCGATTACCACCTTACTGCGCCCACATCTGCCGGACATCTCAGAGACCGCCCTGGTGGCCGCCATCACCAGCTACAACGACGCGCCGGCCCCCGCGTCCGCAGTCAAGCCACTCCTGAGCAAGGCCGCTGCGGCGCACCTGCTGGCCATCAGTACATTCACCGTCCAACGGCTTATAAACACCGGCAAACTGTCCGCGTGCCGTGTCGGGGGACAGTGGCGCATCCGGCAAGAGGCCGTCGAGGCCATGCGGGAGACTGAGGTGTTCTTCCATGCTTGAACGCTGCGCCCAACCATCCCACCGGGCACGCGGGTACTCCGGGGGGCTGTGTCCGTACCGGCTTGGCCGCCGGCCGCCACGGGAGGCAACGGCATGAAGCACGACGCTGCACTCCCTTTCTGTCACCGCTGCGCCCGCTTGACGCCGACGGTGTTCCTGGCTCTTTCATCGGGGCATATCGGCAACTGCTGTGCCGAGTGCCGGACCACAAGGAAGGGCCGGCCGTTTGTGTCCAAGGCCGCCTTCGCCAAGTCCACTACACAAGAAAACACCAATGCCCGAGCGGCCGAAGGTGAAAACCATGCCAGCGTACCGGTATGATTTTGCCCTGTCAGCCAAACTTGAAGACTTCGTCCGGCGCAGGTACTCCGACAGGCTCACGAACGGCATCCTACACTTTTACTTCAGCCTCTCCTACTTGGAACGCAAACGCCACCTGAGTCCATGCGCGCCGATGCCCGCTGCAGACCACCGCGCGCTAGCCTGCGAGTTACATAGGTCATTGCGGCACATCGGACCCGCGTTGAGTAAACTTGAGCTGGTGGGTTTGATTGAGCTCATCATGGGAACACCTTTGCGGGGCAGTAAACGTGCTACGCAGATTAGACGGCGGACACTACAAGAACTCAAAACGAACGAATGCCGTGACGTATTGAAGGATAGCACGCCGGTTGACGCCAAGCGTGTTTGCGAGGTCCTGAACGCCAGGAACTTTGTCTACGGCGACGAAAATGCCTGCAAGCCTTCCTGGAATGTCGGGCGCACGGGACGGGTTTACTCCAGTAGGCCGAATGTTCAAAAGGACACCCAGGAGGTACGAACTGCGAGCCTCCAGGCAGGCCTTTCCGACGGCGAATGCCTGGTTAACTGCGACTACAAGCAGGCGGACCCATCTGTCATCCGACACATTCTTGCCGGTCACGGGTTCGACGCCAGCGCATGGCCGGACGACCCATATGTGGATCTCACCAGGCACCTGGGTCTGTCGCGTGACGACGCGAAGGTCGAGGTCAACCGTCTTGCCTATGCGAAGTCAGCCGTGGCGATAGCCAAACACTGGCATCTGCCGGCCGGACACTTCGTCCTGAGATACGCACAGGCACTTGACGAGTACAAGGCCGCGCTCTGGAAGAGCAGCAAACCTGTCCGGGGACGCCGTCAGGTGAAGACCCTTGGCGGCACAGTCATCACGGCCGAAAGAGGTGCGCACATTCATCCTGGGAGTCTACTGTGCTGGCAGGCACAGGGCACCGTGGCCGACATACTGAACCGCGCGGTCCTGGAACTGGTAAGACGTGAGACAACGGACGGCTGGCGCGTCCTGTTCCCCGTGCATGACTCGGTGTACGTCAAGGCCCGCCGGGGGCAGGAGCAGGACATTGAGCTAGTGATGGTGGCTGCCGCCAAGGAAGTGGGGGTCGAACTCCGGGTGGAACTCAACCCCAACCCTTCGGGCACGTCGAACCATCGCAGTTTCAGGGCGGGGACAATCGCAGCCCAGATCGCCGCGCGGTATACCGTGCATCAGGCCGGCGGCACCGGCCCGGGTGTTGATGGCGAGGTCCGTTTGGACTTGCCGGACACGGGGCTTCGCTTTGAGGAATGACCAAGCCTTTCCCCTGTTAACAAAAGTAAACAGGAAATGGTCTGCCTACCTGTTAACAAAAGTAAACCCTATTACCAGTTAACCCGGTAAATGGGACAGGAGTAGAGGGGGGGACCAGGAAACAGGTTAGCGGTAGCCAGGACAGGGACACAGCGCCGGGGACTGGCCGCCCCATCCCTTGTGGTCTTCCACGTCACGGCAACGGCACAACACGGGGAGACTGCACCGAAATGACACCTACCCGTGTACCTTAGTCCTTTGGACTAACGGTAAGGCGTGTCCCGTGTGCTCGGACTGGCGGTGGCTTGAGGGTAGACGGGGGTTAGGAACGCGGACGGGGAAGATGGAAGGGCAGGGGAATCACCCCGGAAAACACGGGGGTAAAGCGTGACGGGGGCCAAACCCTACCCGTATACCACCCTGAGACCCAACCCACGAAAAAAACCCGGCTTTTCCCCTATGGAAACGCAAGGAATCGCTCGCCAAGACCATTGCCTCAACGGCCCCCGGGCCGAATCCGAGCGGCTGGAACGGCAGCCCGAGCGGTGCCGCACGTATCGGCCCCGGCCCCCCTTGGGACACCACAGCCCCCCAGCCTTGTACGCGTTTTGTACCCGTTATTCTTGAGAATCAGGTCAAATCAAGGCCTACCAGGTTAAAGCACGCAACCCCCATTTCCCCTCTGAAAGAGTGGCACCCCGGGCGCGGCTCGAACGCGCGACCTACGGCTTAGAAGGCCGTTGCTCTATCCAACTGAGCTACCGGGGTGTCTGGCAGTCGATGATCGTCATCGGGAAGCTCTCTAATTTGCCACGGAAACAACCTGAAATCAACATGGTTTTGCACAGGTTTGAGGTAAGTTCGGGCCGGGAGCCTGATTGCCAATGCGCAATACGGGTATATCTTCTTCGGTTTCTGTGCGGCCCCAAGTCTCACCGATCGGTCAGGAACAAACCGCGACACGACGTCCAGTTCGGTTAGCGCCACAGAGCAGCAGAGGAGGCACCAGGAGTGAAGACTCGACACAACCCCATCGTTGTCGCTATGGACCTTGAGGGGGTGCTGGTTCCCGAGGTGTGGATCGCCTTTGCTGAGAAGACGGGGATTGACGAACTGCGCCTGACCACCCGGGATATCTCAGACTACGACGTACTGATGAAGCGGCGATTGCAGATCTTGAAGGACCGTAGACTGAAGCTTGGGGATATCCAGAACGTGATCGAGAACATGGACGTCATGCCCGGAGCGCTGCAGTACCTTGACTGGCTGCGTCCGCGTCACCAGGCCATCATCCTGTCGGACACATACTACGAGTTTGCCTCCCCCTTCATGCGCAAACTGGGATGGCCGACGCTATTCTGCAATTCACTGGAGACGGACGCCGAGGGCACGGTCGTCAATTACCACATCCGCCTTCGTGATGGCAAACGGCACGCTGTTCTCGCCTTCAAGCAGTTGAACTTCGACGTCATTGCCATGGGTGATTCGTACAACGATACGACCATGCTCTGCGAAGCGGAACTCGGCATCCTGTTCCGCCCCCCGGACAACGTGCGGCAGGAATTCCCTCAATTTCCCGTGGCGCTGGACTACGAGGAAGTGAAACGTCTCATCTGCGAGTTCGCCACCGGCCGTTGACGTGACGCCCCCCCCGTCCATCCGCACGGGCACAAGGCCAGCCAGCCGTTCCTCAGCCCTTGTGCGACCGCCGCGCCCCGGCGCCGTTGCGACGCTCGTAGAGCAGGTACTCCACCGAGTCGACCAAGGCCTGCCAGCTTGCCTCGATCAGGTTCTCGCTCACACCCACGGTCCCCCAGAACTCGTGGCCATCGCCAGACTCGATCAGCACGCGCGTCAGCGCCGCGGTGCCGTCTTTGCCGTCCAGGATGCGGACTTTGAAATCGCGCAATTGTACGTCGCGTATCTCCGGGTAGAACGGGGTCAGGACTTTCCGCAACGCCAGGTCCAGGGCGTTCACCGGGCCGTCGCCCTCGGCCGCCGTGATTTCCGTGGTGTCGTTGACCGTAACCTTGATCGTTGCCTCGGCCAGGCAGGGTGCATCCGGCCCGCGCTTCTCGACCATGACTCGGAACCCCTCCAGGGTAAAAAACGGCTTGTGCTTCTTGAGCAACTTCTGCACCAGAAGCTTGAACGACGCGTCCGCGGACTCGTACTCGTAGCCCTGCGACTCGAGACGTTTCAAGTCGGTTAAGATGCGTTTCACCTCGGGACTCTTGCTGTCCAACTGGATATTGTGCTCGTGGGCCTTGAGGAGAATGTTGCTGCTCCCGGCCAGGTCGGACATCAGCACGCGTCGTCGATTTCCAACCCCCTCGGGGGGAACATGCTCAAACGTTCGCGGATTCTTGGCCACGGCGTTGACGTGCATGCCGCCCTTGTGGGCAAACGCGCTCTCGCCCACGTAGGGCTGTCGGGTGTCCGGTCGCATGTTGGCCAGGTCATAGACGAAACGGCTCAGTTCGCTGAGGTGCGGAAGGACGCCCGGCGCCACGCAACGATGCCCCAGTTTCAGTTCGAGGGCGGGAATGATCGAGCAGAGGTCCGCGTTGCCGCAGCGTTCGCCAAACCCATTTAGGGTCCCCTGCACATGGCGCGCCCCCGACTGAACAGCCAGCAGCGAGTTTGCCACCCCGCAACCGGCATCGTTGTGACAGTGGATGCCCAGTTCGACGCCGGCAGGAAGGATTGCCCGCACCCGAGCGCATATCTCTTGGACGTGTCCGGGCAGGGTCCCGCCGTTCGTGTCGCACAACACGACCGTGGTCGCTCCCGCTTCCACGGCGCACCGCAGGGTCGCCAAAGCATACTCGGGGTTGTCCGCGTAGCCGTCGAAGAAGTGTTCGGCGTCGTAGACGACCTCACGCCCGTGGTCCTTCAGAAATCGGCAGGACGTCCCGACCATGTCGAGGTTCGTGTCCGCGTCCGTTCGCAGAACGTCATGCACATGGAGGAGCCAGGTTTTCCCGAAGATGGTGACCACTGGGGTTTCCGCTTGCAGCAGGCCCCGCAGGTTAGTGTCCTCCTCTACGGTCTGGTCAGCGCGCCGCGTGCTGCCGAACGCGGCGACGCGGGTGTGGGTGAACCGCCGCCCCCTGATCTCCTCAAAAAAACCCATGTCTTTGGGGTTTGAGCCCGGCCATCCCCCTTCAACGTAGCTCACGCCAAAGGCGTCCAGACGTTCGACAATGCGGACTTTGTCTGCCTTAGAAAAAGACACACCTTCGCCCTGACTGCCGTCGCGCAGGGTCGTGTCGTACAGTCGCACATTCAGTTGTTTCGTCTTAGTCATGGCTTGCCTGTCTCTTTCGGTCGCCTGCCATGGTACCTCAGGCCGGGCGTGCAAAAAGTGGCACAATCCGGGCCAGTGACGGTGAATGCCGTTACGGCAGGTCCTCAATGCGGAAGAGCACCGGCGGTTCTACGATCTCGCCGAGTTGCGACATTTCCTTCAACGCCATCTGCATATTCGCTTCCAACGCAGCATGGGTGAGGATCACCACGGGCACCGATTCCTGGGCCGTTTCCTTCTGGGTCACGCTCGCAATGCTGATTCCTGCCTTCGCGAGGATGCCGCTAACCGCCGCCAGCACCCCCGGCTTGTCTGATGCCTGCAGGCGAATGTAGTAGCGGATTCGCACCTCACTGACGGGCATGATGGAAGCATACCCATGGTGGGAGCGGAATGCCGGCACCCGCTGCCGCGCCCCGCAGGTCACATTGCGGGCCACGTCCATAATGTCTGCCACGACAGCGCTGCCGGTGGCATCTCGCCCCGCGCCACGGCCATAGTACATGGTGTCGCCCACGGTGTCGCCACGGACCCAGACCGCGTTGAACACTCCGTTGACATTGCCCAACAGAGAACGGTCAGGAATCAGCGTGGGATGAACGCGCATCTGGACCTTCGAGTCCTCTTCTTTGATAATGGCCAGGAGTTTGATCCTGTACCCCAGGTGTGCCGCATACTGAATGTCCTGCAGCGTCACCGAACGAATGCCTTCCACATAAATCGGGGCTGTGCCGAACCATTCACCGTACGCCAACGACGCCAGGACGCTTGCCTTATGGGCCGTGTCGATCCCGTCCACGTCCAGCGAGGGATTGGCCTCCGCGTAACCGGCCGCTTGCGCCGCAGCCAGTACCGTGCCAAAGTCCAGCGATTCCTTCTCCATGCGGGTCAGGATGTAGTTGCACGTGCCGTTCAGGATGCCCACAATCTCCACGATACGGTTTGCCACCAAGCCCTCGCGCAAGGTCTTGATGATGGGGATCCCGCCCGCCACGCTCGCTTCGTAGTAGACGTCGACCCCGGCACGTTGGGCGGCGGCGAAGATTTCGGCGCCGTGGTGCGCCAGAAGCGCCTTGTTGGCCGTGACGACCGGCTTGCCGTTCGCAAGGGCACGCAGGATGAAGTCTTTCGCAATCGTGGTGCCGCCAACCAATTCCACCACGACATCAACGTCAGAACCGCCGAGCACCGCGTTGACATCGTTCGTCAATACGCCGTCGGGCAGCTTGATGCCCCGGTCCCGAGTGGTGTCCATGTCGGCGATTCGGGTTACCACGGGCCGGATTCCGGTCCGATCGGCAATCAGATCGCCGTTCTGCATCAGGCAACGCACGGTTCCGGTTCCGACCGTGCCGAATCCAATGATTCCCACATTGAACTGTGTCATCGGGCAAGCAAGCCTTTCGTCTGTTCGTTTCCGCCGCATCCGGTTCACTGCCAAGAAAAAGCCCTTCAGGCCGAGGGGCTTGAAGGGCTGCTCTCACGTCAGATGTCAATTAACGACAAATCCCGTGACGCAAGGGAAGCCCTTCGCCGTCAGGGTCATCGTAATTGTCATGTCGCATGCTTGTGGCATGCTTGACCGACCTCCCGCAGTCTCCGGTGTAACCCGACCGCAAATCTCAAGGTCAAACCGCAAGACTATAGTCCGACGTCCGTAGGGCCGCAAGTGGGATAAACGCATTCCAATACCGACACGGAATCCGTGCGGTTCGGGATCACGGGCTTGAAGCGGGCAGGGCAGGGGAGAGACACGACCTCCCCCTGCCCGTGCGTCCACATCAAGTGGCGGGCGGCGTTTCCCCAGATTCGGCAATGGCCGCCCGCTCAAAGTCCGGACAGTCATCCATGGATTCCACTCGCCGGTCGTGCAGAAGACAACGGCTGATAAACGGGTGCTTGAGAAACTGTCGACAGTCCCGACAGAAGCGGGCCTTGCCCGCCGCATCTGTGATCAGCGGATTGGCGGGTTTGGACGGAACGGCCTCGCCAAACAGGTTCGCGGCCTTGCAGAGGCGCTCAGCCGATTTCTGACGCGCCTGCTCGCCAGGCGTGCTATCCTCCACGGGGCCGAGATCGGCGTGGCAGAATGCGCACGCCAAGTGCTGCCCAACGCAGGTCCAGCCCTGCATTTGCCGCTCAATCTTGACCACGGATTCCTGACCGCAATCCGGGCAGCGGAACTTCTGCCCAGGTCGATATTCTGGTGACGGCACCTCGCAGCCTTTCTTTGGCCTCCGCCAATCTCGCCTCGCGCATTTCCGCTTGACGCACCGGGAGAAAGATTAGCGCGACTTCCGTTTGCCTGCAAGCGCGCCCAGGGAAGGCTTAGAGCTTCTGCACTCAAGGCCGCGCCGGGTTGCAATTCTAAACCAAGAGATGGGGTTCAGCGTAGGCGCCAGCCCCACCCGCAATGTCGCATAATATATGTTATGTCGTGTTGAGCATAGCCGAAATAACTCCAATCGTATAACCCAAGATGCTAATTACCAACTTGTTAAGACTTTTACCGAGATGCCCTGTTAATAACTTGTGGACAGTCTTCAGGCAGGATGAGGCTGGATGGTCTGCAGTTCGCGGCGGATCGTCTTGGCAAGGTCCGCACTGGTTGTTGCGGCGTCGGAGACCTCGATGGTTCGACTCCCGGGATGCTGGTGCCGGAACCAGGTTCTTTGACGGCGTGCGTAAGCCGTTGTTCGGCGGCAAAGTACCGTGAGGAGTTCCTCCAGACTCCGTTCGCTATGCGGACGCTTGATGTAGTCGGCGATGTCTCGGTAACCCAAAGCCTGCTTTGCGGTCGGAGTGTCCAGAAGTCCGGCTTGGACTAGCCGTTGCGTTTCCTCGATCCACCCAGCAGCCAGCATTGCCCGGGTGCGATTCGCAATCCGTTCTCTAAGCACGTCCATCGTCGGCAGGATCACCCACTGTGCGAAACCAGGCTTGGGGATATTGGGACGATCCGACGGTTGCTCTGAAGTCGGCGCATGTCCCGTCATTCGAAGCACGGCCACGGCTCGCATCAGGCGCCGCGGATTGGGTTCCGTCAGGGCCGCATGGCCTGGTGCGGCAGTTGCGAGTTCCGTTCTTAGGCGCTCCGGACCTCCCGGTGACCCGTGTTCCGCCCATACTTCCTGGGAAATGCGCCAATCACCGGGCCGGTTGCTTAGCCCGTAGATGACGGCGCGGGCGTACAGTCCGGTGCCGCCGACCAGGACTCCGGGGCGGCCGCGCGAATTGAGGTCGGCTAGGACCCTTTCGACCTCTTCGGAGAAGACGCCGGCGCTGAAGGGTGCGTGAATATCGAGGATATCGATGAAATGGTGCCTGACTCGGTTGCGAGTCCGGAGATCAGGTTTTGCCGTCCCAATGTCCAGGCCTCGATAGACCTGCATCGAGTCGCAGGAGATGATTTCGCCGCCCAGGGTTTCAGCCACCTCTACGGCAACGTCACTCTTCCATGAGCAAGTGGGGCCAAGGATTGCGATGCAGCGCGGGCGTGGGCGTGCCGTGGGCGTTGACGCCGCGCCACCGAAGTCGCTATCAGGGTTGCACTTCATCTGTCGGCCGGAAAAAGGATGAGATCACGAACACCGCCACTCCGCACGTGATGCCGGAGTCCGCAATGTTGAAGGCAGGCCAGTGGAATGAACGGTAGAACACCAGAATGAAATCGACGACCTCACCGCGAGCGACACGGTCAATAAGATTGCCGACGATGCCGCCAAGGATCAATGCCAGAGCCATTGCGCGTTCCGGCCACCGGTCTGCCAGGACGTCGAACCGCCACACGAGCACGGTGGCTACGACCACCGAGAATGCGCTCAGGAGTCGGGTCTGTTCCGACATCATTCCCCACGCGGCCCCGGTGTTGCGAACGTGCACCAGATTCAGGAATCCATGGACGATTACGAACTGGCTCCCCTCGGGCCAGTAGGCCACGACAAGAATCTTTGTCACCTGATCCAGCGCGACCAGGCCAAGGGTGACAAACGCGGGCAGCCGCCAGAAACGTCGGCACATCGGGTTTCCCGGGAGGCTTCGCATCGTCAGAGAAGGCACAGGTGCATCCTGGCTTGCCGCCGTGCTGGGTTTCTCGGCCAGACGTAACCGGCCCCAGCCCGGCGATGGGAATCGATGCCTTGCGGAGAGATCTCGAACCGCCCACGGACAGTGTCTCTCGAAACGCACACGGATCAAGCATTGCATCCGCGGGAGCCAAGATGTTCGCGAGAACGGGACTACTTGCGGTACAAACCCGCCTGCGTCTCCCGCGCCGCCATGCAGTTTACGCAGTAGTTTGCGTAAGGCTTCGCTTCGAGCCGTGCGACGGCGATCGTGCCGTTGCAGTCTTGGCAAATGCCGTAACTGCCTTCTTCAATCCGCTGCAAAGCTCGTTCAATCAGGTCGAGTCGCTGCTCCTCTTCGCCCATCAGAGCCAACTCGGTATCGCGCATGAAGTCGTCGCTGCCGACATCCGCCAGTTCCTCTCCCGCCTGCTTGTTGGAGGTGAGCGATGAGGCGGACAGGCTCCGAATCTGGGCCGCCATCTGGGAGCGGAGATCCAGCAGGGCGTCGTGGAATCTGGCAAACTTCCCGCCCTTCTTGGCGGCTTTCTTGCTTCGGGGTGCTGCCGTGGATTTTCCGGCCCTCTTCTTCTCTGGCATAGCGGACGTCTCCTTTGGTGGGATGGCGTTTGAAACCGCCCCCCCCTTCCCTTTTTGGCTCCTTTTCCGAGCGGCCTGTCGCTTGCCCGGTTCCAGAGCGGCTCAAAATATACCCTCGCCTCCTCCCCAATCAAACGCCAAACCGCAAGATACCGGTAATGCGTCAGTCGCGGGTGGACGGTTGGGCGGTAGATGGCCAAAGTGGCGGGAGCGGCTCGCTCCCGCGGGTGTCGGAGCGAGCCGCTCCGACCACTTTAGGCGTCAGCCCCGGTCAACCTTCGACCCTATCTCCACCCGCGACTGACGCATTACGAGTGAGGTAACTGTGGACCCGCGTGGCCAGTTCCCGTCCCAAGCCCGGGACTGCCGTCGCAATTTCCTCCGGACTGGCGGACCGAAGCCGCCGGACGGAACCAAATGCCCGCAGCAAGAGTTCGTATCGTTTGTCGCCCACGCCCTCGATATCTTGGAGTTGCGAGGCCAGAATGCGTCGGCGACGCAGAATGCGGTGATATGCGATGGCGAAGCGATGTGCCTCATCCCTTACGGACTGAAGCAGGCGCAACCCCAGGTCCTGTCGGGATAGTCGCACCGGTTCCTCCCGCCCCGGCAGGTAGATCTCCTCCTGCTTCTTGGCCAGAGCCAGCACGGCCAAGGGAGGCACCCCCAAAGCGGCAAGCGCCTGCAGCGCCGCCTGCAACTGCCCCGGCCCACCGTCGAGGACGACAAGGTCGGGCATGGGGTTCTTCTCGGCCAACACGCGTTGGTAGCGCCGGGTTACGACTTCCCGCATCATGGCCGTGTCATCTGTGGCGTCAGGCCTGCGGATGCGGTATCGTCGGTATTCCTTCCGCACAGGCGAACCATCGACGAAACGAACCAGACTACCAACCCCCAAGCGACTGCGGATATTCGAGATGTCGAAACAGTCAATCACTCGCGGAAGCACGGGCAAGCCTAGAGCCTTCTGCAATCCGTCCATGCGCTGCTGTGCGACCGTTTTTGGCATGTCCTCCAGCGAGGCCCTGGAAAAGGTCCGCCGCAGTGGATCGCAGAGCAGGCGGAGGTTGTCGATCATATCTCGCAGTCGCGCGGCCTCTTCAAAACTGTGCTGTGCGGCGGCTTCTTGCATACGTTCCGCCAAGCCTGCCGCCAGTTGGCGCGAGTCTCCCCGAAGTACCTCAAGCACCTGGTTCACGCGCCCCGCATACTCGGCGCGCGTGATCCTCCCGTCGCAGGGGCATGAGCAGGCACGAATCGCCCGGTCCAGGCAGTGCCGACGCGTTGCCGCATCAGGTGTCGCCGCCCTGCAGGTGCGAAGCCCAAACCGGGCCGAAAGGTAACGAACCGTTTCCCGCAAAACCCCGGCCCTGGGGAAAGGTCCGAAGTACAAACGCCCGTCATCTTTGCGGAGACGGGCAAGGGTCAGGCGCGGAAACGGCTCTCGCGGATCGAGGCAGACGAGCAGAAATCGCTTGTCATCACGCAGCTCCACGTTGTAGCGTGGTGCGTATTCTTTGATCAGGCGCGACTCAAGAAGCAAAGCCTCCGCTTCCGTTCGGACCGGCAGGACCTCAAACGTCCCAATACTATTGACGAGCGCCCGAAGCTTGGGGTCTGCCCGTTGTCTCTGGGAAGGACGAAAATAGGTTGCCAGGCGTTTGCGTAGAGACCTGGCTTTGCCAACATAGATGACATCCCCCATGGTATTGCGGAACACGTAAACCCCGGGCGCAGACGGAACGCTCTGAGATGAAAACCGTTTCATGGCAGCACCCGTCGGGTTGCTTCTCACAGTTCATCAAGGCTAATACAGCTTCAATCGCATCCAGAATCTCGCTATTGTGAAATAAAACACAATTCAGCGTCTTGATATTATTGTAACCCAACCTAATTTACAGGTGTCTGGACGAAAATGTAACCGGCAGGTTTAGGACAAACAAAATACGTTCCCCCGCCCTGGCAAGTTCCTCCCCCCTCTTCCCCTACTTGCCAGGGCACTTTTTTTTCGACCTGTGCGGGTAAATCCGACCGCGGCACCGTTCGTAGTGGTGTCGCAGTCCCGGCGGCGCACCCGCCGGGCAAGACACCATCCCCGCACCCCACCGTCGCCACACGTCCGGCTTCGTTCGGAGACTTCGCCGCGACACGCCAGATGGGCTCTTGGCGCTCCACGTTGTTCCGCGCGCTGCGAGCCCACTACGAACGGGTACAGCCTGGCGGACATGGCGGGTCTTTTCTCTCCTTTGTCACCCGCACAGAACCGGCGGGGGGGGGCGCCAAGCTGCACAAGTCTGGCAACCTCACTTTCCAGTTGCGAGACGTGACATCCAAAGAGCGCCGGTGAACGAGGCGACTCTCTGGCTCACCTCAACCGTGCGCGAACAACTTGACAGTCGGTCCCGTGACGCTATTTTCCCAACGTTTCGATACAATGGAACAGCCATCCATGGCACTGCCGAGAGGGTGCCTACATGGGAGGTTGAAGCCCCTCGGTGACGCGATACGGGCTGTTCATGTTGCTGTGCTTATGGTGAAAGCGCGTTGGGTCACATATCAGGCCTAGAGAAAGGAGCATGCCGATGGACGTGCGAAAAATCTTCCTGGACGAACGAGAGATTCCGCGGCAGTGGTACAACATTCAGGCGGACATGCCCAATCCGATGAAACCACCCCTGCATCCAGGCACGGGCAAGCCTGTGGGGCCGGAGGACCTGGCGCCCGTGTTTCCAATGCCGTTGATCGAGCAGGAGGTATCGCAGCAGCGCTGGATCGACATTCCTGACGAAGTCATGGAAAAGTTGCTCATTTGGCGACCTTCTCCTTTGTATCGCGCCACGGCGCTGGAAAAGGCCTTGGGAACTCCGGCAAAGATTTTCTACAAGAACGAGGGTGTTTCCCCGGCGGGAAGCCACAAGCCCAACACGGCGATCGCGCAGGCTTACTACAACAAGAAGTTCGGCATCAAGCGCCTGACGACGGAAACCGGAGCCGGGCAGTGGGGCAGCGCCATCGCCTTCGCCTGCAAGCTTTTTGGCTTGGAGTGCCAGGTTTACATGGTGCGCATCAGTTTCGATCAGAAGCCGTTCCGCAAGTTGATGATGCAGACGTGGGGCGCCAAGTGCACGGCGAGCCCCAGCGACAAGACCAACGCCGGTCGCGACATCCTGGCCAAGATGCCGGACACCCCCGGAAGCCTGGGAATTGCCATCAGCGAGGCCATTGAGGACGCTGTGACGTCCAAGGATACGCGCTACTCCCTGGGAAGCGTGCTGAACCACGTACTCCTGCACCAGACCATCATCGGACTCGAAGCCCAGAAGCAGATGCAGAAAGTAGGGTTGTACCCCGACGTCGTCATCGGTTGCGTCGGTGGTGGTTCGAACTTTGCCGGACTGGCATTCCCCTACGTCCGAGACAAGATCCATGGCAAGAACCTCACCGTCATCGGAGTTGAACCCGCCGCTTGCCCGACGATGACCAGGGCCCCGTTCGTTTACGACTTTGGCGACACCGCAAAGACCACGCCCCTCTTGCCCATGCACTCACTGGGGCACAGTTTCGTGCCGCCCCCTGTGCACGCGGGTGGACTGCGCTACCATGGCGTTGCCCCGCTCGTGTCGCAGTTGCTGGTCGACCGCCTCATCGAGGCGCGTTCCGTCAAGCAGATGGAGTGCTACGCCGCCGCCATGTTGTGGGCCCAGACCGAGGGGTTCATTTCGGCGCCCGAGACTTCACACGCCATCGCGGTGGCGATCCAGGAAGCCAAGAAGGCCAAGGAAGAGGGCAAAGAGAAAGTGATCCTGCTGAACTGGTCGGGCCACGGCCTCATGGACCTCACCGGCTACGATGCGTACATGAGCGGCAAGCTGAAGGACTACGAACTGCCGCAGTCTGAAATTGACAGTGCACTGGACGAGATCAAGGACTATCCGAAGCCGTAGTTCCGGAGGTGACTTTCCGTACTGCCAGGGCCACCGGGTGACGATCGCCGCCCGGTGGCCTTGACCTATTTTGGTATTGAGGGTCGAGGTGGAGTGAATGGAGATCGTGAGGGTTAGAACCGCAGATGATCGGCGGACCGTCCGGTGCCCGCGCTTGGGGCACGATGTTCCCCTGCTCTACTGCCGCACCCAGGAACAGAAAACGGTGTGCCCGAAGATCTTGGACTGCTGGTGGGAACAGTTCGACATTCAGGCGTTCTTGGCCTCCGTTCTCACACCGTCGGAGTTGAACCGGTTGGCCTGTCCCCCGCCGCCCGCCAAACTTGTCAGCATTCTGGACCTGATAGAGCGAGCCAGGCGCTGTTCCCCCGAAGATTCGTCACAACCGACCCCCTAAGTCGCCTGCCGCTGTGACGTGCGGGACGGTGCCAGGTCGAAAACATTCGACCATCTTGCCCGGCCAACAGGCCGTTATTTGCGCCCGGGGGCGCTCGTGCGCCTTTTGCCGGACACCTCACGGCGCTGCCCCTCCCCTGCCCCGCTGCGTGTCGATGCGCCGCAGCACGACCGCGCAGACGTGTATTTGCTTAAGTCATACTCAATCAGGCGGTCGGGCATGGGGAGCCGAAAAAGTTCGACGCGCGATTCCTGGAAGAAGCGCTCGGCCAGGGTGTCGTGGTAATCGGAAAAAACGACGACACGGTTGACGCCTGCGGCAATCAAGGCCTTGGCGCACGCGGTGCAGGGCATGTTGGTGACGTATGCCGTGGCGGCCATCAGATTTACACCGTGGCGCGTCGCCTGGCAGATGGCGTTGATCTCGGCATGGTTGGTGCGAACGCAGTGATCGTCGACAATCAGACAACCGTCAGTATAGCAGTGCGCAGCCCCCGGGAGCGAGCCGTTGTAGCCAGTCGCCAGGACATGCCGGTCTTTGACCAAGACGCAGCCACAGTGCATACGCGGACAAGTGGCTCTTTCGGAAGCCAACATCGCCAGTTTCAGAAAGTACTCGTCCCACGTCGGTCGGCGCCACTCCGTTTTCGCGATTCCGTCGGTCACGGTCAGACTCCTAACTTCGCATGCCCTGAACTCAAGCTCAGGGGCGCCGTTGACCATCCGTCGAGTCCCTATGCCCGCCCTGCCTCACCGACGCTAAACTTACCCTGCCAATAGCCTTCTTGCTATCCGCGGCATGTTCCAGGCAGGGCTGTTTCAAGATCTGGCGCCGCGTCTCGGAAGGCCACACCTCCGCGCACACCTGGTAGGGGCGGCCTGTCCTCAGGCCGCCCCCCCGGCGTGGGGACACGCCGGGGGTACTCGCTGCACGCGACGGTCACGAATCTTGAAACAGCCCTGTGTTCCAGGCAGGGCTGTTTCAGATTCTTGTGGTGCGGATGTTCGGCACGTAGCCATGCTTCAGCAAGCCTCAGTTCTCGCCTATCAGACATGCAACACAAAAATCCATACAAGCCAAATCGTGACAAATAATGCCAATTTAGGACTTTTGGTTGCGGTGTGAGTTGGAAAAGTAGTGGACGACGGGTAAAGTATGTGGCATGATTGAACGCCAAGCAGTAGCGAAGGCCTGAAGGTTTGCTGCGTGGTCGAGGCTTGGCGACACATGCGATACAAAGTGTAGTCACAAAGTCTGTTTTACCTTACCGCATTCCGGGGGATGCGATCCGGCATATACGTTTTGGCAAGCGAGTTTTGGTCCCATGAACGGGTTTGGACAGTGCACCGTTCCCACTGCGCAAGTGGTGGATGTGGCACGTTCAAGCCCCGTCAACACCCAGCCGCACCACGGTTGTTCACAGGGATCCAACAGCATCCAGCCGCGAGTTGAATCGGCTGGGAATGCCGTTGGCATTTTGGTTTTTTGGGCTTGGGTTGCGCTCTTGGCGCTTTCACTCTTGCATTTGCATTGCGCCGGCAGTTTGCGGACCGGTTCATCAGATTGCTCAACGTGTGCTGGACGCAAGAATCCCTCGGGCGGGTGAGAGGGATTGCCATATGACGAAAAAGACGCATGATAGACTCTTCCTCGGGTTCCTCGGTCGCAAGAGCGGCGCGCAGGGAATGACCGAGACGCTACCGCTTGCCGACGCACGCAAGTCGACTCTGCCGTCCACGAGCTTGCCGGACCCTCTCCGCCAACGGTACGTGGTGCGGCGAGTCCTGGGTATGGGTGGTTTTGGAATTGTGTTGCTGGCAAAGGACGCGTTGATAGGTCGCCTGGTGGCCGTCAAGCAGTTGTATCACCAGTTTGAGGATAACCCGCAGATCACCCAGCGTCTGCTTCAGGAAGCGCGGATTGCTGGACAGGTGGCTCACCCCAACATCGTCAGCATCTACACCGTCGAACAGGTCGGGGGGTCCTGCTGCATCATCATGGAGTACTTGGGGGGGGGTAACCTTGGCGAATTGATCCGAGCGACCAAGACTCCCATGCCCCCGGGCACTGCCGTAAGCCTGATTCTGGGCGTACTGGAAGGCCTGAAGGTTGCTCACGCGCTTCGCGTCGTGCACCGCGATCTGAAACCGGAGAACATTCTGTTTGACAACACCGGGGTTCCGAAGATATCCGACTTTGGGCTGGCGCACCTGCCGGAAGAAGCCGGGGGTGTGGAAGACTCGGGAACAAAGGTGTTCGGGACGCCCCTTTACATGGCTCCGGAGCAACTGGTCCGTGACGCCGACGTCGACGGCAGGGCGGACCTGTTCTCGGTCGGTGTAATGCTCTACGAGACACTGCTGGGGCAGAGGCTTCATCTCCTGCCCGGGGTCCGGGACATTGGCGATCCCAGAGCACTTCCTGCCGCTGGGAAGATCATCGCCGCAACCGGTTGGCCTGACCAGGTCCCTCCCCTCTTAAGAGGCGTGATTGAACGGTTGGTGTCACCGGATCGTGAAACCAGGACGCCAACGGCCGCGCATTTGATCGCCGAACTGCGACCGTTCGCCATGCCGCAGGCAGGCGAACTCGCCGGTCTGGGCGGCGTCCTGCACGCGGGCGGGGGCTATACACTTTCAAATATCGACATTCTGCGGGACATCATCGAACTGCTTCTCACCGACGGGTTTCTCTCGCTGGACGAACGGATCGAACTGGATCGACGCGCCGAACGGCTCGGCATCGATGAGCATGTTGCCACCCAGATTGAGGAGGAAGTCCGTTCACAAATGGGCCTCCCACCCCTCGCCGCCCTGCACAGATACCGGCGGTTGGTTGAATCCATCCTGAGGCTGGGCGAGATTACCGCGACGGACCGTCAGATTCTTGACGCCAAGGCCGCTGAACTCGGCATCAGCGAGGAGGAGCGCCACAGCATCGAGGAATCGTGTCGCCCCCGCCGTCGCACGCGTCGGGCCAGGAGTGCCGGGAACCGAGCTCGGCCAGATCCCGCGCCTCTGCCCGATCCGGTGCACCAGATTGAATGACGCGCTCACGGCAAGGTCTTATATGCTCAGAAAACGCATTATCCCCTGTCTTGACGTGCGGGATGGCCGCACGACAAAAGGTGTCCGGTTTCAGAACAACGTGGACATCGGCGATCCGGTCGCCATGGCGCGCTACTACTACGAGGAGGGCGCCGATGAGCTGGTGTTCTACGACATCACGGCATCGGCCGAAGGGCGCGGCATCATGCTGGACGTTGTGCGCCGGGTCGCGGCTGAGATATTCATCCCCTTTGCGGTCGGCGGCGGACTCGGTACGCTCGACGAACTCCGCCAGGTCCTGCTGGCGGGGGCGGAAAAGGTCAGCGTCAACTCCGGCGCCGTCCGCAATCCGGACCTGATCAGGCAGGGTGCCGAAGCCTTTGGCAAGCAGTGTATTGTCCTTGGCATGGACGCCAAGTGGGTGGGCGTCAGTCCGCCGTTGCCGAGTGGCTACGAAGTGGTCACTCACGGGGGGCGCCGCGCCACCGGCATGGATGCACTGAAGTGGGCACAGCAGGCTGAGGCCATGGGAGCGGGTGAGATCTGCCTGAACTCGATCGACGCAGACGGGACGCAAGAAGGCTACGAAATCAGGTTGACGTCTCTGATATCGACGCACGTCGAAATCCCGGTGATTGCGTCCGGCGGTGCCGGGCGGCCCGAACACCTGACCGCCGTGCTCCGCGAGGGGTGCGCCGACGCGGCACTGATCGCCTCGATGGTGCACTTCGGCGGTTACCGGATCGCGGACCTGAAGCGCCACCTGCATGAGGCGGGCATCCCTGTGCGTATGACGTGGTAGATGATCTGCGGGCGATGAAGGACTACGCGGGCGATACCACGTGATTGACTCCCGGGGAAACGGCCGTATCTTTGGGACATCGGCGACCTGGGGCCCAAACCGCCACATCTGATGACCTAATAGGTGACGGCAAGCCCCGGGGGGCCAAATGTAGCATCGTGAACGGCTTCGCACGCCGTCGCCCGCACGAAGGACGCGTCTTGCCCAGCGCTCGGCAAGGAAAGTTGACAACCCAGGCAAACGGGAAGCGTATCCATGACGGCCAAAGTGGCGGTACTGATGGGAAGCAGGTCTGACCTGCCCAAGATCCAGGACACCATCGACACATTGCGCGAGTTCGAGGTGCCCCACACGGTGCGCGTCATGTCTGCACACCGGACCCCCGGCGTAGTCAGAGAGTTTGCCGAAACCGCGGCTGAACGCGGATTTCGCGTCCTGATTGCCGCTGCCGGCAGTGCGGCGCACCTCGCCGGCGCTCTGGCTGCACATTCTCCCCTGCCGATCATCGGAATTCCAGTTGAGGGTGGTTCCTTCAACGGACTTGACGCCCTTCTCAGCACAGTCCAGATGCCCGGCGGTGTACCGGTTGCCACCGTGGGGGTGGGCCGGGGGGGGGCCAAGAATGCGGCTTTGCTGGCAGTGCAGATTCTGGCACTCGATGACCCCGAACTGGCCACTCGTTTCCATGAGTTCCGGGCCCGGAATCAAGACCAAGTCGCCCGCGCGGACGCGGAACTGCAAAACGAACTGACGACATGACGGACTCTTCGACATCTGATTTCATCCGCACCGCTCTCCCGCAGTGGGCCTATGCGCCGTCCCGAAACGGTCCACTCCGGAAACGATGGTTCCTGCCGGCGACCTTCCTGGTCCTCGGCCATTTTGCGGGACTAACCTTGTCGAGCGCCACAGCGGCGACGACGGAAACGGGAACGCCCTCGCCGCCGCCCCAGCGCGCGGCACCTCTGGCTGTACAGCAGTCGCTGGCCGAAGTCCTTGATGTCCTCCAGAACTCACACCTCTTGACCGGTGATGAGGCCGTCCTGCGACGCGCCGTGATTCAGGCCGTCCTGGATGCCCTGGACTGCAACGGCGCTATCAGTCCGCCGCTGCCGGACGGGAGTGTGCCCTCCAGTACCCCGGAACCAGCCGTGGGGCGGACAGGCACGTTAGAAGGCAAATACGGCTATGTTCTGATTCTGACCCTGAACTCCCAACTGGTACAGGAAATGGAAGGTCTGATAGGCGAGATCAACAGCGGTCATTACGAAGGGTTGATTGTCGATCTTCGCTACGCGGGCGGAGATGCCACCGATTCCGCAACCCAGGCGACGAGCACTCTACACGAAACAAAGCTCCCCGTTGTGATGCTCATCAACCGCTCGACGGTGGGGGCTGCCGAGATACTGGCGCGTCAGGCAAGGGAGGTGTGCGGCGCCTTGGTCGTGGGGCAACCCACCCGGGGGTTGCCATACGCTCGGCGCCGTACCGTACTGCGATCCGGGGATGTTGTGCTTCTCCCCGACATGCCGGCTGTCGATGGGGGACGGGCCCCGCTTCTGCCCGACCTCATGGTCGAAGACGACCTCGCGAGGGAAACCTTGCTCAGCCCGCGGCCCCAATCCGGTCAATTACCTATGAAGCAGGACCCATGCCTCCGGAAAGCCGTCGACCTGCTAAGCACCATCCGGGCTCTTCAGGGCAGACATTTCTGAACGGTGGGTTGTCATGGACCGCGTGTGCGCCAAAGGCGAAAAATACGTTGGGAAAACCTCTAGCCCAAGTGTCCTGCCCCTCCAGAGGCCACACGTCCATTCCGACACCGACAAAGAGTCACGGCAGGGCCCGCCGCCACCGCGAATAGATGCGCGGGTCGCGGCATTCCTGATCATTGGCATTCTTTCCTGTTCCGTTCCTCCGTTGCATGCGGATGCGCTGAAACGACACCACGTCGAATTGAACGCTCCCGCCGACCGATCCGCTCGCTTGACCGCCCTGATCAGCGCGTGCGCCGATGCCGTCAATGAGTTGGTCGGAGTCGCCAAGTCCCCCGACGCGACCATCAGGGTTTCGTTGGACACGCCCCCCCCCGGCCCAAGTCGCCCCTTGAGTGTCGTTCTAATGGAAGAGGAATCACCCGTTAGTGCGGTCCACGCCCTGACCCTTGTCTTGCTGACCAGGCACGTCATCTGCCGTTCCGGCAGCGACGCGAAGCGGTCGCCGCCACGGGATCTGGACTGGCTCGCCGCCGCCGCCGCCCACGCCGTTCTGTGTGGAAGTCAGCCTGGCATGCTGAGCGAGAATTCGGATTTTGCCAGCGTTCATCCCGCCTATGAGAAAGGTGTCTTCCCGAACTTGGCAAGGCTGGTGCAGAAGCCCGTGCCGCCCCAGTATGGCCTCGCCTACCGCCTCTACGCCGTGCATTGCCACGTTCTGGCAACCGCTTTGCGCTCAACGCTGCCCCGTGGCAACACAGTCCTTGGACCGCTCTTGGACATGCACGCGAAATCTTGCTCGGCCACGGAGTCGATCTCGGCGACCCTTGCCCCATACCTTCGACCTGCCGAGACGGTCCAGGCCTGGTACGAGCACGCCGTACTTGGAATCAGCCGGCGCAGCGGCGGAGCCGCTACCGTCGAGCGCGTTCAAGAGCGGCTCAAGGAACTGGAATCCGTTCCCATGGTAGTCCCCGGCGGCGGGGCATTTGGTTGTGTCCTGGTTCCCATCGATGAAGTGCCTCGGCACATGGAGAAGTACCGCCCGGATGCCGATGCTTTGGGCGCGACTAGGGTCGCCATGTATGATTTGATGAAGGAAGCTCCGGGATTCCTGGCGCCGCCTCTCTTGGAATACATCGGAGCGATTGACGAACTCGGGAGAGGAAAGAATTCGGCCTTCAAACGAACCATTCGGCGGGCACGCAGGAACTTCGCCGAAGCGGTGGACAAACAACGAGCTCTGGATGCCTACCTGGAGACCTTCCGTCAGGAACGCGAACACCCCGAACAGCAGTTCGAACTCTATTTCGAGGCATTCCGGCAAAGCCAAACCCGCCGGGATGCCCTCGATCCACGGTTGCACGAATACCTCGACAGCCTGACCCCCTAACCCCGTGCGCGGCTTTGACAGAGGGCCACCGTTGCCGAACGCATTGCGGTTCATCCTTCCACCTTCATCCTTTTCGCGCCACCATGGGCTATAGTACCGGGCTATGTTGATCTCCAGCCTCCAGAACCCCCGTGTCAAAGACGCTGTCCGCCTGTGGGACCGGCGTGACCGTGACCGCACAGGCAAGACCTTGATCGAGGGATACCGTGAGCTCCTGAGGGCTCTGTCCAATCAGTTTCCCGTGGACGAGCTATTCCATTGCCCCGAACTGTTCCAGGGCGTCAACGAACCGGCCTTGATCGAGCGTTTCCGCCAAACCGGGACCCAGGTATTTCAGACCACGCCCGACGTGTTCCGCAAGATGGCCTACCGTGACCGCCCGGAAGGCCTCCTCGCTGTCGCGCCGCAGCAGCACCGCTCCCTGGCCGACATCAGGCTGGGCCCGCTCCCGCCCTTGCTCATTGTCGCAGAGGCCATCGAGAAACCGGGCAACCTGGGGACCATGCTGCGGTCAGCGGATGCTACCGGCGTGGACGCCGTCATCCTGTGCGACCGCTGCACGGACCTGTTCAATCCGAACGTTGTTCGCGCCAGTATCGGGACACTTTTCAGCATGACAGTGGCCGAAACGACCACCACCGAGGCCATTGCCTGGCTGCAGGCCCGCGGCGTCGGCGTACTGGCCGCCACGCCGCACGCGGCACAACTCTACACGGACGTGGATTTGACGGGGCCGACCGCCATTGTGGTCGGCACTGAACAGCACGGGCTCAGCGAGGCGTGGATGGCGCAAGCCAAGATTCAGGTCCGCATTCCCATGCTGGGCCAGGCGGATTCGCTCAACGTGGCCACCGCTACGGCACTCCTTCTGTATGAGGCCGTCCGGCAACGAGCGGCCGCCGGCGTGCCGTCGTCCAGCCGCCGATCGTGATGGGTTGCCCGTAACGCGAGACCAACCGGTGGACAACGAACTGTTTCAATACGCGAAGGGAGTAAAGCCCGGAGAGCCCCGGCGCAGCGAGACTGAGTCGGTCCTCGAACACACACTGCGCGGGGAAGTCCTGCGAGTCGTCTTCTGCCGTGACGATGGGCAATGGGTGGTCATCAAACTCCTCTGCCCAGACGGACAGGAACACACCTGCGTTGGCCCCCTCGCCGGCCTGCTCGAGGGCCAGGACATCGAGGCGACCGGGCGGTGGGAGACGCACCGGGAGCACGGCAAACAATTCCGCGTCTCGCAGTTCCGCGCCGTACTGCCCACCACCGAAGCGGGGGTGCGACGGTACTTGGCGTCGGGCCTGGTCTACGGCATCGGCCCCGTACTGGCTAACCGCATCGTGGACCGATTCGGCGCCAATACGATGGAGGTCTTGGAGCGTGCCTCCGAGCGGTTGCACGAGGTGCCCGGCATCGGTGGCAAACGCCTTGCGGACATCCGCAAGGCGTGGGTTGAGCACTCGCAGCAGCGCGATGCCATGGTCTTCCTGCAAGGCCTGGGCATCAGCCCTGGCTGCGGAGCTCGCATGCTGGCCCGCTACGGCATGGCAGCCCCTGAAGTGGTGCGCCGGAACCCGTACCAATTGGCGTCCGAAGTGCAGGGGATCGGGTTTCTTACCGCCGACCGCATTGCCCACGAGCTAGGCATCCAGCATGACAGCCTCCTCCGTCTCGCCGCAGGTACCCTCTATGTCCTCGACCGCTTGGCTGAGGACGGGCACACCTGCTACCCCCGCAGCCAGCTCCTGCAGGAAGTGACGCGCGTCCTGGACGTCGACGAACCCCACGCAGCCGCGGGCCTGGAACAAGCCCTGCTAAACGGAGGGGCTGTGGCCGAGTTGGTGGTTCCGGGAGATTCCGAGCCCTGCGTCTACTGTCGGCGCCTCTGCACCGCCGAGACGGAACTGGCTGCCGCGTTGCACGTGCTTCTGCGCGCCCCGTTCCGGGCAATGGACCCTCCGGTGGAGACGCTCGGGGCGGGGTACCGCAGGCTGAACGAAGCGCAGCGGCAGGCGGTCCACGCCGCGTTTCGAATTCAACTCAGTATCATCACGGGCGGGCCAGGCGTCGGCAAGACCACGGTCGTGGGGCAAATTGTGGCGGCCGCGCGGCGGCTCGGTTGCCAGATCCTGCTGGCGGCCCCGACCGGCCGTGCCGCAAAACGGCTCACCGAAAGCACCAACCTGCGAGCCGCCACCATCCATCGGCTCCTGAAGTGGGACCCTGCCAGCCGCGCGTTCGTCCATGATCGCTCAAGGCCATTGCGGTGCGACATGCTGATTGTCGACGAAGTCTCTATGCTCGATACCGCTTTGGCCCGCGACTTGCTCATCGCCGTCCGCCCCGGAACCCATGTCGTCTTTGTCGGTGACCGCGACCAACTTCCCTCCGTCGGCCCCGGGTGCGTCCTGCATGACCTCATTGCGTCCAACCGCATTCCGGTGACACAGTTGACGGAAATCTACCGTCAGGATGAACACAGCCGTATCGTCTCCAACGCACATTGCGTGAACCGCGGAACCATGCCTGACTTGCGGTCTGTGCAGCCCTCGCAACTGGTGGACTTCTACTGGATCGACCAAGACGACCCGGAACGAGCCGCAGACGTCATCTCGCGAATGGTCGCAGAGCGGATCCCGGAGCGATTCGGTCTCAACCCAGTGACGGATATCCAGGTTCTCGCGCCGATGCATCGCGGTACCTGCGGGGCGCAGAGCTTGAACGAAATCCTGCAGCAACGGCTGAACCCCGACCCGAAACCGCAATTCCAGGTCGGAGAGCGCCGGTTCCGGTCCGGGGACCGCGTGATGCAGGTAGTGAACAACTATGACAAAGGCGTGTTCAACGGCGAACTGGGCCAGATCGTACACGTCGATGCCAAGAACAAGACATTCCGCGTCCACTTCGATGTCGGGCCGGTCGACTATGACTTCCACGAAGCGGTGCAGATCCAGTTGGCGTATGCCGTAACCGTGCACAAGTCGCAGGGCAGCGAATTCCCCTGTGTCGTGATGCCCGTGCTGACACAACACTACATCATGCTGCAGCGTAATCTCGTCTACACCGGCATGACCCGGGCGCGGCGATTGCTGGTCATGGTCGGAACCCGGAAGGCCTTGGCCATTGCCATCCGCAACGACCGACCGCAGTTGCGCTGGAGTCGCCTCTGCGCCAGGCTTCAAGTTGAGCAACCCTCCGGGCGGGTGCTCCCCGCCCGCCTCGCGCCCGAAAGCAGCCCAAAATCAAACGGCGACCTTGCGTCCAATGCCTGACGCAAGTATAGTCCGGCATGTTGTGAACCGGAAGGGCTGCAGCATACCAAGAGGGAGTCTTCGTCAAACGCCGGGGTTCGTACATGCCGTCCCCTTTTGCACCAGAGAGACTTGCAATCGCGGGACGGGTCGTTTATGGTTGGGGTTTGCTTTTGCGTTTTGAATGCGCAGTGAATTGGTGTCGTCATAGTTAAGGAAGAACGCAAACCTCTCGGGGAATGCCTATGAAACTCTATCATTTCCTTCCTGCCGGAGTCACCGCTGCCATCCTGGGCACAGTGTTTGTCATGCCCTTGGGGCTTCTCGCGCAGGAAGACAAGCCGCTGACGTCACAGCCGAATGAGAGAATCTTCGTCCACAAGATGCGGCGGCTTACCGCCATGGAGGGTGGAACCTCCGTCGACTGGTCTTCTGCCAACGGTCATCTTCTGATCAGCAAGCGAAGCGTCAATCAGTACTTCAACGTGCACTCGGTGACGCCGGACGGAATCCGCCAGCGATGCCTCACACTGCCCCGACGCTGGAGCACTGCGGTTCAGCACAAAGGAGATGCCTCCTGGCATCCGGAGGGAAAATACTTCGTTTTCGTGGCCCAGAACCGGGGAAGCAACTCCTATACCGCATCCCTCCCTGGAACGGGGCTCAACTGCAACCTATGGGTTGGCACTCGTGGCGGTGAAGACCCTTGGATGATCACTGACGTTGCTTCCACCAACCCGCCACGGCGCGGTGTGGTCTCGCCCCAGTTCTCTCCGGACGGCAAGAAACTGTTCTGGGCAGGCAACCTTGGCGTGGACTCGTCTGGCGCAACACTCAACCAGAGGGCCATGTTCCTGGGGGATTTCCGCATCGACAACGACGGCAAGCCCGTACTTGAGAACATCCAGACCCTGCAACCTGGCGAGATGCGCGACTGTTATGATAGCAGCGGATTCACGCCCGACGGGAACAAACTCGTCTTCTCTGGCAATCTCGGCAAAGACCAGTCCGTTTTCGGAATGGACATCTACACCATGGACCTGCGTACCGAGAAGATTGAGCCCCTGACCAACTCCCCTAACGTATGGGACCAGTACCCTGCATACTCTCCTGACGGCAAGAAGATCGTGTTCATGTCCAGCCATGGTCTCAACCTGCGTTTCTACGCCGGAGGTCTGGCCAAGTGGATGAACTACTTGGTATCCGAGCTTTGGATCATGAATTCGGACGGGACCGAACCCAAGCAACTCACACGCTTCAATACGTTTGGGACCCCCGAGCATCTTCGTCGACGCTGCTTTGTCGGTGACAGCGCCTGGAGCCCGGACGGCAAGCAGGTCACCATCTGCCTGATCAAGGAAACTGGCGGCAAGGAACTCAACTCGGATGTGATCATCATGGACCTGGATATCGACCCGCCCGCGAAGGGTGTCCAGGTTGACTGGGCTTCCCCCACGGCTGAAGCCGTGCCGTAACACCGCCGCAGGTCCGTTGCTCCAACCTCCCCCCCCCCCCCCACGCTACGCTGCGACTCACATTGAACAGCAATTCCGTCGGCAGGTTACCGTACGGTTTCTAAGCCGTCCCCTATCCCTCATCTCTCCCGGTGCCCGGCAGCAGCAGCATACAGTCCCCATAGCTGTAGAAACGGCATCGTTCCCGGATGGCCAGGTGATAGGCGCTCAGAACGTGTGAAACGCTGCTGAACGTGCAGACCAGCATGAGCAGGGTTGACCGTGGCAGATGGAAGTTCGTGAGCAGGCCATCCACCACCCGCGGGACCATCGGGGTGTGCAGAAAGATGCGCGTCCGACCACCTCCGGACCGGACTCGGCCGGTGCCTTGATCCTGGCAGGTCTCCAGAACTCGAACCGACGTGGTCCCAACCGCGATCACGCGTCCGCCGGTGTCCCGCGCGCGGTTCACCTTCTCGGCGGCATCGCCAGGCAGTTCGTAGACCTCCTCGTGCATGACATGATCTTCAACACGCTCCCCCTTGACCGGACGAAACGTCCCCGGGCCGACGTGAAGCGTCAGGCGAGCAATCGCAACCCCCATGGCTTGAATCCGTTCCAAGACCTCCCGGGTGAAATGCAAGCCTGCGGTGGGGGCCGCAACAGCCCCTGGCTTGGCGGCGTACACCGTTTGGTAACGCTCGCGGTCGGCGGCGTCCGGTGGGCGCCGAATGTAGGGTGGCAGCGGAACTTGGCCGGCCTGTTCGAGTAATTCGCACACGCCAGGAGCGTCGAACTCTATTTCACACAGGCCTTCCGCGCGTCGAGCCGTCACCATGAAACCGCGCCCAGGGACCCCTTCGAGCTCGACCCGTTCCCCAACCCGCATGCGCCGCCCAGGGCGCAGCATGCAAGCCCAGCGCGTCTCGCTCAACGCCTCGAGGACAAGTGCCTCGACCTGACCGCCCGTCGGCAAGCGGCGCCCTCGAAGCCGCGCTGGTATCACCCGTGTGTCATTGAGCACCAAGCAGTCGCCTGGGCGCAGGTAACCGGGAAAGTCCCCGAACCCGCGCAGTTCGCACCGCCCCGTATCGCGCGACATGACCAGCATGCGGGAGGAGGAGCGATCTGGAACGGGCGCCTGGGCGATCAACTCAGGAGGAAGTTGGTAGTCAAAGTCGGAAACAAGCATGGCTTCTCTTGCTTTGAGTCACCGTTGAGCACCCGTAATCACCCAGGCTACGCACTGCTGTGGCTCCGGATAGCACGCCGGGTTTCCATATCGTCCATCTTCTTGCGCAGCGTGTCCCGCTTGTCCCGGACATTCTTGCCTCTGCACAGGCCCAACTCCACCTTGACCCGGTTGCGAAGCAGGTAGAAGCGCAACGGCACCAGGGTGAGGCCCTTCGCTTCGATCGCCTGGGCAAGCCGCCGGATCTCGTGCTTGTGCAGCAGCAACTTCCGGTCGCGTCGCGGATCGTGATTATTGCGGTTGCCCTGGGCGTATGGGGCAATGTGAACTCCCACAAGCCAAAGCTCGCCGTCGGTCATGCGGGCGTAGGCGTCGGCCAGTGAAACACTGTGGTCTCGGCAGGACTTCACCTCTGTTCCCACAAGTGCGATGCCAGCTTCCACTTTCTCCAGCACTTCGTAGTCGTGGTGGGACTTGCGGTTCTGGACAATCGTACTCATCGGCTGGCCGCCTGGAGTGGAGAATCCGGCATGGTTCAGAGGTTCACCGTTCAGGGATTCTCGGTTGGTCGAATCTCTGTTTGCAGTCGATAGCCTCGACAACCTTGAACGGCTTAACCGTGAACCATGCCAAGGACCTCTGTTTTCAGACTCTCGTGCCGCATCCCGCCCGCGGGATCAAGGTGTCATCAGAAAGACTCTGATGCTTAGTCCTCACATTTTACATTTGTGATCGTTGATTTTAGACTCTTCCGCACAACATGTTACATCACCGGCGGCACGGCAAGTCGGTGTTGTCGACCAGACTCCTTCTCCGCAGGGAGGACAGAGAGCGAGTGCGCATCGGCCGGCAAATCAGCAATCAAAAATCTGAAATGCAAAATGTGCCTTAGTCTTAGTCGGTTCCACATTCCTGACACGTGAACATTGAGACCTCAATCGACCCGAATCATGGCCTTGACTACACCGTCAGCATAGCGGTCGACCAAGTCGAACGCATCCTTCGTCTGAGCTAACGAGAACCGGTGCGTGATCATAAACTCCGGCGCCACCTTCCCCGTGGCGATCATCTCGATGGCTCGCTCTGCACAGTGATTCTGCCGTCGCACGTTCTGCAGGCAAAGCTCCCGGCGCCGCGCCACCTCCGCCGAGAAAGAATACCGGTCAAACTCTGGGATCCCAATCATCACTAACTTGCCGCCCGGCTTGAGCAGTTCCATCCCCTGATCCAGAGCCTGTTGTTGGCCGCAGCACTCAAAAACCACATCGAGCATAAGCGGTTCCCGTTTCGAGATTTCCACCACAGGGTCGAGGCGGTCCGGGTTTCCGGCCCACACCGCGCCGTGCTTCGCCGCCAT
Source organism: Lentisphaerae bacterium RIFOXYA12_64_32 (assembly GCA_001803235.1). GTDB lineage: Bacteria > Verrucomicrobiota > Lentisphaeria > Oligosphaerales > YB12-FULL-65-16 > YB12-FULL-65-16. The sequence goes on from MHBL01000385.1 coordinate 104,230, forward strand.
GTCACAGCGCGCGTCGATTCGGTCGGTGACGTATACAGCGCCAGCCCCCTCGGCCAGAGCCGGAAGCATGACGCTGAGCCCGATGGGGCCAGCACCCAGAATACCGACTCTTGCGCCCCGCATCGGGATGGACTGTCGGACCGCATACAAGCCGATCGCCAAGGGCTCCACCAGGGCTGCGACCTCGTAACTCATGCCGTCCGGAATCGGGAGGCAGCACTCCTCGGGCATGACCAAAAACTCTCCCAGGCATCCCTCCAATTGTCCAGGGCAACCCAGAAACTTCAGCTTCCGACAGGTATGCGGGCGTCCGGCCCGACACTGGTCGCACTCGTGGCAAGAAATGGCCGGTTCGACTGCCACCCGGTCGCCGGGCTTCAGTTGGGTAACTTTGGCACCGACCGATTCCACCACTCCGGCGGCCTCGTGTCCTACCGTGAACGGGAACCGAACCACCTGGCTCCCGATTCGCCCCGTGGTGTAGTAGTGCACGTCGGACCCGCATACCCCCACCGCCATGATGCGGATCAACACATCCCCGGGGCCCGCTAGGCACGGGGTGCGTACCTCGGTCACACTCATATTGCGCAGTCCGGTCAGACGAGCGACATTCATCAATCAAACTCCAGCTTGACGACCATTACGGTACCCGCCAGGCGATTGGCCGGTAAGTTACGCAACCGCAGGTACGCCTTCCGCGGTTGGCTGTGCAGACTCGGTAGGTTCTCCATGCTGACGTCCACTGCGTGGCCGGTATTCAGCAGTGTTGCCCGGCGTGGCAGCGTATCAAAGGGCTTGAGCAGGACGCGACAGGTCGGCGGCGCGTGATGCAGGTGGACGTAAACGGTGGTCCCCTTGCGAGTCAGCAGTACGTCGCGATTCTCCGTCTCCTGGGAAGCCGGAACGCAACCGTCGAACGCTTCACGAACCTTCGTGTGCCACGCGCCTATGGTCCGCAGAATGCGCACCGCCTCCCGCGGGAACGTTCCGTCCGCCTTGGGCCCCACGTTCAACAGGTACTTCCCTGCCTTGGCCCAGATCCCGTCGATGCTCTGCAGCAGATGCCGGTCCGTGTAATAGTCCTCGTCCGACTTGTACCCCCAACTCTCAAGCCCCACCGACTGGCAGGCTTCCACCGGTTTTTCAAATGCCAGTTCGGCGTTCACCGCGGAACTCTCGTAGTCACGCTCGGGCGTGGCAAAGTCGCCTTCGTCAAACCCCCGTCCGTTGATCACCGCCTTGGGCTGCAGTTCCCGGATCATGTTATTAATGGACGTGTCCCGATCGCCCGTAACGTTCATGTCCCACCAGATACCGTGTATCTCGCCGTAATGGGTGCAGAGTTCACGCACCTGAGCCTTCAGGAACTCCTTGTACTTAGGCAGGTCCGGATCATCTCCCGGTTCCGGTCCAGCCAGTTCGTGGCTGCGATTCTGATTCGGATAGTTCGGGTGGTTCCAGTCGGCCACCGAGTAGTACAGGCACAGCGGCATGCCGCGCCGATGACACGCATCGGAAAGCATTCCAAGCGTGTCGCGCCGGTACGGGGTGTTCATGACGTTGAAGGCCGTCTGCGCCGTGTCCCAGAGGCAGAACCCGTCGTGATGCTTCGTGGTGAAGCACGCGTACTCCATGCCCGCTTCCTGCGCCAGATCCAACCACGCTTCCGGGTCAAACCGCTTGGGGTTGAAGCGGTTCAGCAGTTTGATGTACTCCCGGCGCGGGACCACGCCGCGCCACTGCAGTTGCTCGTGCCAGGCCGGGATGGCGTACAGCCCCCAGTGTACAAACAACCCAAACCGCTTCTCGAAGAACCAGTCACGTCCGTCGCCAAACCGCATTGATTCGTCCCTCCAGGCTCGTTTCTGTCCGGCAGACTCCCGGACGAGCATGCCCCGTTTGAGCCCGGACCTCAAGCCTTCGACACAAGAGCTGACGCCGTCTCTCTAAACGATGCGGGGCGGGCGGATTTCACATCCCGCCAGCCCCGCACAAGTCCCGCCACCCACGGCCCCCGCGGCCATTCACTCGGCCGCATCGTCGTCGCTACTTCGCATAGACTTTGGTGTAGACCGACATCATGCGCGGCACGCTCACTCCCAGCGCCTTCATAGCAATCGCGTTCAGGACCGGTTCCGGGCCCGTGAAGTGGAACGTCCGGTGAATGTGCTGGATCGACTCGCCGGGCTGCAGCGCGGCCGCGGGCGAGGACGTCTCCATCTCGTAGAACGGCCCCAACGGCTTGGCGCCGGGGGATGCCGGTCCGTCGTTGTAGGCGTTCACGGCGTCGCCGCCATACGGGTTCTCCTGTTCCTGCCACAGAGAGTTGACGTAGTCCGTCTTGCCTTCCGGCTTGTTGTACTGCACAATTGTCAGCACCCCATTGAGTGCATCGTAGCTGCCCAGCACCGACTTGGCACGCCGCGGAGACACGCCGATCTTGGAACGGCACTTGCCGTCGGCAACAAAGACGACAGCCCCATCGGTCACCGACAGCCGCTCCTCCGGAACCTTGCCAAAGTAGGCATCGTTCACCTTGGGGCCGAGTTCCTCATCGGGCCCCGGCGTGAAGGGAATGGCCACCGACGTGACCGTCCCCGGTTGGAACATGCCCAGAATCCAGATCGACAGCAGTCCCGTGGCCTTGTCCCACGCCACGTCGCCCGTATTGGTCATGGTATTCGCGGACTCGAAGCCGACAGTCTCCAGCCCTTCCGCGTTTTCGAGGCCCAACAACTGGCACGCTTCTGACGTGTCAATCACCCGCACCTCCCGGTCAACCTTCAACTTGAACGTCGTTCCCGCATAGTTGGTCAACTGCATGTCTTTCTTCATCACAATCTTGGCGGCCGAGGACGACACCACGTCGAACGCCTCGGTGTCGATCGGAGCGGGGGTGAACCAGTGCGCCATATCAAACGATGCGCCCTTGCTGAAGAAGATCGAGAACTGACCGCCTTCCGGGCCGATCCAGAACCGATCCTCACCCCCATAGCAGTTGATCTGCGGCCGCGGCCTGCCTTCCGCCAGCAAGGCGCGGTTGATCCAACCGAAACTCATCCCGCCTTGGCCAGACGACGTGCTGGTCAGAACCCGCCCCTGGAGCTTGGGAGCGACCGCTACCGCAGCGCGACCTTCGGAACCGGAGAGCACCACCACCAACGTACTTTTCCGCGCAAAGGCCACGTCGTCGCCAAATGTCGCAGATCCTGCGGTCCTTACGCTCTTTACGGCGGTGCATCCAGTCAACGCTCCGGCAGAAACCAAGGCAAGCAGGGTCATACTCCGTCTCATGCGTCCTTCCTCCCATGTCATCAAAGACACTCCAACTGCCTCAAGCCACATTCAGGCGGAACGTTTCAGGACCATTCCCTAACCGAAATACCCCTAGACTATAGTCGACCACCGCCCGGCTTGACCTCTTTGTACGTATACAACAAAATGCCCCGTTCGCAAGTCGGAGCGGGAACGGGATTACATTGCGTCCGTCGATGGCGGGTGGAACGACGGCGCGTTGCCCCATGCGTGAGACCCCCGTGGCCTTGTGCCACGGGTGAATCGGGTTCGCCCGCCAAACGTAGGCGCTCCCCCCCCCCTCTCTTCCCTTTCCCCCGTCCGCCGCCGGCGGATGAGGGAAAGGGAAGAGAGGGGACACGGCGCGGCGTAGTAACCAAGTGAAGCCGTTCACCTGCCACACGAGGAGGCAGGGGGCTATGCTCCACCCTTTGCTCCCATGTTACTCGCGTGTCACTCCGCGCCGCCGCCCGGCTCGTCCGGGCGCCTGCCTTCGCGGAGCCGCTACGGCAGGCATGCAAGACCCGCGGCGGCGCGAACCGGCGCGAGTAACATCAACCTATGACCGGCCGGTCCGCCGGCCGGGGGGCGCTGACGCATTACCAGATACCGCCGCACTGTGTTGACACCTTCACGTTTGCCGTCGATATTCTGATGGCTATGGTCGTTGTCGGTCAGGGATGATGCCGCGGTCTACGCGACCTCGACAAGGAGATGGTCCCAGGTGCCCGCTGTCTCACACCCGCAGTTGCTTGCCGAAATCGCCGCCTGCCAAAAACAGGTTGACGCCTACATCCTGCAACCACGCTTCCATGCCGGTTTTGCCCCCGAACACCTGCGCAATGCCATCTACGCTTACCTTGAGCGCCCGGCCAAGCGTCTGCGTCCGGCGGTACTCATCTTCGCCTGTGGCGCCACCGGGGGACAGGAGGACACCGTCATCCCCGCGGCGGCGGCGGTGGAGGTCTGCCACACATGGACTCTGGTGCACGATGACATTATCGACAACGACCGCCTCCGACGCGGTCATCCGACAGTGCATGTGCAGGCGGCGGAATGGGCCAGGACCCAGTGGGCCTACGATGAAGCCGCCGCCCGCCGGTACGGCCGTGACATCGGCATCCTGACGGGGGACGTCCAACACGGTTGGGCTGTCTCCATGTTCCTCGAGTGTTGCCGAAATGGCCGAATCGGGTCGGATGTGGTTGTCGAACTCCTGCACCACATGGAGTCCTCGGTCGTGCCACGCCTGATCGCCGGCGAAACGCTCGATGTGCAGTTCAGCCGCCGCCCGGTGGATTCGTTGACAGAGTCGGAAGTGCTCGAAATGCTGTACCTTAAAACAGGCGTACTCTATGGCTTCGCAGGCCTCGCAGGCGCCTGTCTAGGCGCCAACGCCGTCCCTGACTCGTGCGCCATCTCCCAAGCCATCTCGCGCTTTGCCGCCGGGTGCGGCACCGCCTTCCAGTTGCAGGACGATATTCTCGGCGTGGTCGGGCTTGAGGCCAAACTGGGCAAGCCCGTAGGGGCCGATCTGCGCGAGGGCAAGCGGACGATCATCCTGCTCCACGCCCTCCGGCACGCCAAAGAGGAGCAGCGCCGGTTGCTCGACACGGTCGTCGGCAATCACGATGCTGCTCCGGAAGACATCGCCAAGGCGACCCGACTGCTCCTCGATCTTGGCAGCGTGGACTTCACCCGACGCCTGGCCGAAGAACGGCTCCGAAACGCCATTGCCGAACTCGAACCGGTGCCGGACTCGTTCCGCAAGTCCTGCCTCCTCGCATGGGCAGACTACATGATCCACCGCGAGTCCTGACGCTTCGCCCTGCCACACGACTTGCGGAGTACGCGTTTGGCCAGTATATGAATGCGCGGTCACGGATTTCGGCGCGGGAGGAGTTCGCCGTTGATCGACACTGCGAAGTCTACAACCTCAACCGACTCCCACCCAACACGTGAGCCCCATGCCATCGGTTCTTGGCCCTGAGAAGGTCCGTCTGCCCGTCATTTACTCCTTGCGTGCCCCAGGCACAAACAAATGGTGACCCGCTTTCACGACTGGTACGACAAGGTCCGCCCGGAACTCTCCGGGAACGGGCTCTGGCTGCACGGGCACGAACTGAACCGGCTGCCGGCGACCGAATACGAGCAACGCCCGCTGCGCGTGCTGTTCGCGCGGTTGTCCACCTTCGACGACACCGTCGATTCCTTCACGCATCAACTCCTGTACCAGATCGCGGCCGGCACGGACGGCGTGTTCCCGGACCTGACCTTTCTCCCGCCGCCGCGCGATGCGGCACGGTTTGGCCGGGACGGTGTGCCCTGGTTGCTCGGCACGCAGACCAAGCTCGGCCCCGCCGGGTTCGACCTGATCGGGTTCTCCAACTCGGTCGGCGCGGAACTCGTCAACCTCCCCATCATGCTGGAACGCAGCGGGATACCGCTGACCGACCCAGAGCGCCTGCAACGGGCGGACGTGCCCATTATCCTCCTGGGCGGCGCCAACGCGCTGTACGCCTCCTGCGTCTGGATCGGCGCTTCTTTCGTGGATGCGGTGTTCGTCGGCGAAGGCACGGTCGCACTGCGCCGCATCCTCGAAATCTGCCGTGATGCGAAAAACGAAGGCCGGTCCAAGCCAGAGACCTTGGCACGACTCGCGGCCGAAGTGCCCGGCCTGTTTATCCCGGCAGACTCGAGTGCGACACACGGCCGCGCCGTGGCGCAGGACCTCGACCGCGCGGAGGCGCTCGAGTCCGGCCCGGTGCCGCTGCACCCGGATCGCATCGGTTCGGGGCACCTGCAGATCAGCGAAGGCTGCCCGTGTTTCTGCGGCTTCTGTGCCCAGGCCTGGCTGCACCGACCCTACCGGGAACGCTCCCGCGGTGTGCTTCTCCGCACCGCGCTGCAAGCCAAGGCGCACATGGGCCTGAGTGAGATCGACCTGTTCAGCTTCAACTTCAACCAGCACTCGGAGTTCTACCGCCTGCTGTGGGACCTTGTCCCGCTGTTCCGCCGGATCGGCCTGAAGAGCCAGCGCTTCGACGCCCTGGCGCACGACCCGGGCATGGTCGCGTTCCTGCGCGCCGTCGGCAAGAGCACGTTCTCCTGCGGGCTCGAGGGTATCTCACCGCGACTGCGCCGTTACCTGCACAAGAACATCAGTGAACCCGACCTCGCCGCCAGCCTCCGCGCCATCCTGTCGGCACAACCCCGGGAACTGAAGATCTTCCTGATCGCCACCGGGCTGGAAGCGGACGAGGACTTCCTCGCCTTCGCCGGACTCCTGGGCCGCATCGGCACACTCTGCACCCATCACGCCCGCGGCGTGCGCATCATCTTCTCCATGACACCGCTGGTGCGGTTCCCCTGGACCCCGCTGGAGTTCGAGGACGCGCCCGATCCCGAACAGGTGGCGCGCATCATCGACAGAACCGCGGGCCTGGTGCGCGCCCGCCAGCTCGAGTTCCGCGAGTCCGCCGATGTCGAGGACTACCGCGTGTCGCAAATCCTGGCGCGGGCCGCTGACCCGCGCGTCCAGACCGCGCTGCTGCAGGCGTTGCGCGAAACCGGGTTCGTCTACTACCGCAAAGTGTCGGCCGCGTTCGCCGCCGCGTTCGAACAAGCACTCTGCGCCGCGGGGCTGGACCCGGCCGTACTGCGCCGGGGCATTTCACCCGCGGAAAGCGGCACGACCCCCTGGGTCCGAATCGAGCCCGGCGTCCGGCGCGAGTTCCTCGTCGAGGCGGCGACACGCGCCCGCGAGTTCCGCGAGGTGGACTACTGCCTCGGTCGCACTTGGGCTAACGCCGCCTGCGCCACGTGCGGCGCCTGCGATTCGCCCGAACAGGTCGCCACCCTGACTCAGGCTCGCCAGACACGGCCGTTCTCCCTGACCGATTTCGAGCAACACCTGCGTGGCGTGCGTGACGCCGAGGCGCCAGTCGCGTTCCGGGTCAGCGTCGGGGACCTGGCGCGCGGCGCACCGCGGCAAATCGTGGGCGTCGCCCTGGCCCGGGCACTGATGCTGGCCGAACCCGCCCTGATCCCATGGTACCGCGACACCGACATCCCGGTGTGGGCCAATGACGAAGCCTGGGCATGGGTCACGGGCGCCGACCTCGCCTGCCACGTCTGGCTCCGCGATGCCCTGCCGCAGCTCCAGACCATGCTGGATTCGCCCGACGCTGTGCAACGCGTGAACCGGCACCTGGACGGATGGGCGACGCTCCTCGGTCTTGCGCCGGACGGATGGACACCGCACCGGCTCCGGGTGGAGTCGCCGTTCCCGTTCGACCCGGGCGAGTACCTGCGGACAAGGCGGCTCAACTCCACGCTCCGACGAACCGGCACAGACGCGTACCTTCATCAGCTCACACCCGACGCGCGGCGCCGGAAGGTCCTTCGCGGCCTCACGTATTCCGTCCCCAGGCCGGGAACCACGCTGATCGAGGTGGAGCCCGGATCAAAGTTCAGCCTGGGCGAGTTCATCGACGAGACCGTCCGGTTCCCGGCCGCCCACTCCCCTGCCCTGCTCCGCATCGTGTCGGAGTGAGTCTTCCCCCGGCCTCGGGCGAAGTGGAGCATGGCTCCAGCCTTGCTCGATTCCGTTGCGCCCAATGCTACTGAGGGTCTCGGAATGCAATGCCAGGCGCATCACCTGCCGCGCAACTTCGCCCTTGACCCGTGGCCGCCCGGGCGCTAAGGTGAGTTGCAGCCGCTTGAGGCGAGCGCGGTTTCCCACACGTGAGATTGCAGGAGAACGCACATGCCCGTCATTGACATTCACGAACACGTAATTCCCCGGCCGCTTTTCCCCCACCCGCGCGCGAAACAGAACGTGGTCACCGCAACCGAACTGGTCGCGATCATGGACCGGGTCGGGATCGACAAGATGGTGGCCTTGCCGCTCTCGTCGCCCGAGACCTACCACTTCGTGCAATCCGTCGAGGAAGTCTTCGAGGCCTGCGACCAGTACCCGGACCGGTTCATCAAGTTCTGTGACGTTGATCCGCGGCTCGAGTCGAACTCGGTGAACTACGACTTCATGCCGATCCTCACCTACTACAAGTCGCTCGGGGCTCGCGGCCTGGGCGAGGCCACCGCCAACCTGCACTGGGACGACCCGCGCTACCAGTGCCTGCTGCGCGCCTGCAACGAACTGAGCCTGCCTTTCCTCTTCCACGTCGCCACGCAGGAGTTCAACACCTACGGCATCATCACCGAACCCGGCTTGTATGACTTGGAGCGCGCCGTGCGCAAGTACCCGAACGTGCAGTTCATCGGTCACTCGCCCGGTTGGTGGAGTGAAGTGGCGCCCAACCCCTCACTCGCCGAGCGCAACGGCTATCCGAAGGGCAAGGTGGCGCCCGGCGGTCGGGTGCTGGAACTCATGCGCAGGTACCCGAACATGTGGGGCGACCTGTCCGCCGGCAGCGGTTACTACGCCTTGGCGCGCGACCCGGACTGGGCCTACCGCTTCATCGACGACTTCCAAGACCGCCTCCTCATGGGATTGGACATCTGCGTGCCCAGCAACGACAAGTGCGAACTGCTCGGGTTCCTGCGTGAAGCCCGTGAGGCAAACCACATCTCCGCCCAGGCCTTCGACAAAGTCATGGGCGGAAATGCCGTCCGACTCCTCGGACTCTGAGCACCCCGGCCGGCCGGCGCCACCACCCAACCCGGCGCGAGAATGGCGGTGCTTGGGCGGGGAAGGCCAGGATCAGAAGCTGTATTCCAGGGTGACCACCGCGCGGTCGTTGTTTCGCCACAGGCCGTAGTAACTCAACAGCGGCCCACTGAAGAACTCCACGCGGCCCGAGAGCAGGAGCGATGGGGTCAGGCGCTTTCGGACCTCGAACCGGTAGAACTGTCCCTCGCGCCTGAGTTCGTGATGCGCTGCCGCCGCAAGAGTCCAGCCCTCGTTGACCTTCAGTTCAGCCGCCACGGCAATATCGCGCTGCCCCAGGCGGGTCTCCCGCGAACTGATGACGTATCCCTCTGCGTACTGGGACTGCGTCTCCCATTCACCGAAGTACTCGGCCACCAGGTTCATGCTCTGACAGTGAAGGGACTGCGCCACCTCGTCAACCCCGACCGTCGTGCCTAGGGCATAGTTCAAGTAGCTGTCGTCCCGGCCGGCCTCGGCCTGATTGTGGATGCCCTCGCCATGGAATTCCCAGCGTCCGACCGTGGTGGAGAAACCGGCAGCCACCGAGGCGTAGCGCACCGGGGTGACCTCCAGTTCCAGGCGCTTCTGCGCCAGAATGGCCTGGGCTGTGGCGGGTGAGACTTTCAAGACCGGGTATGGACTGTAGCAGTAAGAGAAGGAGGAATACAGGTCGAATCCCGCGTACGTCGTCTTGGCGCGGAGCAAGGTGCCCAGGTTCCGCCACGTCACGTCCGGCACGGTTCGTTTCGCCCTCAGTTCCCCGGTGGTCGGATCGACCGGGAGCTGATCGAGTGAGAGCGAGCGTTCCTCCATCCACGTCGACAGTTCCTCCGGCACCTCGGTGTCATTCGCGTCAGGGCCTGGGGCCAGGTCAAAGGCCTGCGTCGCCTCGTAACGGAAGTCGTAGTCAAACGCGCTGCCATACCAGCGGGACCAGGGTGACGGCGCTTTGTGAATCTGGTAGACCGGGAGGAGCACGGCGGTGAACGTCGCGTCCCCGGCATAGCGGTCGATGCGCGCCTGCCAAGTCCCCATGTCCCGGTGCTCGACGGGGTCGTTCAGGTCCCAGGCGTCGTAGCGATCCGCGGGCGAGAACAGGGTCGAGATACCGTTGGGCAGGAGCTTGCGGCCGAACGTCAGGTCGTAATCTCCGAACGAACGGGTCGCGTACAACTCGTTGACCTCGACATGACGGCGGCGGCGGTCGTCGTCCTGCGGCCACTCGCTGACGCCGGCCCAGGTGTTCTCCTGGGTTCCAGCTTCGAGCCAGGTGTTGGCAACCACGTTCCAGCCGGCAACGGGCTGAGATGTGGACAGTTTCAGACGGCTGGCTCCGAGCCAGTCCTGGTAGTTCCACTGACCGCCCGGCGGTTCCGCGTCCACCCAGTAGTGGGTTCCGCTCAACTCGAGTTTGCCGTGGAGGTTGTCCAGACACGCGAGGTGCGCGCGCGTCGGTTGGGTCGGCGCAATTGGGGGCGGCGTGGCAAGGGCGTTGTCGAGCCCTTTGAGCAGGTCGTCAACGTTGTCCGTGGCCGGGGCGGATGGCGCCTGCGCCCCGGCGGCCAGGGCGCAGAGAACCACGGCCACAACCGCGGCGGTCAGAATTCGGAGCGTGGCGGCACCGCCCCCGGTTCGTAGTTCCGCCTTCGGGGCGTGTCGACTTAGCCACCTCAAGTGCGCAAGCACGCCCAACGTGGCCGGACCGGCTCGGTCCGGCATGCGGGAGCGAGCCG